>JAGBNX010000046.1 GCA_017634155.1 Clostridia bacterium | reverse complement strand
GGCAAAAGAACTTGATTTGACTTTGACTGGCAGAAGCTGCGGTTCTAATGAACGCGCTCCGATGTGCGGCGTGCCTTATCATAACTGCGAAAGTTATATTGCGCGTCTTATTGCCAAAGGCTACAAAGTCGTGATGTGCGATCAGCAGGAAGAAGCCAACGGCAGGACTTTAGTCCGGCGCGAAGTTTCAAAAGTTATAACTCCCGGCACTGTCTTAGATGAAAATATGCTCGACGAATCTAAAAATAATTTTTTATGTTCTGTGTTTTTTCTAAAAATGTCAGCAGGGGTCTCGTTTTGTGATATTTCGACCGGAGAGCTTAAAATTACTAATTTTTCGGGCGAAGATTTTTTAAATACGCTCAAAAACGAGATCAAAATATTTTCGCCAAGAGAAATTTTAATTAGTGGCGATGTTCCGGATAATTTTAAAAAATTTATACGTAAATTTTGCAGCTGTAATTTTCGGGATGCTCAATCAGATTTTGAAAATAATAAGAATAATATAATAATTTTTTTGAAAAATAAGCTAAATTTAAATTATCAAGAATTCGAAAACTGTTTTACGAATCAGAATTCTTTTGTTCTGTCTAGATGTATTGCGATGCTTTCTGCATATCTGCGCGAGACTCAAAAAAAAGAATTTGATTTTATAAAAAATATTAAAATTTATGAAGGCTCTGAATTCATGCGCCTTGAATGCGGTGCGGCTACAAATTTAGAGCTTTTCGAAACTATAAGAACAAAACAAAAAAAAGGCTCGCTAATTTGGGTCTTGGGCAAAACTAGAACTGCTATGGGCAAAAGACTTTTGAGATCTTATCTTGAAAAGCCGCTAAAAGACGTAAATAAAATAAATAAAAGACTCGATGGCGTTGAAGAACTTATAAATAATATTTTAATAACAGATGAATTGCGTGAAATTTTAGGCAGAATTGGCGATATTCAAAGATTACTCAGTAAAATTTCATTTGGCTCGGCAAATTGCAGGGATTTAAAATCTTTGGGAGCAGCCGTTGGATTATTTGAAATCGTTAAAAATTTAGTTAAAAATATGAAATCAGAGATTTTACAAGATATTTTTGAAAATATAGACGAACTCCGAGATATTTTTGCGCTTATCGAATCTTCGATAGTTGACGAACCTCCGGTTTTGACTCGCGACGGCGGATTTATCAAAAAAGGCTTTAACAAAGAACTTGATTTGATTCTGGAAGACATGGACGGCGGCGAAAATCTTGCAGACAAAATCGAAAAAAAAGAGCGCGAAAAAACAGGAATTCCAAAGCTCAAAGTGGGCTTTAATAAAATTTTCGGATATTACATAGAAGTTAGTGCATCTTATAAAAATATGGTCCCAAAAGATTACATAAGACGTCAGACTCTGGCAGGGCGCGAGCGTTTTATCACCGAAGAGTTAAAAACTATTGAAGCTAGAATCTTTAGCGCAAAAGACAGAAGAATCAAGCTTGAAAATAAGATTTTGAGCGAAATAAAACAAAAAATTTCAGAGCAAAGCGAAAGAATTTCAAGAACAGCTGCAGCGATTGCAAAACTTGACGTGTTACGTTCGTTTGCCGAAGTTTCGATTGAAAATTCATACATAAAACCTGTTATTGAAAAATCTGATATTTTAGAACTTAAAGATTCGAGGCATCCGGTTATCGAAAAAATTTTAGAAAATACGAATTCTTTTGTGCCAAACGACGTTTATTTTGACGAAAATAACAAAAGCATAGTAATAACCGGGCCGAATATGGCCGGAAAATCGACATATATGCGCCAGATTGCCTTAAATATTATTATGGCTCAAATCGGCTGTTTTGTTGCGGCGAGCTCGGCCAGAATTGGGATTATAGAAAGTATTTTTACACGAATCGGCGCTTCGGATGACGTTGCTTCGGGGCAGTCGACTTTTATGATTGAAATGAACGAAGTAGCGCAAATTGCAAATAATGCAGGCAATAAAAGTTTGGTGCTTCTTGACGAAATCGGACGCGGAACTTCTACTTTTGATGGAATGAGTATTGCAATGGCAGTTCTTGAATTTATGACGCAAAAAATTAAAGCTAAAACGCTTTTTTCTACGCATTATCATGAGATTTCAAAAGCGCCGATAAGTGGCGTGCGAAATTTTCGCGTGGACGTTAAAAAAAATGGCGATGAAATAGTTTTTTTGAGAAAAATAGTCAGCGGCGCTTCGGACGACAGTTTCGGAATCGAAGTTGCAAAACTCGCAGGAGTGCCAAATTCGATAATTAATAGATCTAAAGAGATTCTTCATAAACTTGAAAATAATGACATTAAAATAGAAAAATCAAGTCAGGAATCTCAAAAATATAATAAAAATTTTGAAGGAATGTTTTCAAAAATTAAGAATATAGATACTAATTCTTTAACTCCGATTGAAGCTATGAATATTTTGTTTGAAATTTCGAAATTAATAAAATAATAAACTTTTTTTAAATTAAAAAAATTAAATTAACATAACTACCTCCGTAGCCACCGGAGAGCGCGTTTGTTTCATTAAAATTTATTTTTATTTTTTTTAAAAAATTTATTTGATAAAAAAACACTTGACAAAAATAAATTTCAAGTTTACAGTTCTAACAAGTTCTGGATTTCTCAAAATATTTCTTTATAGATTCGGCGCAAGCTTTGTTTATGCCTTTGATTAAAACAAGTTCTTCGACTGAAGCTAAAGATATATTTTTTATGCTGTCGAATTTTTTTAGTAAAAGTTTGGATGTTTTTTCACCAACTCCCGGAATATCAGTAAGAATAGAATTTTTAGCTTTTTGATTTCTAAGATTTTTGTGATAACTAATTGTAAATCTATGTACTTCATCTTGAATTCTTGTTATAAAATTAAATATTTTTATATTATTTTTTATATTTATTATTTTATTATTTGTAGTCAATGCACGAGTTCGATGTTTATCGTCTTTGACCATGCCAAAAATCGGAATATTTATGTTTTGGTCAAAAAAAATTTTTTGTGCAACAGAAACTTGGGCAAAACCCCCGTCGATTAAAATTAAATCTGGCAATTTACTAAAACTATTTTTGGAATTTTTATTTTCATGATAATTTTTTATACGTCTAGTTAAAATTTCTCTCAAAGAACCGTAATCGTCTTGGTGTTCAAGAGTTTTTATTTTAAAACGTCTGTATGCAGATCTTAATGGCATTGCATTTTTAAAAACTACCATGCCACCAACGTTATCACTACCTTGGAGATTCGAAATATCATAAGCTTCGATATAATACGGAGTATTTTTAAGATTAATTAAATTTTTTAAATCTTCAAGAACTGACCAATCTCTATTTTGATTTCTATACTTATGATTAAATGCTTCATATGCATTATTTTTGCACATTTGTACAAGTTTAAACTGTTCACCTTTTTTGGGAATTAAAATTTTAATATTTTTATTTTTTGTTTTATAAATCCATCTTTTGATTAAATCAGAATTTTCTATTTCACCGTCGAGAGTCAAATTTTCCGGAATATAATTTTTTAAATCATAATATCTTTTTATAAATTCAGTTCTTAAACTAATTTCATTATCAAAAAAATCAAATAAAAAATTTTCACTATCGTAAAGACTGCCGCCTTGAAATCTAAAAACTTGAACCGAAACTTTGTTTTGATTTATCACCAGCGCTATAATATCTTGATTTTTTATTTTATTAGAAACGACTTTTTGCTTTTCCGTAACAACGGTTTTAATTGATTTTATTCTGTCACGCAAATCAGCAGCCTTTTCAAAATTTAAGTTCTCAGATGCTTTAAGCATCTCGTTTGTTAAATATTCTATCGTATTTTTACTGCCATTTTTTATAAATAAAATAGCTTCGTTAATTAAAATATTATAATTTTTTATCGAAATTTCATGTTTACACGGAGCAATGCATTTATTTATATAATAATCTAAACAAGGTCTAGTTTTAAATTTAGAAAAATTTCTATTACAAGTAGGCAGTTTAAAAATATTAATAATTTCTTGAACAAGATTTTTAATATCAAAAGAATTCACATAAGGTCCAAAGTATCTCGCAGAATCATTAATTTTTTGTTTTACGTATAAAATTCTGGGAAAATCTTCGTTAGTAATTTTTATATAACTATAACCTTTGTCGTCTTTTAATAAAATATTATATTTCGGCTGATATTTTTTTATCAAACTGCACTCTAAAACCAGAGCCTCAAATTCGCTATCAGTAATTATATAATCAAAATCTGAAATATTCGAAACCATAGCCCGAACTTTTTCATAATTTTTCTGATTATTTATAAAATATTGAGAAACTCGGCGTCTTAAAATTTTAGCTTTACCTATATATATTATATTTTTATTAATATCTTTCATGATATAAACACCAGGTTTTTCGGGTAAGCTGTTCGCCTTATTTCTCAAAAAAAACATAATTTAAATTTTAAAATTAAATCCAAAATTTTTTAGCAAGAAAATTAATTAAATAAATGTAAAATAAAATTTTCAATTACAAAAACGACAGCCGTAGAAGCTAATGCAATAACCAGCATATTTTGACCAAGTAAGCCTAAAACCACTGCGACAACGACTCCTGAAATAGCTGAAGCCAGCGAAGACGTAGAACTAAAAACTTCCGGAATTATAATAGACGTCATGACAGCAAACGGAATATAATACAAAAACGAGTTTAAAAATTTATTTTTTATTTTGCCTTTGCAGAAAACCAACGGAATCATACGCATAAGATACGAAATTCCGAATAAAACAAAAGACAAAATCAATAAAAACTTACTGTCCATATCATAACCTCCTATATATTATTTTTTTCTATTTCTTCTTCTAGTTTTTCATCTTCGGAATTCACCGGCATAAATATTGCGCCTAAAGCACAAGTCAACAAAGTACATATTATCATGGGACTCCCTGCTGGCAATCCCGACTTTACTGCCGGTATACATTCTAGAATCCAACTTATAGCACCTGCTAAAACGACTGCAGCAACAACATGCATAGATTTTCTCATAGGCGGAACAACCAAAGCTAAAAACACTGCATAAAGTGTTATACCCATTGCTGACTTTAGCGATTCTGGCAACGATTGAGTAAACAAAAATCCGGCACTAATGCCCAGCATCTGCCCAAGATACGGAAAAATCGAAATACCCAACAAATATGACGATTTTATTTTACCGGGTTGCTGCATAACAATCGAATATATTTCATCTGAATTAAAAGGCGCAAAAAGCATTCGACTAAAAATTCCGACATTTGAATCCAATTTTTGTGACAGCGAAAGAGAAAACAAAACATGTCTAAAAGTCATGATTGAAAACGTCAAAATATATATAAAAATAACAGTCGTGCCATTTGATAATAAGTTCAAGATAGCTGCTTGACCAGAAGTCGTATACAAAAGTGCACTCATTAATTCCCAAATTCCAAACGGAAAATTTTGCTTTGACGCAGCAATAGAAATCGCCATGGCAGCTGGAATGTAACTCACACCTATTGCAACCCCATCTCGAAGTCCTTTCTGAAACAATTCTTTACTTTCACTCACAATAATACGCTCTCCTAACTAAACTTAGACATCTTTTATTGTAACGCTCTTTAAAATTAAAAGTCAATAGTTTTTCCCAAATTTTTTCTATATTTTTGATTTTATTCAAATTTTCGAAAACTTGTGAACAACTTTATTAATATTTTTGGATTTACTCTAAGAACCCGTTTAAAATCTTGGAATTAGATATAAACTGAGTTAATAGTTTTTAGGTATTGCAAAAATTAATAAAAGCAATAATTTCATAGAATATTATCTCTACTGTATAAATATAGTGACATAAAAGACTAAACCACATTCTCCGGCTATGCCTGAGACTGCTTTTTCTTTTTTAGCAACGACTATCCGTGACGTGTAAAAACTCATAGCACAATACAGTTTATGTTAAATTTCAAGAAAATCAATCAATTGATATTATCATTTTCTTTCTTTCTCTAGAACTAGCCCTTTGTTTCTTTAAACTATTTTAGCACGCAACCAAATATTACTTAGCGGAACTTCCTAAGGTCAATTCGTCCTTTATCATCTATATTCGTAACTTGAAACGTAGCAATGTCGCCGATATTTAAAACATCAGTTACTCGTTCGATTCTTCTATCTGAAAGCTTAGAAATATGGCACATAGCCTCTTTTCCTGGAGCAATTTCGGCAAAAACACCAAAATTTGTCACACGTGTGATTTTGCCTATAACAATATCGCCAACCGCAATATCTTTTATAATATTTTTAATATAATCAATTGCCGTATTACAATTTTTTAAATTCTTAGACGAAACAAAAACTCTACCGTCTTCTTCTATATCAACATTAACGTTAAAATCCGAACATATCTTTTGAACAGTCTTGCCACCTGTTCCTATGATATCGCGTATTTTATCAACAGGTACTGCGATACTGAGTATTTTAGGAGCAACATCTGCAACGCTCCCACGTGGCTTAGAAAGCGTTTTTAGTATGCATTCGTTTAAAATTTTTAATCTTGCTTTTTTCGTTACTTCAAACGCTTCTTTTACAATCTCCGGTAATAATCCATCGATTTTAACGTCGACCTGAATCGCAGTTATGCCGTTTTTTGTTCCTGCAACTTTAAAGTCCATATCGCCGTAAAAATCTTCTATGCCTTGAATATCAACAAAAGTTTTCCATTTGTCTCCAAAAGTTACCAAACCGCACGAAATCCCGGCAACGGGTTCTTTGATAGGCACACCTGCATCCATAAGCGCAAGAGTAGAAGCACAAACCGACGCTTGTGATGTTGAGCCATTCGAAGAAAGTACCTCAGAAACTAGTCTTATAGTGTACGGGAACTCAGAAACTGACGGAATAACAGGCCTTAAAGCCCTTTCGGCGAGTGCCCCGTGCCCGATTTCACGTCTTCCGGGGGCTCTTGCAGGTCTTGCTTCACCAACAGAATAAGCAGGAAAATTATAATGATGTATATAATACTTTTTTTCTAAATTCGAGATTCCGTCAATTACTTGATACTCACTAAGAGGCGCCAAAGTTACTATAGTCAAAACTTGCGTTTTCCCTCTGGTAAAAAGCGCGGAGCCATGAACTTTAGGAAGTAACGCTACTTCGGAACTCAATGGTCTAATCTCATCTAATTTTCGACCATCAACACGCTTATCAAGTTTAAAAATCCAATCACGAACAACAGATTTTTGCACTTCTATAATACACGAACTAATAAAATTACCTGCATCAGGATAATCTGGTAATAAATTAGCTAACAATTCTTCTTTAATTTTTGAAATTTGCAATTCACGGTCAATTTTTTCAGTTATACCAAAAGTATTAGCAATTTTTTCTTTAGATAATTCAAAAATTTTATTTTTAAGTTCGAGATTTTTATTATCACAATTCAATTTTATTTTAGTTTTGCCTACTTTATTTGCAATTTTTGAAATAAACTCAATTATTTTTTTATTTATCTCATGAGCGGTCATAATGCAATCGAACATTAAATTATCATTAACTTGATTTGCACCGGCTTCAATCATTAAAATTTTTTGATTAGTTGAAGAAACAGTTAAATTCAAGTCAGACTCATTATTAATTTGAATCTCACTTGGATTAACTGTAATTTTATTTTTAATAAGTCCGATAATCGATGCAGAAACAGGACCATCCCATGGAATATCAGAAATCGAAAGCGCAATCGAAGCTCCGATTATCGAAGCTATCTCTGGCGAATATTCATCCGAGACCGAAAGTGCAGTACAGACTACTGCAACATCGTTTTTCATATTTTTATCAAAAAGCGGTCTTATCGAACGATCTATTAATCTCGAAATTAAAATCGCTTTTTCCGAAGGTTTGCCCTCACGTTTTGAAAAAGACCCCGGAATTTTACCTACCGAATAAAGCTTTTCTTCAAAGTCGACTACAAGAGGGAAAAAATCAATTCCCTCTTTAGGTTTATCTGACATAGCAACTGTCGTCAAAATCACAGTTTCGCCGAATCTCACTAAACAAGAGCCATTCGCAAGCAACGCCATTTTCCCGATCTCAACTTCGAGCGGCTTACCTAAAATCTCAGTTTTAAAAATATTTAGCGCCAAATCTAGCCTCTTGCTACTATTGATCTTATGCCAAGTCTAGCAATTAAATTATTATATCTGTCAAAATTAGACTTCGACAAATATTTTAAAAGCTTACGTCTATGATTAATCATTATAATAAGGCCGCGGCGCGAATGATGGTCTTTTTTGTGAATTTTCAAATGTTCAGTTAAATTTGCAATTCTGCAAGTAATTAAAGCAACTTGTACTTCGGTAGAACCTGTGTCTTTTTCATGCCGCGCATTTTCTTTTATAATTTCCGATTTTTCTAATCTACTTCCCAAATTAAATCCCCCTAATAAATTTTTACACTCGATATTTTACATCCAATTCGATAACAAAGCAACCCCTAAAAATACGATTGCGACCATAGAAGTAAGTTTTATCAAAATATTTATCGATGGTCCCGAAGTATCTTTAAACGGGTCACCAACTGTATCGCCTACAACAGCAGCTTTATGCGAACTTGAGCCTTTGCCGCCAAAATTTCCTGCTTCAATATGCTTTTTCGCATTATCCCAAGCGCCACCTGCATTTGACATCATGGTCGAAAGAACAAAACCGCAAACAGTAACGCCAGCCAGTAATCCGGCTGTACCCGAAACTCCCAAAATTGCACTGACTAAAATCGGTGTTGCAATTGAAACCGCCGCAGGAACTAACATAAGCCTTACGGATTCGCCCGTACAAATCGAAATACAAGAAGAATAATCAGGTTTTGCTTTACCTTCCATGAGGCCTTTTATATTTTGGAACTGCCTACGAACTTCATGAACTATACTCATCGCGGCCTTTCCGACGGCTTCCATAGTATATGCCGAAAACAAAAACGGAAGCATAGCACCAATAAACAAACCAATCAAAACAGGCGGATTTGTAACATTTAAATCAAGTTTCAAATTAGGCGCGAATACTTTAACTTCAGAAATATAAGCAGCAATTAAAGTAAGAGAAGTAAGTGCCGCTGAGCCAATCGCAAAACCTTTCCCGGTTGCCGCCGTAGTATTCCCCAGAGCATCGAGCGCATCGGTTCTATTGCGAACATTTTCGCCCAAATTAGACATCTCAGCAATTCCACCGGCATTATCGGCAATCGGTCCATAAGCATCAGTTGCAAGAGTTATACCCAAAGTTGAAAGCATTCCGACTGCAGCTATTCCAACCCCATACAGTCCTCTGCTAAACCCCAACGCTGTACTTGTAGTTCCGCCGCAAACAAAAAAGCTCAACAAAACAGCGATTCCAATTATGATGCATGGAGCCAAAGTCGAAAGCATACCCAAAGACAGGCCCGAAATTATTACCGTTCCCGAGCCGGTTTCAGACGACTTTGCGAGCTTTCTAGTCGGCTTATATGTATCAGAAGTAAAAAATTCCGTAAAAAAACCTATTAGAATTCCGGCAATTAAGCCTACTGAGAGCGAAACAAATAATTTTTCGCACTGCGGGAAAAATTTATTTATAATAAAATAAGAACCTAATATCATTAAAATAGAACTAACTTGTGTGCCTCTTCTTAAAGAATTAAGCAACGACTTTTGATCGGCATTCTCATGCGTTTTAACAAAAAAAGTACCAATCATCGAGACTATAACTCCGAATGCTGACAAAAGCATAGGAAAAACTACGCCGTCCATTCCGAATCCAGCACCAATCGAGAGTGCCGCAGTCGAAATCATCGCACCAACAAAAGATTCGTATAAATCTGCGCCCATCCCTGCAACATCACCGACGTTATCTCCGACATTATCTGCAATAACAGCAGGATTTCTGGGGTCATCTTCCGGGATTCCGACTTCAACTTTACCGACTAAATCTGCACCGACGTCAGCAGCTTTTGTAAAAATACCTCCGCCAACACGCGCGAACAAAGACATGCAAGCAACGCCCATCCCAAACGTCAGCATATTCGAAACAATATTTTGAGTTAATTCTGCATCAACAATTCCGGCTCTTGAGTACCAAAATTTTAAAAACCAAAACCAAAGCGATATTCCTAAAAGTCCGAAGCCTACAATAACAAACGAGATAACACTACCTGCCGAAAATGCAACTTTCAAGCCTTCGTTTAAGCCTTTTTGAGTTGCCGAAACCGTCCGTACATTTGCCATAGTAGCCGTTCTCATGCCAATAAAACCCGAAAGTGCCGAGAAAAATCCGCCCAAAATAAACACGTAAGGCACTAATTTTCCTACTACTCCAAAAAACGAACAAATTAATAACACGACAAAAACTGCCGCAAAAAATATCGATACACTTCGATACTGCCTTTTAAGATACGCCGTAGCTCCAACGCGTATTGCGTCAGAAATTTCTTTAGCTTTCTCGTTAATAATATTATAATTTTTGATTTTTACATATTTAGAAACTGCAAAAGCTAAAGATAATAAAGAAACTAAAAAAACAAATAACACAACATCCACGAAAATCCTCCAAGTCTTCGTTTTTTATCAAATTTTTACTAAAAACCAAAATTAAATTACTAACTCTACAACTGCCATCTCAGCAGCATCGCCGCGCCTTGGACCAAGTTTTATAACTCGAGTAAATCCGCCGTTTCTGTTGGCAAACTTAGCTCTTAAATTTTTAAGAACTTCATAAGTTACATCTTCACCCAGAAATGCAAACATTTTTCTTTTTGTACTAAGCGTAGGAACTTCATCACGTTTAGCAAGCGAAATATACTTGCCTACAAAAAACTCAAGTTCTTTGGCTTTAAAATAAGTCGTCTTAATTTTACCATAAGTCAATAAAGACTTTACTAAATTTTTAAGCATCGCCATACGATGAGAAGTAACTCTTCCCAATTTTCTAGCACACATATTAACTACCTCCTGATTTTAATCTAATTTTGCTCTGAATCGTCGCTGCTATCTTCGAAATCACTTTCATCATTAATATCAAAACTATTTTCTATATCACTTTCTTCAATAACATCGCTGCTATCTTCGAAATCACTTTCATCATTAATATCAAAACTATTCTCTATATCACTTTCATCATCGCTTGCTTCAGCACTAACGTCAGAATCATTTTCAAATTTATAGTCTTCTAAAGACCTAACTTTCTTTTTATTAGTCTTATCGTTTTTCCAGCCGAATTCTTTAATTTTAGCAACAATTTCATCGCACGATTTTTTCCCCAGATTTCTTATACCTGCTATTTCATCATATTTCATGACCAAGATTTGGCTAAGTCTTTCAATCCCTACTCTTTTCAAAGCATTATGAGTCCTGACAGAAAATCCTAAATCGTCTAAACTCAAGTCGCCCAAACTAGCTTTAAAATCATCACCATAGCCTAAATTTAATTTAAAACTAGAGCCAATTCCACGAAATACTGCAAAGTGTTCCATTAATAAATTCGAAGCATATGCAACAGCTTCTTGCGGCGATATTACACCATTAGTCCAGACTTTTAAAATAAGCTTATCATAATCAGTAATTTGACCGACACGAGTATTTTCAATCACGTAATTTACTTTAGTAATCGGCGAATAAAGCGAATCGACAGGTATTAAATTCATAACTGACGGCATAATATCTCTATTTTGTTCAGCAGAAACATAGCCAATACCAGACGTAAAAGTAATTTCCATTTTGAGTTCTGCGCCTTCATCTAACGTAGCAATCAAATTATTGCTCAAAACTTTTAAATCAGCATCTGATTCAATCATATCAGCAGTAAACTCACATGGACCTTTTAGATTAACGTAAACAGTCTTAGCATCACAGCCCTCAAGACGCACTACTATGTCTTTAATATTAAGAATAATTTCAGTAACGTCCTCACGAATTCCAGGTATCGTAGAAAATTCATGAGTAACACCGTCGATTTTTACAGAACTAGCTGCCGAACCTGGCAAAAAAGATAACAGTACACGCCTGAGACTATTTCCCAGAGTCGAACCAAAGCCACGATCCAAAGGATCAACAACAAACTCGGCATATTTTCCGTCCGGAGAAGCATTTTTTATAATTATTTTACCTAATTCCAATCCAGATTCCTCCTGATTTTTTTAATTTTAAGCTATTTTGAATAAAGCTCTACTATCAACGTTTCTGAGACTTCCAAATCAATATCTTCTCTTCTGGGAACCGCAGAAACTTTAGCTTCAAAGTGCTCCGGATTAGAAAACTCAAGCCATTTAGGAAGATTCTTAGTCGAATGCTCAGCAATAATAGACTTTAAAATTTCTCTTTTTTTGCCTTTGTCAGAAACTGTTATGATATCACCAGTACTGACAAGATATGAAGAGATATCTACCATATGCCCATTAACACAAAAGCTTCTATGAATCGTAAACTGTTTTGCTTGAGTGCGTGACACCGCCCAACCCAGCCTATAAACTACGTTATCCAAACGGCGTTCTATAAGCGAAAGCATATTTTCACCAGTTTTGCCTTCTTTTATTTTAAGCGCTAAATCATAATAATGCCTAAACTGCTTTTCTTGTATTCCGTAATATCTCTTTGTTTTTTGTTTCGCTCTTAACTGAATTCCGTACTCAGAAGATTTTTTTCTCGCTCCCCCATGCTGACCTGGAGTGCTTTGTCTTCTCGAAATCGAACACTTATCTGAAAAGCATCTTGAGCCTTTTAAAAATAATTTTTGACCTTCAGCTCTACATAATTTGCATTTTTTCTCCACAAAAATCCCTCACTTTGTAAAATTTATAAAAATATAAAAAAGTTAAACACGGCGTCTCTTAGGCGGCCTACAGCCGTTATGCGGAATCGGGGTGACGTCTTTAATCAAAGTAATCTCTAATCCTATAGCTTGCAAAGCTCTAATTGCAGACTCCCGACCTGACCCCGGACCTTTTACGTAAACTTCAACTGAGCGAACACCGTGTTCCATAGCATTCCTGCCGGCAGCTTCAGCCGTAGACTGAGCCGCAAAAGGCGTAGACTTTTTAGAGCCTTTAAATCCAAGCGAACCCGCACTACTCCAAGTAATAGCATTCCCGGCCGTATCAGATATCGTAACAATCGTATTATTAAAAGTCGCCTGAATATGCGCCATGCCCTTTTCGATATTCTTGCGCTGACTTTTGCGAATCACCCTTCTTTTTTCATTAGCCATAAAAACTTCTCCTAAAAATCAAAATTAATTCTTATTTTTTCTCTTTTTTCTTGCCTGCAATAGTCTTGCACGGACCCTTTCGAGTTCTGGCATTTGTCTTAGTGCGCTGGCCCCTTACAGGCAAGCCTCTAAGATGCCTGATTCCTCGATAGCACTTTATATCCGTCAGTCTTTTGATATTAAGCGAAACAATTCTTCTGAGGTCACCCTCAACTGGAATTTCAAACTTGGCAATACTTTCTGAAATAGCTCTTGTTTCGTCTTCAGTTAAATCTTTAACTCTTTTATCAAAACTAATATTAGCTTTTTTCAAGACTTTTCTCGAAGTAGTAAGCCCGATGCCTTTAATATAAGTCAAGCCGAATTCGATTCTCTTGTCAAGAGGAAGATCTATACCTGATATACGTGGCATTATATACCTCCTAATTAAATTACTAAATTACTAAATTACTAAAATTATTAATTAAACTAACCCTGTCTTTGTTTATGCTTAGGATTTTCACAAATAACCATAATTCTGCGTTTTCTTCTGATAATTTTGCATTTATTGCAAATTTTTTTTACAGACGGTCTAACTTTCATTATAAATCCCCCCCTCATGAATTAAAAAATTAATTAACCAGCGGAGTTTCTTTATTTGCAGAGTCTCTCCAAACAATACGTCCACGAGTCAAATCATAAGGCGAAAACTCGACTTTTACTTTATCACCGGCAATAACTCTTATAGAATTGCACCTAAGCCTGCCTGAAATTCTGCATACTACAATATGATCATTAGGTAATTTTACTTTAAAAAAAGCACTTGGCAGAGCTTCAACAACAATTCCATCCATTTCGATATTGTCAGACTTAGCCATTAATAAAAACTCCTTTAAAAAACAAAAAATAAAACAAATAAATAAAATTAAGAACTCAAACTAAAGTAAGAACAAAAGTACCTTCTTCAGTTATAGCAACTGTATGCTCAAAGTGTGCACAAAGAGACCTATCTTTAGTAACAACATTCCAGCCACTTTCCGATAAAGCTTCAAGCTCGGGCGAACCTATACTTACCATTGGCTCAATAGCAATTACAAGACCGTTTTCGATAACAGGACCGGAAAATTTTTTACCATAATTTGGAACGCTTGGAGCTTCATGAACAGAACGTCCGATACCGTGACCTACATAATTTTTAATTACCGAAAAACCAAAAGATTCTACAAAATTCTGAATACTATGCCCTATATCGCCTATATGATTACTTATTTTGGCATTTTCAATTCCTATTTGCAACGATTTTTCAGTAACTTCCAATAAAGATTTAGCAACTTTTGAAATTTTACCGCACGCAAAAGTTCTTGTATTATCGCCATGAAATCCGTTGATACACGCTCCAACGTCAATACTTACGATATCGCCTTCTTTGATAATTTTCTCACCAGACGGTATACAATGAATAAGCTGCTCATTAACTGATATACAAGCCGTTGCCGGAAATCCGTCAACTCCTAAAAAAGAAGGCTTAGCACCATTAGATTCAATACAATTTTGCGCAATAATATCTAACTCTTTAGTACTTATCCCGGGCTCTATTGCTTCCCCCGCCGTCTTAAGAGCAAGCGCCGAAATTCTTCCGGCTTCGCGCATTATATCAATTTCTTCACGCGATTTCAACTTTATATTCAAATTTCGTTTAAGCATTAATTTTTCACCAAATTCAGAACTTCGGCCGAAGATTGAGCAATAGGCTTACTGCCGTCAATTTTTTTCAATATTTTTTTTGAAGAATAATAATCGCGCAGAGGCAAAGTCTGCTCTTTGTAAACTTTCAATCGCGTTCTAATCGTATTTTCAGTATCGTCTTTTCTTTGAATGAGCTTTGAACCGCAATTATCACAAATATTTTCGATTTTAGGCCTCATTTCAGTTGCACTGTTAAAAACCGAACCGCATTTTGAACAAACCAAACGACTAAGCATTCTCTTGCAAATTAAATTATCATCAACGTCAATATCTATAACAATATCGATTTTTACGCCCATATTTTCCAGAGCTTCAGCCTGAGCAACAGTTCTGGGAAATCCGTCCAAAATATATCCGTTGGAACAATCAGAATCCGAAATCCTCGATTTTAAAATTTCTATTACCAGATTATCAGGAACAAGTTTGCCGTTTTCTGTATAGCTCTTTAAAACTTCTGCTTGTTTGCCACCGGATTTTAATACGTTTCTTATTATATCCCCAGTCGATATAGTAGGAATACCAAGCTTTTTAGAAAGTATCGCAGATTGAGTTCCCTTACCGGAACCCGGCGCCCCAAGAAAAATAATTCTCATAAAAATCCCCCTAATCTAAAAAGCCTTTGTAAATTCTCATCATAGTCTGCGACTGCAAGATCTTAACAGTTTCAAGCGCAACACCGACAAGAATAATTATCGAAGTTCCACTAAGAGATAGTCCGTTCATGGGGATCAACTGCATAAATAACATCGGGAAAATAGCGATAAACGCCAAAAATAAAGCTCCCATCAAAATTACTTTTGATAAAACTTTGCCTAAATATTCAGCCGTCGGTTTACCTGCACGAACCCCCGGGATTGCTCCGCCGCCTTGTCTCAAATTATTTGATATCTCAAGCGGATCATACGAAATCGAGACGTAAAAATAAGCAAACATGATAATTAGCGCAAAATAAATCAAATTATAAGTCCAACTACCAAAAGCAAACGCATTAAGAATCGCTTTCCAAATACCGTTAGAGCCCACAAACAAATTAATCATACTCGGCAGCATAAGCATAGACCCTGCAAAAACGATAGGCATAACCCCAGCCAGACCAATTTTTAAAGGCAAGTGACTGCTTTGACCATCAAAAACACGTCTTCCGATAACACGTTTTGCGTACAAAATCGGCACTCGACGTTCGGCATCGTTCATAAAAACTATCAGCCACATCATGCCCAAAAATACTATTAAAAAAATCGGAACATATATATAATACATCCAGAAATTCGCCGTATCAGTAATTGCGAAATATAAATAAACCCCCATGTTTTTCAAGAGTGCCGGCATTCTCGAAACAATACCTGCAAACATCAAAATCGAAACACCGTTACCGATTCCGTTTTCGTTAATACGCTCCCCGAGCCACATCATAAGTGCCGTACCCGCGGCAAAAACCGCGATTATTACTACTGCTGCAAAAAAGCCCTCAAGGCCGTGCACATACTTAATAATACTAGTACCAGCATAGCTATTATTGCGAAGCAGCATATAATAACCGAAGCCTTGAGAAATACCCAAAATAATCGTGAGAACACGAGTAATCGCCGTTATTTTTTTGCGCCCTTGCTCGCCTTCTTTTTGAAGCGATTCAAGATACGGCAAAGCGACACCCATAAGCTGCATTATAATCGAAGCATTAATATTCGGCTGAACTGAAAGAGCAAAAAGAGTTGCTTGAGCAAAAGCACCACCCGAAAGAGTATCAAAATACTGCAAAAGCGAGCTTCCGCCCGACATTCCGCCCATAAAGCCTTTTAAAGCTTCAGTATTCAAAAAAGGCACCGGAATAATAGAACCTATTCTGAAAACTATTATTATCAAAAGCGTATAAAGCAATCTTTGCTTTAAATCACCTGTCTTCCAAGCTTGTTTTAGCGTTTTAATCATTTTTGAATCACCTCTGTAGTTCCACCGATATTCTCGATTTTTAACTTAGCACCAGCAGAAAACATATCAGCGTGAACATTTAATTTTTTAGTCAAATTACCATTGCCTAAAATTTTTAAATAATCAAATTTTCTTTTTAAAATTCCCGAAGATTTTAAAAGCTCTTTGTTTACCAAAGTACCGTCTTTAAAAATCTCAAGTTTACTAACGTTTATAGCAGCAACTGATTTGGCAAAAATATTATTAAAACCACGTTTGGGAACCCTACGCTGAAGCGGCATCTGACCGCCTTCAAATCCCCATCGTATTGAACCCCCAGAACGCGCTTTTTGCCCTTTGTGCCCTTTACCGGCAGTTTTGCCGTTTCCGGAACCATGACCACGTCCAACTCTTTTTCTCGAGCGCCTCGAATTTGCCGCAGGACCAATACAAATATTATTACTATTATTCATATCAGACATAAATATTTCTCGCCTCCTTTTAAAATAATAAAATAAATTCCAGACACGTGTAAATCATATCATAAAAAGCAAAAAAATAAAATTCAGTTCAGCTCAGTTCAGAACTTCTGAAATCGTTTTTTCTCTTATTTCGGCGACGCGTTCAATATTACAAAGCGATTTTAATCCCCTTACAACTGCTTTTACGACATTGCACGGATTATTTGATTTTAAAGACTTAGCTCTTAAGTCTTTTATTCCAACAGCTTCGATAACAGCACGCGCAGAACCTCCGGAAAGCACTCCGGTCCCCGGCGGAGCAGGCTTTAATAAAACACGAGTTGCACCAAATTTGCCTATAATCTCATGCGGTATCGTATCTTTATGCAAGTTAACTTTTATGACATGCTTCTTAGCATCTTCGATGCCTTTTCTGATAGCGTCCGGAATTTCGCTTGATTTCCCCATCCCGACTCCGACTCTGCCTTTGCCGTCACCGACGACCATAAGTGCTGAAAATTTAAATATACGTCCGCCTTTGACCGTTTTTGAAACACGATTAACAGCTACTAAGTGCTCCTGAAATTCTTCGTTATTTTTATCTGATTTATTTCTGTTAAAATTCGATTTTGACAAAAAACACACCTCCTAATTTAAAAATTTAAAATTTAAGTCCGTTTTCTCTTGCACCCTCGGCAAGCTCTTTAACTCTTCCGTGATAAATATATCCGCCTCTATCAAATACGACTTCTGAAATTCCAGCTTTTTTGGCACGCTCAGAAATAATTTTTCCGATTTCGCGCGCAGCAAGTTTATTTCCGCCGTAATTTTTAAAATTTCTTTCTAAGCTCGAAGCCGAAACAAGAGTCTTAGATTCGTCATCGTTAATTATTTGAGCATAAATATGCTTCAACGAACGAAAAACGCATAATCTAGGCCTTTCGGCAGAACCGTAAATTTTGCCTCGAACTCTTTTATGCCTTCTCAGACGACATTCGTTTTTATCAGCTTTATTAATCAAAATAAATCACCTCCAAATATTTTTTATTTTTAAAATATTTTATTATTTCTTGGCTGATTTACCTGCTTTGCCCTCTTTGCGTCTTATAATCTCATCTTCATACTTGATTCCTTTGCCTTTATATGGCTCCGGAGGACGTTTGGCCCTTATATTTGCTGCAAACTGACCAACTTTTTGCTTATCGGCCCCTTTGACAATTATTCTATTCCCGTTTTGAACTTCTAAACTTATGCCATCTTCTTCGGTCATTATAACCGGATGAGAATAACCAAGACTCAAAATTAAATTTTTAGCTTGTTTTTGAGCTTTATATCCAACACCATTAATTTCAAGAGTCTTTGAGAATCCTTTTGTGACGCCTTCTATTATATTAAAAATAAGCGAACGTGTAAGTCCATGCAGAGCTCTATTAAACTTCTCGTCGTTTTTACGCGAAACATTTATAACAGAATCTGAAATTTCAACATAAATATTAGGATTCACAACTTGTGATAATTCCCCATTTGGTCCTTTTGCATGAAAAACACCATTAACGAAACTCACATTAACGCCGTTTGGAATATTTATAGGTTTTCTTCCAATTCTAGACATATCCTAGCACCTCCTTGTTTAATTATTTTACCAAATATAAGCCAAGACCTCTCCGCCCAAACGCGACTTACGTGCCCTTCTATCAGTCATAATGCCTCTCGAAGTCGAAATCAGTGCAATACCAAGCCCACCAATAACTTTCGGGAGCGCATCTGTTTTCGCATAAACACGCATACCGGGCTTTGAAATTCTTTTAAGACAATTTATTGCCGCAGTTTGATCATGATTATATTTTAGAAAAACTTTAACCATGCCCTGTTTACCGTCTTCAGAAACAACAAATTTTTTCAAATAGCCTTCGTTGCATAAAATTTTGAGTATAGCAATCTTAACATTAGAAGCCGGAATCTCAACGCTTATGTGATGTGCCGAAAGAGCATTTCTGATTCTCGTCAAAGCATCTGCAATAGCATCAGTAACTCTCATATTTCACTCCTTTCTAAATTTTTTAATTTAATAATTTTTAAAAAATCACCAGCTAGCTTTTTTAACACCGGGTATTTCGCCCTTGTGAGCTAAAACTCTAAAACAAATACGGCAAATACCATACTTCCTAATAAACCCCCTTGGTCTGCCACATAAACCGCAACGAGTATACTCACGAGTTTTAAACTTTTGTGCACGCTTTTGCTTAGCGATTAACGACTTTTTTGCCATAATCCACCTCCTTCCTTTAAAATTATGCTGCCTTAAATGGCGCCCCGAATAAACTCAAAAGCTCACGGGCGTGTTCATCATTTTTTGCAGTAGTGACTATATTTATATCCATTCCACGAATTCTGTCAATCTTATCATAATCAATTTCAGAAAAAATAAGCTGTTCTTTAACGCCTATATTATAATTCCCATGACCGTCAAAAGACTTATTACTTATTCCCCTAAAATCTCGAACCCTAGGCAGCGCCAAATTAAAAAACCTGTCAATAAATTCGTACATTCTGTCGCCACGCAAAGTCACTTTAACGCCGATTTTCATGCTTTCACGAATTTTAAAATTCGAAATCGAACGTCTGGCCAAACATGGAACCGCATGCTGACCCGTAATTTTTGCTAAATCACTCGCAATAGAATCAATAGCTTTTGAATTCTCTCGAACTTCGCCGGCACCAACGTTTATAACTACTTTTTCAATTTTTGGCACCTGCATAATATTTTTAAAATCAAATTTTTTCATCAAAGCCAGAATAATTTTTGATTTATAAAATTCTTTAAGTCTTGCCATGAATTAACCTCCTTTTTTAAAAAATAAATCTAAAAAATAAATCTAAAAAATTACTTAGCAAACTGCTTTTTACATTTTTTGCAAACTCGAACTTTAATATTTTTTTGATTTAGTTCATGACCAACACGTGTAGGAGAATCACAATTAGGGCACACAACTTGAAGCTTATCAGTACGAACCGGAGCTTCAACTTCGACAATTCCGGAATCATCACCGATTTTTCTGGCTTTTAAATGCTTTTTTACTTTATTTATTCCAGACACCAAAGCTTTTTTCTCACGCGTGCTAAGTGCAATAACACGCCCTCGCTTTTTTTTGTCTTTACCAGAAAGCACACAGACCATATCGCCAACTTTAACATGAGATTTCAAAAAACGTGTTTTAGCTTTAAGCATAACATCACCTCCTTATAATTCATATATTAAATAAATTAATAATAACTCGCCAAAACTTTATAAAGTTTCGGGAGCCAAACTTAAAATTTTAGAAAAATTCTTATCTCTTAATTCACGCGGCATCGGACCAAAAATACGAGTACCCCTGGGAGTCATATCTTCTTTTATTATAACAGCTGCATTTTCATCAAAACGTATACAAGAACCGTCTTTTCTAAATATTGCACACACCGTTCGAACTACGACCGCTTTGACGACGGCACCTTTTTTCAAAGAACCCATATTATTAGCTTTTTTAACAGAAGCAACGATAATATCGCCAACTCGCGCATATTTTCTCTTTGAACCACCAAGTACTTTTATGCACATGATTTCTTTAGCACCTGTATTATCTGCAACTTTCAATCTCGTCTGAGGCTGTATCAAAAAAATCCCTCCTTTATTATTTTTTTATTTATTTTCTAGAATTCTTACCAAACGCCAGCACTTTTCTTTCGAAAGTGGCCTAGTTTCCATTATTTCAACACGATCACCAATTTTGCATTCATTTTTCTCATCGTGAGCTTTAAATTTACTTCTGCGTTTAATATATTTCTTGTAAATTTTATGCTTGACCAATCTTTCAACAACAACGACTATCGTTTTTTCCATTTTGTTACTCTTCACTATGCCGATTCTGGTTTTTCTTTTGTTTCTCACAATGCGATTTTGTAAAACTGCCTGCATCAGCTAAACCTCCCCTCCGGAATTCAAAACTGTTAATATTCTGGCAATATCTTTTTTTACTTGTCTTATTCTCATCGGATTATTAACCTGATGCACAGACCTTTGGCAACGAAGATTAAATAATTCTTCTTTAAAATCAACAAGTTTTTTTTTCATTTCATCTCTTGGAAGAGCCAAAATCTCTTTAATTTTCATTTTTGCCCCCGTTATCCAATTTATTATTTAAATTATCGCTAGAATTATCTAAAATAATCTCTTTTTTGACAAATCTGCACTTAACAGGTAACTTCCCGGCGGCCAAACGCATAGCTTCTCTTGCAATTTTTTCAGAAACTTCGGCAAGCTCGAACATAACTCTGCCCGGCTTTACTACTGCAACCCAAAATTCAGGCGCTCCTTTACCTTTACCCATTCTAGTCTCGGCAGGTTTCTTAGAGACCGGCTTATCTGGGAAAATTTTTATCCAAACTTTTCCCATTCTTTTGCAATATCTCGTCATGGCAACACGCGCAGCTTCTATTTGATTAGAAGTTATCCAACAGGGCTCCAAAGACTGCAAACCATAATCACCGTACGAAACAGTATTCCCCCTGGTAGCTCTGCCCTTCATTCTGCCCCTGTGCGATTTACGATATTTAGTTCTTTTAGGCAACAGCATTTCTCACGCCCCCTTTTACAATCTTTTTATTAGATTGCTTGAAAATTTCGCCTTTGTATATCCAGACTTTGACCCCAATTTTACCATAAGTCGTATCAGCTTCAGCGAATCCGTAATCTATATCTGCACGAATCATCTGAAGTGGGATACTGCCTTCATGATAATGCTCTGCACGAGCAATATCAGCACCACCAAGTCTGCCTGAAACTCTGACTTTAATTCCTTTAACACCCAAACGCATTGCCTTTCCGATAACTTGCTTAATAGCACGCCTAAACGGAGTACGCTTTTCAAGCTGCTGAGCAACGTTTTCTGAGACTAACTGAGCGTTACCATCAGCGCGCTTGACTTCTAAAACATTAATTATAACTTGCGAATTAATTAACTTAGAGCATTCTGATTTAAGCTTTTCTATACCGCTTCCTGCACGACCTATAACGATACCCGGCTTCGCGCAATGCACAAAAATATAAATCTTATCACCGCGGCGCTCAATTTCAATCTTAGAAACACCTGCTTTATAAATTTGCTTTTTAATAAAATTTCTTATTTTTTTATCTTCAATAATTAATACAGGAATATTTTTTTTATCAACAAACCAACGCGAATTCCAATCTTTATTTATGCCGATTCTCATCCCATTAGGATTTATCTTCTGCCCCATCGTTCTCCCCCTTTTCAAATTTATTTTTTTCTGGCTCAGAAATATCGTTTAATATAATAGTAACATGCGAAGATCGTTTTAAAATTCTATGCCCGCGTCCTTTTGAAACCGGCTGCATGCGCTTAAAAGTAGGTCCCGGACATGCATAACAACAAGAAACATACAAATTCGAAGCCTGCATTCCATGAACATTTACAGCGTTAGAAACCGCAGACTTCAAAAGTCTCAATAAATGCCATGACGCTGATTTTGGCGTGTGCTCCAAGATTCCAATAGCCAAATTAATCGGCTTACTTCTAATCAAATCAAGAACTATCCCGACTTTTCTGGGAGAAATTCTTAAATATTTCAAATGCGCCTTTGCTTCCATATTTTACCTCCTTATTCATCAAATTTTATTAAAATTAAAAATTAAAATATTTTGCTATTTTTTAATTTTATCTGCAGTAGCATTTTTAGAACCCGAGTGAGCTTTAAAAGTACGAGTTGGCGCAAATTCGCCTAACTTATGCCCTACCATATCTTCGGTTATATAAACAGGAATATGCTTTCTGCCATTATGAACAGCAATTGTGTGACCTACAAATTCCGGGAAAATAGTCGAAGCACGGCTCCAAGTCTTTAACGGCGCTTTTTTGCCATTTTTATTCATAATTTGAACTCGCTTCATTAATTTTTCCTGCACAAACGGACCCTTTTTTAAACTACGACTCATATTATTTTTTCTCCTCCTTTCAGATTTTAAAATTCAAAAATTTATTTCCGATTTCAGTATTCAGTTAAAACTATCAAATATTTTGAACTCATACAAGCATTATATATTTTTGATTTTTTATAACTCTCGAAAATTTATTTTTGATTCCTGCGCTTGACTATAAACTTATCAGATAATTTGAATTTTTTACGAGTTTTATATCCCAAAGTCGGCTTACCCCAAGGAGTCACAGGCGTTGCTCGACCTATCGGCGACTTACCTTCACCACCACCATGCGGGTGATCACACGGGTTCATAACAGAACCTCTGACAGTCGGTCTCCAACCCATATGGCGTTTTCTGCCTGCTTTACCTATTTTTACATTCTCATGATCCAAATTACCAACTTGACCAACAGTCGCCATACATAATTCTGATATATTTCTAAGCTCACCAGACGGTAAACGCAAAAGCGCCATATTATTTTCTTTCGCCATAAGTTGCGCCATATTTCCGGCCGAACGTGCAATTTGACCTCCTTTTCCTGGATAAATTTCAACATTATGAACAAAAGTACCAACCGGAATGTCTTTTAACTTAAGAGCATTACCTGTTTTTATATCAGCGTCCTCGCCTGCTATTATCTCTTGCCCGATCTCTAATCCCAAAGGCGCCAAAATATATTTTTTAGTCTTATCAGAATACTCTACTAAAGCAATATTTGCAGATCTGTTAGGATCATACTCAAGGCTCAAAACTTTAGCATTATCATCAAATTTATTTCTTTTGAAATCTATAATACGATATCTATTTCTATTGCCACCGCCGTGATGCCTTACGGTTATTCTGCCGTAGCTATTCCTGCCTGCGTGCTTTTTTAAAGATTTCAAAAGCGACTTACACGGCTTAACTTTTGATAACTCCGAAAAATCTATCGAAGTCATATTTCTGCGCGAAGGCGTTACCGGCTTATAAGTTTTAATTGCCATTTTTTCACTCCCTTTTAATTTAAATTATATTTTTTGCAAACTTAAGTTATTTGATTAAAAATTTCTATACTTTTTTCGCCCTTTGCAAGAGTAACTATTGCTTTCTTCCAAGCAGGCGTCATACCAGTCATTCTGCCTCTTCTCCTGTGCCGGCCTCTGACGCTTACTGTATTTACTTTTGATACTTTAACACCAAATGCCTTTTCAACTGCGTTGCGAATTTCAATTTTGCCCGCTGTTTTTTTAACTTCAAAACAATATTTCAAATCAGAAATTCCAAGCATAGATTTTTCAGAAATAATTGGCCTGATAATAGTATCATGAAAAGTACTAAAAGATTTAATTCTTGTACTCATTATGCCACCACCTTTTCTGATTTATCAAGATTATTTTTATTTTTATCTAAGTCAAAAATTTCTTCGATTTTTGAAACAGAGCTTTTAAAAATAACTAACTTCTCATGATAAAAAATATCATAAGAATTCAAACTCTCAGCTGACAAAACTTTAATTCCTGAAATATTCGCAGCAGATTTAACAAAAAATTTATTAGAACTGGGCAAAACAAAAACTGCTTTTTGTATATTTAAATTTTTTAATATTTCCAAAACTAACTTAGTCTTATAAGTCTCCAGCAAAAAATCTTCTAAAATAATTAAATTCTTATTTTTTTGCTTTAAAGACAGAACAGATTTTACAGCCAATTTTCTAACTTTTTTATTTAAATTTCTGGAATAATCTCTTGGCTTCGGTGCAAAAACTATACCCCCGTGTCTCCATTGAGGTGCCCTCGTAGAACCCTGACGAGCATGACCAGTGCCTTTTTGCCTCCAAGGTTTTGCCCCGCCCCCACTGACTTCCGCACGCGTAAGCGCCGATTTTGTTCCTTGCCTCTGATTTGCCAAATAAGCAACTATAGACTCATGCAAAACCGGCATATTCGGGCAAATCCCAAAAATCTTATCAGATAAATTAATATCTCCAACTTTTTTGCCTGTTTTATCTAAAACGTCAGTAAGCATTACTTTCCCTCCTTTTTATTTTTATTTTTTTTGACAGTGTTTTTTATATAAACAATCGAACCTTTAGGACCCGGAACTGAGCCTTTTATAGCAATTAAATTTTCGTCTTCAACAATTTTAACTATTTTTAAATTTTGAACAGTAACACGCTCATGCCCCAAATGCCCTGCCGAACGCAAGCCTTTGTAAACTCTGGACGGGTCAGAACACTGACCGATTGAACCACCGTGACGACTTACCGGCCCCGTACCATGACTTTCTCTGAGTCTTCTAAAATTCCAGCGTTTAATAACACCTGCCCAGCCTTTACCCTTGCTGGTCCCCGTGACGTCCACGCATTCACCAACCGAAAATACGTTGACTTTTATAAAATCACCGATATTTAAATTTTCAGAATCCGAAAGCTTGAATTCACGCAAAATTTTAACAGGCCCGATTTTGGATTTTTCAAAAGAAACAAGTTGTGGCTTTTTGACGCTTTCTTCTTTAATTTTGCCATAACCAAGTTGAACAGCAGAATAACCGTCTTTTTCGATATTTTTTTTACAAGAAACAACGCATGGTCCTGCCTTTATGACAGTAACAGGTACCATACAGCCGTCTTCAGTAAAAATACGCGTAATACCTATTTTTTCTCCTATTATGGCTTTTGTCATATTTTTATTCAATTATAAACACCTCCTTTAAATTAAAATAAATCAAAGTTTAAGTCCGATTTCAACTCCAGCTGGAAGTTCTATACTAGTAAGATTCTCAACAGTCTTATTAGACGGCTTTAAAACGTCTATTAGACGCTTGTGAGTTCTAACTTCAAACTGCTCACGGCTATCTTTGTTAACCTGAGGCGAACGCAAAATAGTTATAATTTTTTTTTCAGTCGGCAAAGGAACCGGACCGGAAATTATAGCTCCCGTACGCAAAGCAGTTTCGACAATTTTAGCACAAGACCTGTCTATAAGCTCGTGATCATAACTCTTGAGTTTAATTCTTATCTTCTTCTGACTCTTCGCACTCATTTTTTTCGTACTCAATTCGCAAAACACCCCCCCTTACAAAAAAATCAAGACCGCAACATAAGTCTTAGAAACAGAGATTCTGGAATGCTAACATAACGATTAACAAAAATCAATAGTTTAAATCGAAAGTCATTGCCAAAATATATAGAGAAAACTGATAAGAAAAAATAAATAAAGAAACAAAAAAAGAAATCATTAAAAGCGAAAGAGTACAAGAGTAGCAAATTTGTTTAATAATATAAAAAAATTCTCCGGCGCCGCCGGAGAGATTTTTTTGTTTAATTTTAATAATTCTAATTTTTTGCTAATATGTGAAAATACGTAAATTATTGAAGAAAATAAGACGATTACAGGTGCACTGGAGCTCCCTAAAAAATAAGATATTGCAAAGCCTAAAACTCCTGATACGATTGAAAAAAATAACGATAAAATCATGTACTGTTTCATGCTTTTCGAGATATTTTTCGCAGCCGCAGCTGGTAACGTCAATAACGAATTAATTAATAATATTCCAACCCATTTTATGGCAACTGATACTATAATCGATATTATTATCATAAAAATAATTTTATAAAATCTAAAATTTATTAACTTGCTAGTCGCCAAATCTTTATTAAGACTCGATATCAAAAATTTATTAAACATAAAAATCCAG
>JAGBNX010000045.1 GCA_017634155.1 Clostridia bacterium | reverse complement strand
ATATATAATTTTGATATTAATATTATTATTATCTGGCTTTTTTGTTATAAATAAAATTATAAATAAAAAAAGCAGCGAAAAAATTTTTAAAGTCGGCATAACTCAGATAGTCGAACACGAAAGTCTTGACAAAGCTCGCCAGGGTTTCATAGACGAACTTAAAAATTTGGGATATCACGAAAATAAAAATATTAAATTTGATATTCAAATCGCCGGCGGCGATCTTTCTAATTGCGAATCTATTGCTCAAAAATTCGTGAGTGATAATTGCGATTTAATTTTAGCTATTTCGACGCCTGCGGCTCAGGCTGTGGCAAACGCGACTAAAAATATTCCGATTTTAGTTACGGCAATAACTAATCCTGAAGAATCAAATCTGGTAAAATTTAATAATAAACCTGATACGAATATTACCGGGACTTCGGATTTGCCACCTATAGAAAAAACTATCGAGCTTATGATTAAATTAAAGCCGGATTTGCAAAAAATAGGTGTTTTATATTCAAATATAGACGTAAGTCCGTTATATCAGGCAAAAATTGCCAAGAAAAAAATAGAAAATTTAAACCTCGAGGCAAAACTTGTGCCTGTTTCGCAAATCAGCGAAGTCGAACAAGTTACAAATAAATTAATAAAAGAAGTCGATGCGTTATATATTCCGATTGATAAAACTACTATTGCAAGTATGCCGCTGATTTCTAATATTGCACTCGAAAATAATAAGTTCGTAGCTTGTAGTGAAAATATCAGAAATAAAGGCGTACTTTTAACTTATGGCATAGATTATTACGAACTCGGCAAAAAAACTGCACATCAAGCCGTAAAAATATTAGAAAATAAATCTAAGCCGCAAGATATGCCAATCGAATACTTGAGTGATTGTAAGCCGTTTGTAGATAAAAATATTGCTGAAAAATTAAATATAAATATTCCTGATGAATTATATTAAATATAATTATAATTATAAAAAAAAGAGCTAAGTAATTTTCTCCGGCGGCGCCGGAGAATTTCTAGTAATGCCTATATTAATAGTTCCGGAGAAGACTTCGAGTTTTAAAATAAAAAAATAAATTATTTTGTATTTTTTTGTTGACAAAATCTTGAATATGTGATATCTTAAAAGATACCAGAGTGAGGATTAGGGGATTCTAGATGATTAGTATTTGTTTATTTTTATTGAATTTATTAAAATTTTGGCGATTTAGTAATTTTAAAAAGACTGCTTTTGCTTGAAGTCTGGGCTACGGCAACTGCAGTTGAGTTTCCGTAGCTCTTTTTATGTAATTTATTTATAAAATTTATAAAAAGAGCCGTGCTAAAATTAGCTTTGGTTCTTTTATTTTTATTATTTATATTTTATTTAATGGGAGTTATAAAATGCGAGATAAAAATTCGGCTATTAATTTCAGAAAAAATATTTTTGACGGACGATTTAGTAATTTTTATATTTTAATAATAAATAAATTTTAATTTTTATAATTTTTATAATTTTATATCTAATGGAGTGTGCTTATGAAAATATTAAAATACTTAATAATTACTATATCTATTTGTTCGGTTATTGCTTTGTTTTTTTATTTTAAAAATAAAAGTAATAATAATAATAAAATAAAAAATATTGGTATAATTCAAATCATGGAACACGAATGTCTTGATAAATCAAGAATGGGATTTATTGATGGCCTAGCAGAATCTGGATTTAAAGATGGCGAAAATATTAAAATCGATTTTCAGAATGCTCAGGGTGACCAAAGTCTATGTAATTCGATAGCTTCGAATTTTGCAAATAATAATCCCCAAAAAGATTTAATACTGGCAATTTCTACTCCTGCTGCTTTGGCAGCGAAAAATGCCACAGAAGATATCCCGATAATTGCAACTTGTGTTACGGATTTTGAATCTTCAGGACTGGTAAAATTAAATAACAAACCTGACACGAACGTGACTGGGATTTCTGACATGATACCTGTCAGAAAGCAATTTGAATTAATAAAAAAATTATTGCCAAATGTAAAAAAAGTAGTTATTTTATATTCTTCAAACGAAGTTAATTCTAAAATTCAAGCGCAAAGCGCTGCCGAAGAAGCTAAAAAATTAAATATCGAAACAATAGAATATACTGTTTCGAATTCGAACGAGATAGCTCAAATTATGAATCGTATTGGCAAATCAGTAGATGCAATATTTGTCCCGACTGATAATACAGTCGTTTCGTGTATGCCGCTTGTGAGTCAGATGGCCAGTTCTAATAATTTGCCTGTTATATCTAGCGAGCCTGCTAGCGTCAAAAACGGAGCACTAGCGACTTATGGTATAGATTATTACGAACTTGGCAAACAGGCGGCAATCATGGCAGCTGAAGTATTAAATAATAATTCGTATACTAGTAATATGCCTGTAAAATTCGTTACTGATAATGATTTAAAATTATTTATAAATAAAAAAGTTGCTGAAAAATTAAAAATAGACATACCAAATGAATTAGTTTATAATGCTGAAATAATAAATTAGTAAGGAGATGTTTTTCATGCAAGTATTAATATCGACGCTTTCCCAGGGATTAATCTGGACTATTTTAACTCTGGGAGTATTCATAACTTTTAGAATTTTAAATTTTGCCGACATGACGGCCGAAGGAAGTCTGACTTTTGGTGGCAGCCTTTGTGCGGCTCTGATGCTACGAGGAGTAAATCCGTTTTTGAGTTTACTTATTGCTGGAGTTTTGGCTTCACTCGCAGGACTTATTACGGGAATATTAAACACAAAATTTAAAATTCAGGCAATTCTCGCGGGAATTTTAACTATGATTGCATTATATTCTTTAAATTTAAGAATTATGGGCAAAGCGAATTTATCGCTTTTGGGAAAAAGTACGATTTTTTCATCGCTTAATAATATTTTGCCTGCACTTAATAGCAACTTTGTTTTAAAAACTTTTATTATAGGGCTTGTGATATGTATTATTTCTGTTGTAAGTCTTAATTTATTTTTCAAAACACAAATCGGACTTGCAGTGCGTGCAACAGGCGATAACGAACAAATGATGCGTGCTCTGGGAGGCAACACTGATTTTAAAAAAATTTTGGCACTCATGATAAGCAGCTTTTTTTGCGGTCTTGCAGGTGCACTTATTGCCCAAAGTCAAGGCTATGCCGACGTCAATATGGGTACGGGCTCGATTGTTATAGCACTTGCTTCGATAGTAATCGGCGAAGCGTTTTTGAATTTTATAAAATTTAAAAACAAAATTCTAAGTTCTTTAATTTGTATGATTTTAGGTTCTATTATGTACAGAATAATAATTTTTATCGTGTTAAATCTCGGCATGAACCCGAGCGATTTAAAGTTATTCACGGCATGCATTACAGCTGTTTTATTAGGTATGCCGAAATTAAAAAAATTTAAATTAAAGCTCGGAGGTAATAAAAATGCTTAGATTAAATAATATTTATATAAAATTTAATAAAAATATGATAGACGAAAAGATAATATTTGAAAATTTTAGTCTGCATATTAAAAAAGGCGAATTTGTTGTAATAATCGGCGGCAACGGTGCCGGAAAATCTACTCTTATGAATTTAATTTCAGGGTCGATTTTACCAGATAAAGGCGAAATTTTTATAGATTCCCAAAACGTAACAAATTTGCATGAATATCAAAGAGCAAAATTTATCGGCAGAGTTTTTCAGGACCCGTTAAAAGGCTCAGCACCAAATTTGACTATAGAAGAAAATTTATCACTTGCGCTTTTAAGAGACAAAAAAAGAAGCTTTTCGTTTGGAATAAACAAAAATAATCAAGAGTTTTTCAGACAAGAACTAAAAAAATTAGATTTAGGAATCGAAGATAGATTAGAATCTAAAATGGGAGTGCTTTCCGGAGGCCAAAGACAAGCAGTAACTCTTTTAATGGCATGCTTAGTAAAGCCAAAAATATTATTACTAGACGAGCACACAGCGGCTTTAGATCCGAAATCAAGTGTAAAAATTTTAGAATTAACAGAAAAAATAATATCTGAACATCACATAACGGCCTTAATGATAACTCATAATCTAAATAACGCGAAAAAATTCGGCAATAGGCTTATAATGCTTGAAAAAGGCCAAATAAAATTAGATACTTTAAAGAAAAACATAAATTTTAACGATATACTAGATTTAAACGTAAAAGAAAAAGTATGAAAATTTTTTATTTAATTTTATTTTCTGATAGGCTTTTTTAGAAAATATTAATTATTAATAGAAAAATCCAAAATATCTCCGGCGCCGCCGGAGACTAATTATTTTCAAACTTTATCACATCATGATTACTTTTGATTTTTTGCAATTTAATTAATTCTAGTTTTTAATTGATTCCTTTTTTTTGTTATCTTTTGTATCTTCTTTTAATTCCGTTTTATTTTCTTTAAGTTTAATATCAAACTCCCATTCATTACTACCAATGGCATTTTTACACTCTCCGTCTTCATAAAATGTATCTTGCATGACACATGTTTT
>JAGBNX010000044.1 GCA_017634155.1 Clostridia bacterium | reverse complement strand
TATGAATCGTCTTCTTCGTCATTACCTTGCTCGCTTTGCTCGTAAAACTTATTGTTGGTCTCGTTCTCTTTCTATGATTTCTTTTTCTGTTTCTTTATTTGCTTTCTTTTACTAGCTTTTCTATATATTTTGGCAATACCTTTTTAATTGGGTTAAAAATCACAAAGCTGTGTCAGTGGCTGTTCCGTCGGTAGTAGTTGCTACTGCATTTGGATTTACAATTTGGGGTGTGAAACACAAAAATAAAGATAATCAAAATCCTGGTGGTCAAAAACCTGGTGATCAAAAGCCTAGTGACCAAAATAAGGAAAATTTGCCACCAAATATTCAGCAGAATATTCCTACCCAGCAGCAACAAGCGATACAACGATATGGTAAGTATGTCGGTCAGCAAAATGCGCAATGCTTTGCTGTCGCTATTGCGTCGGCCGCTGATATTCAGTTTCCAAAGGGTTATATCGACAAACTTTCGTCACATTTGAGTTCGGATATTCCAAGTATTGTCGAGATTAAGGAATTACAAGATTTTTCTTCCCTTGCAGGATTAAAATCGAAAAATGTTATGTTTAGATTTAGAAGAGACCAGAATATGACGATTTATTGTGATGTTTTTGTGGATAGTCGTGTGTATACCATTTATTATGTTAATGATGAGCTAATTATTTTTTGTGGTATAATTAATAGCAGTGATAATAAATGGCAAGCTATCGATAAAATAGTCATTAAAAATGGTGTGTTGAGTAAACATGGTTTGCAACAGCAACAATCGCAATAAGTTATAATCGTAAAAGTTTGTTTTGTATTAAATTTTTTGTTACTGCATGATTTTCTGTATTTATTTAGACTGAGATTTGCGTTTTTGTTTAACTTGTTATATTATTAAAATATAAATTTTGACGCAGGAGATATTAATGCCGTTAGTAAATACAAAATTTATGTTTAAAAAGGCGTATGCAGAACACTATGCGATTGGTGCTTTTAACGTTTGCAATATGGAAACAGTACAGGGTATTGCCGAAGCTTGCAAACAAGCGCAGTCGCCGATAATATTTCAAGTTTCGCCCGGAGCGCAAAAATATGCTGGAATTAAATATCTTGCAAATCTTGTAAAAATAGCTGTCGACAAAACCGGAATCGAAGCTGCGCTGCATCTTGACCACGGGAATTCTTTTGAATTATGCAAAACATGCATCGAAAATGGCTTTACATCAGTTATGATCGATGGTTCTTCGCTTGAATTTGATAAAAATATAGAACTTACCAAAAAAGTCGTTGATTATGCAAGGAATAAAAATATAAGTGTTGAATCTGAATTAGGCCGTTTACAAGGAGTCGAAGACCATGTCGAGTGCCCGAATGAGCACTCGCTTTTTACTGACCCTGAGCAAGTCAAAGAATTTGTTGAAAAAACCGGCGTAGATTCTTTAGCTATTGCAATTGGAACAAGTCACGGAGTTAACAAATTTGGCCCTGATACTGTTCCGGATTTAAAATTTGATATATTAAAAAAAATAGAAAAAATCGCGCCGGGATTTCCGATAGTCTTGCATGGTGCTTCTTCTGTTAATAAAAATATAATACAAGAGCTTTTAAAATTTGGCGTGAATATTAGTGGTGCCAAAGGCGTCCCTGAAGAGATGCTTTGCAAGGCAGCAAAAATGTCGGTTTGTAAAATAAATATAGATTCTGATTTGAGACTAGCAATAACATTGGCTATAAAAAAATTTATGGCTGAAAATCCTGAGAAATTCGACCCACGAGGCTATTTTGGCGCTGCTCGCGAAGCCGTTTGTGAACTTGTAAAAAATAAAATTTTGAATGTTCTCGGAAGTTTTAAAAAATCTGAGCCGTAAGTATTGACTAAATTTTTATTTTTAAGTAAGATAAAAAAGTAGTCTGGAGGTAGTTTATATGAGAGTTAAAGTCACGCTTGCATGCATGGAGTGTAAACATCGGAATTATGATACGACAAAAAATAAAAAAAATAATCCCGATAGAATCGAAATGAAAAAGCACTGTCGTTTTTGTAATAAGCATACTTTGCATAAAGAGACAAAGTGAGTTTATTAAAAATTAAATAACAAAAGGAAGTGATTTTTATGGCTGGAAAACAAGGTGAGCATAAAAGAAATTACTTGGATTTTATAGGTGATTTTTTTAAAGAAGTAAAAAAAGTCGTTTGGCCCACACCAAAGCAGACTTTTAAGAATACTTGGATTACTTTGATTATGATATTTTTGGTCGGAACGTTTGTTTGGATCATAGATGTCGGGCTTGATAGATTATTCCGGCTTGTGATGTCTATTTCAAAATAAAAACAAATTAGATAAAAAATAAATTATAAATTGTAATAGGAGTTTTTATTTAATGTCTAATACAGACGAAGCAAAATGGTATGTTATTCAGACTCGACCCAATTACGAAGATAAAGTTTCGTCGGCTATAATGACAGTCACTGCATATCACGAATTAGAAAATTACGTGTCGGAACTTAAAGTTCTTAAAAAAGAAGTCGAGGAAATAAAAAACGGCCAAAAACGTTTGGTTACTAAAAAGCTTTATCCGAATTATATTTTTGCTAAATTAATTCCAAACGATGATCTTTTTCGTATAATAGCAAACATAACTGGTTGCTCAGGGTTTGTTGGGAATCCGCCGCTGCCTTTGACTGAAAAAGAAATCAAAAATTTTGGCATCGAAATGCCTTCTGAAATTGTTGTTCCGTACAAAATCGGTGATACTGTCCAAATTATCGATGAAAATTTTGCTGGAGTTTCGGGAGTCGTTAAAAATTTAGATTTAAACAAACAAGTAGCAGATGTTTCGGTTTCTATGTTTGGGCGCGAAACTATGGTCGAGCTTAAACTTGAAGATATAATTCCGATAAATTAAAAATAAATTTTAAAAATTATAATCTGGAGATGTTTTTATGGCTGAAAAAAAAATTAAATCAATCGTGAAATTACAAATTCCTGCTGGGAAAGCAACCCCCGCACCACCTGTAGGCTCAGCGCTTGGACCGCATGGGATAAATATCGTGGATTTTACTAAAAAATTTAACGATAAAACTAAAGATCAAGGCGATTTAGTTATTCCGGTTGTTATTACTATTTATACTGATAGGTCGTTTAGTTTTGTAACAAAAACCCCGCCTGCTGCTGTTTTGATTCGCAAGAAGTGCGGAATCGAAAAAGGTTCCGGAGAGCCTAATAGGACTAAAGTCGCGAAAATTACCAAAGAGCAGCTTAAAGAAATCGCCGAACTTAAGCACCCTGATTTGACTGGCGCTTCGCTTGATGCAGAAATAAGTATGATTGCCGGGACTGCCAGAAGTATGGGCGTTGAGGTCGTCGCTTAAAAAAAAAATTAAAAATCTTAATGCTTCATAAATCGCGTGGAAGAATTAAAAATCAAAAAATTAAGAAAATTAAAATAAAATTCGTTAATACCACTATTTTTAAAGGAGTAAAATTATGGGGAAAAAATATACGGACAGTTGCAAATTATATGATAAAGATGCTTTGTATGACTCGGAAAAAGCGTTAGATATTTGTGTTCAGACAGCAAAAGCAAAATTTGACGAAACAATCGAAGTTCATGTGCGTTTAGGAGTAGACTCTCGTCACGCTGACCAGCAGGTTAGAGGAGCGCTTGTTTTGCCGAACGGAACAGGGAAGAAAGTAAAAGTTTTGGCAATTTGCAAAGGCTCCAACGAAAATATTGCAAAAGATTCTGGTGCTGATTATGTTGGCGGTGAAGATTTTATTAATAAAATTCAGTCTGAGAATTGGACAGATTTTGATGTTTTAGTTACAACTCCTGATATGATGTCTAAAGTAGGCAAGTTAGGTAAAATTTTGGGCCCTAAGGGCCTAATGCCGAACCCCAAATCCGGAACAGTTTCGGCAGATATTGCAAAAGCTATTAAAGACGTAAAAGCTGGTAAAGTAGAATATCGTTTAGATAAAAGTAATATTATTCATTGTATAATTGGCAAGGCTTCGTTTGGTGCGCAAAAATTAATTGAAAATTTTGATGCTCTGATGGACGCAATTGTCAAAGCTAAGCCCGAGGCTTCCAAAGGACAATATGTTAAGACTTGTTCTGTGTCAAGTACTATGGGACCTGGAATAAAAATTTCTGTTGGTAAATATTGTTAATAATAATTAATAATAATTAGTAAAATAATATTTATAGTATATTAGTAATGATAATGATATGGATGCAAAAGATATTTATAGAATTTGGTGCGAAAAAGTTGAAGATTTTGAATTAAAATTAGAGCTTTTGGGGATTTCATCAAACAATAATGAAATTATTAGTCGTTTCGGTAGTGTTCTTAGTTTTGGGACAGCCGGTGTTAGGGGTATAGTTGGCGCAGGAACTAACAGAATGAATTCTGTGACAGTTTCAAGTATTTCTCAGGCTTTTTCGATATATTTGCGAAAAAAATTTAAGTTTCCGTCGGTCGTGATATCGTATGATACAAGAAAGTTTTCTTACGAATTTGCTAAAATTTCTGCTGAAATATTTGCGTTAAATAATATTAATGTTTATTTCTTTGAAAATCCTAGCCCAATTGGTATTCTTTCGTTGGCTTTGAGAAATTTAAGTTGTTCCGGCGGAGTTATGATTACTGCAAGTCATAATCCGCCTGAATATAACGGGTATAAAATTTATAATTCGCTTGGGGCGCAGCCTATTGATACCGAGAGAATTTCAAGTATTTTTAACGAGTTGGATTTTTTTGGTATAAATAATAAAAAAAAACTCAGTTTTGAAGAGTATTTAGCAAACAAAAAAATTAAATTTGTGAATAAAAATATCAAATCAGAATATATAAAAAAAATAAAATCTAAAGTTAATTTTGGTAATATTAATAATATTGATATAACTTATTCACCGCTTAACGGCTGTGCTCTTGATTTAGTTAATAATTTGTTTAAAAATATGCAAAATATTCATGTCGTAACAGAACAAAAAAGTCCGGATTTTTTATTTAAAACTTGTTCGCCGCCGGATCCTCAAAAATTAAATTCTTTTAATTTAGCAATTAAATTAGCTCAGAAATATAATTCTGATATTATAATATTAAACGACCCAGACGGAGACAGATTGGGCATAGCATTAAAATATAAAAATAAATATAAAATATTATCTGGGATTGAAATTTCGGCGCTTTTAATTAATTATATTGCACAGAAAAATAATATTTCAGGTAAAATTTTAATAAAAAGTATAGTAACGGGCGGGCTGTCGAATATTATTGCTGATTTTTACGGTGCGAAGTGTATAAATACTTTGCCGGGGTTTAAATATATTGCGAATTATATGCATGAGCTTGAAAATATTAATAAATTAAATTTATTTTTAATCGGCTTTGAAGAAAGTAACGGATTTTTATTAGATTATGATATTCGCGATAAAGACGGTGTTATGACGGCTGCTTATTTTTGCGATATGATTGCTTATTATAAAAATTTAGATATTAATTGCATAGATATTTTGAATAATTTATATAAAAAATTCGGATTTTATATGCAAAAAAATATTTGTTTTACTGAAAATAATATTGGCAAGATAAAAAAGATAATTTCTGAATTCAAAAATTACTTTAATTCAAATAATAAAAATATTATTTATTTAAGTGATTATTTAATATCAGAAGAAATAAATTTTATAAATAATAAAATTTCGAAAATAAATTTGCCGTCTTGCAATATGCTTGGAGTTGAATTTAAAAATAATAATAAATTATTTATAAGAGCTTCCGGTACAGAGCCGCTCGTAAAATTTTATATATTATATAACGGCAAGACAAAAAAAACTGCAGAAGAAAATTGCCAAAAAATCGAGTCTTTAATATATCAAGTTTACGAAAAATTTTCGAACGAAAATTGATTCGAAAAAATATAATTATGAGCATAGCAATGCCAAGATATAAATAAATTTAATTTGGGCGCTTAATTTTTTGGAATGCTATAAATATGGCATTACTAAAAAATATAGATATTTTCTCTGGTGCCGTCGGAGAAAGTGATTTAGTTCTTTTGTATACTGTATTTATATTTATAATATTTTATGAATTTTTATTATTTATATTTATTTTGGCAATGCATAAATATTAAGACGTTGACTTAATTTGCTTTTTTTTGTAGATTCAAGTTCAGATTCTGGTTTTAAATTTCTGTCTGAGAGGTGCTTTATATGTGTGGAATAGTAGGCTATATAGGCAAAAATAATCCAGTCGAATTTTTATTAAATTCTATTGAAAAGCTTGAGTATCGTGGCTATGATTCGTCTGGAATTGCCGTTTGTAATAAAAATAAAATTAATTTGCTCAAAAAAAAGGGCAGGATTTCAGTACTTAGAAACGAAGTTAAAAAGTCGCAAGATTTTAATTCAAATTTTAATCTTGAAATAAATTCTGGAATAGCTCATACGCGTTGGGCAACTCACGGAGAGCCTTCTGATGTAAATGCGCACCCTCATATGAGTCAATCGGGCAAATTTGCGGTCGTTCATAACGGTATAATCGAAAATTATCTTGAATTAAAAAAGTCTTTGAAGCGCAGAAATATTAAATTTCTTTCGCAGACTGATACAGAAGTAATATGCGCTCTAATAGAATCTTTGTATGACGGTCAAGATTTTTTCAAAGCTGTTAAAGATACTGTAAATTTGCTCGAAGGATCGTTTGCTTTAGGAATTCTTTGTGCAGATTATCCGGATAAATTAATAGCTGTCAAGAAAGATAGTCCGATTATAATTGGCTTTGGCGAACACGAAAATTATATTGCTTCGGACGTCTCGGCGTTTATCGACAAAACAAAAAAAATATGCAGGCTCGGCGAATGCGAAATCGCTGTTTTTGATAAATTAGATATTAAGTTTTATGATTTTAATGGCAAAGAAATAAAAAAAGAAATTATTTCTGTTGATTGGAATATAGGCTCCAGTGACAAAAAGGGCTTTGAGCACTTTATGTTAAAAGAAATCATGGAACAGCCTGAGGCTATCAGAAATACTATAATGCCCAGAATAATTAATAACGAAATAAAAATCGATAATTTAGACAAATTCATAAATTCGATAAATAAAATATATATTGTTGCATGTGGTTCTGCATATCACGTTGGAGCGGCAGCAAGATATTCTTTTGAAAAAATAGCCGGAATAACTACTATAGTCGACTTAGCTTCTGAATTTAGATATCGCACGCCTGCAATAGACGAAAATACGTTAGTTATAATTACAAGCCAGTCGGGCGAAACTGCTGATAGTCTGGCAGCACTTCGCGAATCTAAAAGAAGAGGCGCTAAGACTTTAGCCGTCGTAAACGTCGTCGGCAGTTCTATTGCATCTGAAGCCGATTTTGTTATTTATACTTGGGCAGGACTTGAAATCGCAGTTGCTACGACAAAAGCTTACAGTGCCCAATTATCTGTTATGTATTTATTAATAATATTTATAGCGTTTAAAAATAATAAAATTACACATGATTCTGTAAAAAAATATATTCAGAATTTAATTTATCTGCCGGAATTAGTAACTCAAATGCTTGAATTAAAATCAAAAATTTACGAAATAGCAAAAAAATATAATAATTCAGATAATGTTTTATTTATTGGACGTGGCGTTGATTATGCAACGTGCAGAGAAGCTTCGCTAAAATTTAAAGAAATTTCGTATTCGCATTCAGAAGCCTACGCCGCAGGTGAACTCAAACACGGAACGATTTCTTTGATAGAGCCCGGCTCGCTTGTGATAGCTATTTTGACGGACAAAAAATTATTCGAAAAAACGTTGAGTAATATTCGAGAAGTCCAGGCAAGAGGCGCAAAAGTAATAGGTCTTGTCAGCGAATCAAAAGCTAAAATTGCTGATTTAGGACTGGACGAAATTATAGAGATCCCAGCTACTTCTGTAATGATGCTGCCCTCAATAACAGTAATTCCATTGCAACTTTTTGCTTATTATTTCGCACTTTTAAAAGGCAGAGATATAGATAAACCCAGAAATCTCGCAAAATCCGTGACGGTAGAATAATTTAATTAAAATGCCGAAAAAAGTGTAAAATTCTCTTCGGCGATGCCGGAGAGAATAGTGTGAGATTCTCTCCGATGTATCGAGAGAACATACTTAAGGAGGTAACGAATGTTTTTTTATTTTGCAACGGCGATGATGATATCATATCTATTGGGGAGCTTGAGTTTTTCGATTATAATCTCGAAAAATTTTAATCAAAAAAAAGATATCAGAAGTTTGGGAAGCAACAATGCCGGATTTTCAAATATGCTTCGCAGTTTTGGATTTTTGCCTGCGTTATTTACTTTTATTGGAGATTTTTCAAAAGGCGTTTTAGCAATTTGTATATCTAGTTTTATATTTGAAAATTTCAATATTTTTATAAAAAATAAAATATTTTTTTTAATATTATCATGCTTTTTTTGTTGCTTGGGACACATGTGGCCATGTTTTTTTAAATTCAATGGGGGAAAGGCGATTTTGACTACTTGGGCTTGTAATTTTTTAATAGATTTCAAAATTTCGTTAGGATTAATTATTATTTTTTTAATAATTTTAATATTATCAAAAATAATTTCGCTTTCGTCAATTTGTGCTGCCGTTGCTTACCCAATATTAGTATTTATTTTTGAAAAAAATACTTGTAAATATGCATTTTTAGTTGCGCTAATTTTATCTATATTAATTATATTCAAGCATAGAACAAATATAAAAAGACTAATCAGAAACGAAGAAAAATCTATAAAAATATGCAAAAAATAATTTAAATATTATTCATGAATTATTATTTTAAGAAATTTGTAAAAATTTTAATTTTATTTATAATATTAATTTTAGGATTAACAATATTTTGTATGATATTCGAAATAAAAAATCAAAAATCAAATTATAATATTAAAACGCTTTATACAGATTATAATGCTGAAACAATATGTAATATTGAATTTAATAATATTAATATTATATTTGAAACTAGAGATTACGACGAAGGCATTCTTATGCTTTGCGCAGAACACGGTAACATAAACGATATAATTAATATTAAACAAGAAAAAAGACGAATAATGCTTAGTAATAACAAAAGCGATAATAAAAAAATATCAATAATTTTGCCTAAATATTTTAAAAGTAATATATTATTTTTTGTAAAAACAAAAAATTGTGACATATATTTTCGTGATTCAATAAATTGCAAATTAATAAAATGCGAGATACAAAACGGAAATATCACAGGCAAAAAGCCAGATTTTTTAGAATTAATAAATATAAAATAATTTTTATTTAAAATAAAAAATCAATACTTCGGTATTGCCAAAATGAACAGCGGCATTGCTAACAAATATAAATATCTTTTCGGCGCCGCCGGAGAATATATTTTTTTAGCATTGCCTTCGATGTCTTTGAAATAAGTCTACCATACAAATTGTATAAATAATTTGATTTGTGATAAAATCGCTAAAAAGTTGCTCTGGTGATAAGTTCGGAATGATTTTCAAAAATTTATTTTATAAAATTTTAGCTATTATTTTTAGTACATGTGTTATAATTTCAGGATTTTTAATTTTTTTTAAAACTTATCCGGATAATTTTATTTCTACGTCAGCAGATGCTGTTTTGTATACTAGTTTAAAATTTTGCTCTCAAATTCATGATAATTTTTCGAAACTTATTGAAGATATTAGAATTTCCCGTGCTGCACAAAAAAAAATTCAAGATTTAAATAACGAAATAAATGATTTGAGAGAAAAAGTTATAAATTATAACGAGATGCAACGCGAAAATATTAGACTTCGTGAATATTGCGGTGTAAAAGAAAAAAATCCCAATATGCAATTTGTGAGTGCCGGAGTTATTGGCAGAGTTCCGGGGGACTCGAGTGGCAATTTTATAATAGACGTAGGAAAATCTGACGGAATTTCACTTAATGACACTGTAATAACGGAAAAAGGCGTAGTAGGCAGAATTTCAAGAGTCGGACCGTTCAGTAGCAACGTTAAGACTATTATGGCACCTGACGTTCAAATCAGTGCAGTAGATTCTGAAACTGGAAATATAGGTTTAATTTCAGGCACTCCGGAACTTGCAAAGCAAGATTTGACTAGAATGACACTCATAAAATATAAAGATTCTGTAAATATTTCTGACACAGTAATTACTTCGGGACTAAGTGGCATATATCCAAAAAATCTAGCTATAGGTGAAATTCAATCAATCGAATATGATAACACAAATTCGTGTTATTATGCTGTATTAAAGCCTTATAATATAATTAGCGAAATAAAAGACGTATTTATAATAACTAATTTTAGCGGCAAAGGCATTATGGAAAATTAACTTAAATTTTGTTTGTGAATTTTGATACTAAGCATTGTTAAAATTAATAGAAGTTATAAAGAATCAGATATCTCCATGTATAAATATAGTAATATAAAAGAGCTAGATCACTCTCTCCGGCACCGCCGGAGAAAATATATGTCTTTCTTAGTAATGCCTTTAAGTTTCATATAATTTATTTCAACAATGACAATTTTAAGCCTTCTGGCAAGTGACTATCACGTATGTTCTGCGCCCAAGCATCTTTGTGATATTCATGGACAATAACTTTGACATCATAATTTTTGACAATATCATACACGATATTTAGACAATCTGTCACAATTTCCGGAGGGTTACCAAATGACGATTGCCCTATTCCTGTGAGATGCAGCTCACTTTGTTTACCTTGCAAGATAGATTTAATAACCGCAATTTGCGCTGAAGCCTTGTACTGTGGGACTACCAAAATTCTACATATCTCTCTAAAACAATTTGTGCGTTCGTCTGTTTTGGACCAATTTTGATAAGCTCCCTGGAATGAGGGTGCAGCCAAGAAAAGTTGAAATTGCTTGCTACCATTTTCGCAAATAACCCATTGGGCATTTAAACCAAAATTACCTATATTATTATCTATATGATTTTTTAATTGCAGCAAATCATTTGTATCGTTTATATTATATAACTGAAGATATCCGTGTTCATAAACCGCTTTATACTTTTCCGTAATAGGAACCCCACTTATTTTGCAGCTGTTTAAAATATTAAATATAGCATCCGGCAGTTTATTTTTTAAGTAAGCTGATTCACGATGTTTTGTGGCAACAACAACTTGTAGACAAGCTCTTGGGCCTTGTGTTCCATCTCTCTTCCAATCATAAACCGGTGAAAAATAAGGCCCCATGCTTTCCAAAGCGTTGTATTGACTCGCAGCTTGGACTATTGCACCGTCACTTGCCGATTTATAAAGTTCCAGTGCATCACATCCGGTTTTTTTAACAAAAACAGCTTTTGAAAGACTCACATAATTCTTAGTTTTGATTTTGTATAAACTGTCAATCTGAGATAAAGTAAATTGCTTAATTGGCAAATCACCTTTGTCTACCAACTCATCGAGTTTTTTTTCCAGCGCTGTTGGCTCCACACTATTATCTAGTTGCCTTTTTGAAGATACTAATAAATTTCTAGAAATATGGCAATAAAAGTCATTAAATTTATCAATCTCATAGTCACGTCTAATCTGATTTAATAAATTATTCAAACTTATTATATTATCAGATATTCTTTCATTTTTTATATAATCTTCAAGAGTAACATTCCCGATATTTTGGGATTTATATTCAAATTCTCTATCAAAAATGTTTTTAACAGTTTCTTTGATCTCAGGTGTAATTTTAATTTCTTCAATAATCTTAGTTTTTTTTTCATTACCAGAATTATTATTGACTAATAAATAAAGCAAAAATCCAACTGGTGGAATTGCACCTAAAACATATGCTGACCGGTACTGTTTTAAATGATTTAAAATTTTATTTTTTTCACTTTTTTTGTTTTCTTCATCTTTCTTTTCAAGTTCAAACATATCATCTATACTCCAAATTTATAAAATTTAAAATAAAATCATAAAGAAAATTAATAAAAACAAAATGCTTACGCTACGCATATCCACTGCAAAAAAAAACTTACATAGGTTACAAAACTATACAAAAACCCTGCGCAGACTCTGGGTATAGAGAGACATTTGTGTCTAATACGAAAGAAAAATTCGACCTTGGTGCGAACATTTAAAAAAAAATAAAGACTCATCAATGGGAAAAACTTCCTGGCGTTGGGTTGTTGAACGTACTTTTTCTTGGCTCAATAACCCCATAAGACTCTCTAAAGATCAAGAATCTTCCGTCTCTTCTTCGGAATCTATGGTTATTATTTCTCATTTACACACTTTGTTAAAACGTTTGTGAATACGAGTTCTTAGTCGTTTTGTTATACGACTAGTTTCGAAAGAAGTCTGCCAAGCAACGTTTAACAATAATTTTTAAAATCTCCTCTCTGTTAAAACTTGAAATTAGTTTTCTCGCACCTCTACTGGCTGTGATATACGCAGGATCGCCAGAAAGGAGATAACCAGCTATCTGACTCAGAGGGTCATATCCTTTCTCACGTAATGCTTCGTAAATATAAGATAAATTACTTAAAATTTCATTCTCTTTTTTTTTCGAAAAAGTAAAAACTACAGTTTTATCTTCAATAAAATTATTACTCAACTTAGATTTTTTATTACTCTCAAGCATTAAATACCCCGCTATTTGCCAAATCTGTAATTATTTTTATTTCTTTTATTGCGTTTTTTGCGTGCTAACTCCGATTTTAACTTACGCCTAACCGAAGGCTTTAAGTAAACTTCTTTTTTTTTAGCTTCACTAATAATACCGGCACTTTGACGCTTATAATCACTAAAAACTTTGATAAAATTGTCATGTTCACTGTCTTTTTCTTTATTTTCTTCAGAGGTTTTTGATTCATCAAGATCAGACGAGACAGGACCGACATTACCGCTATCACCGCTCGAACTATTACTTAGAAACATATTACATCCCTCCAATCTACACAACAATAAGTTGCATTGTAGCACACGTATAACATTTTGTCAAGAACCTGTAACGTAAAATTTAGCATTAATACGCGAAATCTTTTCACAAAGTTTTTCTAAACTTTCAGAACTTCAATCACCCGTAAAAAAGTCAACAAGTTTTTTTAGTTACACGATTTACAGCTGTCTAAAACCATATATTTGTCTTGAAATTTATATATATTAGTCAAGTTCTAAAACTTTAATTTTTCTGTTTAATTTTGCCCTTTTTGCGTATTGCCTATGCTGCTCTTTTCACCCAATTCATTACTGATACGTGACTAACATGATCATGTCTATCAGTCTTTCAAGCTTTCTGAATACATTTCATTCTAAGTAATATTTTATTGCCTCCTGTCTTATATGTTCTGGATAAACTTTTTATCTCCAGCAGTAATCACAACCGCAATTCTTACACTTTTCTCTTTGCTTTCCTATATAAAATCTGTTTTTGGTTCTTTCTGCTCGTCTGTATTTCGGACATTTTACTTTATTTTCCAGTTTTAGTTTTTACTATTTCTATCCTATTTTTGTAACACCCTATTCATTTTGACAGTACTTTTGTTATTGATACGTAACTAACATCAGTTTTTCAATTCTTCTAAATTTCTATTCCAAAACCTTAATATTTTTGTCACATTTTTCGTGTCTATTTTATTGATTTAGGTACAGTTTAGATGACTAGCACAGATATCATGGCGGAGAGAGTGGGATTCGAACCCACGTGAGGCACAAAACCCCAAACTGATTTCGAGTCAGTCCCGTTACAACCACTTCGGTACCTCTCCGTAAGATTTTTTCGGACTTATTAATTTAATTATATTTTTATAAGATTTATAAAAAATAAATAAATAAAAATACAAAGCCAATAAAATCATTGGCTTTGTAACTAAAAATACTAACTTACAGCAACTAAACTTGTTATATCTCTAGAAATATTTTCACTCGTAACTGGAGTATTCCATAACTGAACAAAATCCCTATCTTTTTCATTCTTGCCTTTATTGATTCTTATATGTGCTCTAGACATTACAGCCTGGAATGCTTTTACGATAGTCCTTGCACTCGGCGCACGCATACTTGTTGCCAACTGGTTACAAGTTCTAGCAATACTCTTAATAAAGTTTTCTTTAGTGCCTTCTGCAGCATCACACTCGACACCTTCAGAAATAACTGAGATAATTTTTGCATAATCAGGATTGCTACCAAATGTCAAGTAACCAGTCATACGGTTTATATTTGCAACATCTAATTGATCTTTGCTCATGTTACTTATATTAACGATTAACCTTAAATTAATTCTTGACTGAGGATCTTCAGACATTTTTTTAACTTCATCAAAGAAAGCGTTGATTATACCTGCCGGACTATTAGTTCCTTCTTCACGTTTTTTCGCAACTATATCAAATTCGTCAAGTACCATAACCAAAGGCTCACTCTTACCTTTGTGTTTATTTAGTAACTCGCGAGCATATGAAACACCATCGACACTTTTTAAGAGCTTGCTGTACTCGACATTTATTTTTGTAGCTCGAGTAGCATTTATTAAATAATCGATAGACTGAGTCTTACCCCAACCTGGAGCACCACTAACAAGAACAAATTCAGTTCCTACTTTTTGTCTCATTTTATTACAAAGATCTAAAACGTTATCATATGTTCCAGGCAAATAACGATTGATAACTTCTGCAATTTTCTGGCTATCATCATCATTCCTGTTAAGATAAGCATCCCCGACTTCTTTTCTTATATTGTCATAATTCCCGGTAGTCATAAACATACGTTCCCACGCGCGCCTTCTAGCTATATCCGCTTGAATTTTTGCAACTAAATCATTGATTTTTGCAACAGCGGCATTGTATCTTTCTGTAAAAGTGCCAAGCCTGTTTGCTAGCTGTGCCCAAACAGAATCATGCTTTTCAGCTAATTCTTCAGTGAGATTTTTATCTCTTACAATATTATCGACATGATCAGCTTGGAAACTACGTTCTTCGTTGTAATCTTCAACCATTGATTGATATATTTCGGCAGAATCTTCTACCAAACGTTCGTTATCCATCATTTTAGGCGAATATTTACTATCAAAAGAATTCCAAATATTATCGCGTTCTTGTAACAAAGCTCCAATCGCATTTCTTGAAACAGTGACTCTAATCATAAGACCTTTTTCTCTAATAGCAACGATAGCAGCCTCAATTCTGGGCTTTCTGTCATTAATTCGTTTTAAACCAGAATCTAAACTTTGATTGGGATTTTGCGTATTTAAATTTAACTCTATATTTTCCGTTTCAACCAAAAGCTGATTACAAAGCTTTTTGGCAGCGTCATAACCTGATCTAGCAGTTTCTACAAATCTGTTCAAATCATCTTCGTCTTTAAAATTACTGCACTGTATCGCCCAAACACTATCTAATTCGCTTTGTAAATTATTAACCTGTTTGATAAGCTCGTCTTTCTGAATTTTAAGTTTTTTCTTTTCTTTAATACATTTGCTTTTGTAAGTCTCAATATTACCAAGAAATCTCTGAATTTTTTCTTCAAAATCTGGCACCACACTTTTCATGGAAGACAACTTTGCTACGTTATCTTCATTATAAATTCTAAGACCTGCAGAAATTGTATCGATTACCCTTGAAATTTCATCGTTTAAATCTTGAAATTTAGAATCAAACTCATTTTGAATTAAAGCACTAATATCCGGATCCACTTTTTCGATCGATTTCCATGTACCTTTGTAGCTACCTTCTAAGTTTTTTTGAACTTCTTTCAGTTCATTTTGCTTTTTAACTTTTTCTTTTTCAAAACTTTCTTTTAATTCTGTAAGCTTACGCATCTTGTCATGTTCTTTACCAACAGTATAAGCATCATAAGCTGACGGGAGATTTGCAAGCTCTTCTTTTAAAAGCTCCAAATTATTATTCATCGTTTTTAAAGTAGGAAGAATCATACCATTTGCAGCCTGCCCTGAAGCCAAAAGCCCTCTATGAATCGATGCCCAAGCATCATATCTTGAAGCCGCATCCCCCATACCCGATGCCTGACTAGCCTTAGAATTAAACTCGTTAAACGCAGCATCTAAATCCGAAAAATTAAGATTCAACGCTTCAAACGAATCCATAATAGATCTAAATTTCTCATTTTTTGTATAAGTACCAATATTCTTAAAATTATTAAATGATTTTTTGAAGCCCTCAATCCCAGCGATGACATTCTTCATATCCTGAACTGCCGTAAGAGTTACTCGTTCGGCCGAATCAGCTGCAGTTCTTACAGAACTCATCCCAAACAGCCTCGCAAAAAACCCAGGCGCTTCCGGCAAAGGAGTGCCAACACTGTTTACAAATTTTTCTCCTGATTTTTGAAGGGCAGAAGAACTCTCAATTAAAAAATTACATGTTTCCACACAAGAATCAGCTGCCGACATAGCCTGTTCCATGTTTTCAAAAATCTCAACCTTAAGAGTCTTGAACTGATTATTCGCACCAGAACGAACTTCAGTACCAAGATTATTTTTATATTTGCCAACCTGACCAATCTGACTGTCATTATTTCTCACAACACCTGAATAAACACCGTTATCCATAGCTCCAACATTTTTCGATTTTGCTCCAGCGCTCATAACGCTCAAAAGTGCCAACAAAGTACCTGCACGTTTTCTAGAATTTTTATACTTACTCATAAACCCCACCTCATTAAAAAAATTAAATTAATTATAAACTGACCAAATAACTTTTTTAGAACAAACTAGTAAATACTAGATACTCAACAAACTAAATGAAAACTTAAGCTTTAGAACTGAAATAAAAAAACAATCACTTAAATTCTCAAATCTTTGGCATTGTAACATAGAAAAATTGATTAATCAAGTGAAAAAACAAAAAATATTGAAAAAAATATAAAAAAGCCAAAAAAGCTTCCAAATTTACAACGTGAAAAATATAACTATTTCACGAAACCAGCAACCTCTCTGGAGTTACCGGAGAGATTATTCACCAATATTCATCAATACTTTAACTTTCATGATTACAACTTTCATCACAGCAATTACAGCCATCGATGTTTAAATCACTACCGCAATTCTGGCACTTACAATTGCAACTGCAATTTTCTATACTCTCATGTGAAAAATGATTTTCAGTACCGCATTTCTCACATTTGACACTGCAACAACACCCGTCATCGCATTCACAATCGCATTCCAACTTTAAAGCTTCACGTATATCAAATATTTCCTCTACTAAGTAATCAGCACGCTCTCTCAAGCCGTCGACTTCTTCGGCAATGTCAGCAATACATGATACGATTTCTTTTATAGCTTTGCTGCAATCTGAATTCGCATCCATTGATAAACCCTTTATGAATCCTTTTAAAAAAGCTGCTTTTTCTTGCATTTCTAACCCCCCCTATCTTTAAATACCACCCAAATACCAATTTAATTAATAATTATTAACTAAATCTTTTAAGCTCTTTCCAGGTATTCACCAGTGCGAGTATCGATTCTTATTTTTTCGCCTTGATTGACAAACAACGGAATCTTAACTGAAGCTCCGGTCTCAACAATCGCAGGCTTCATAACGTTAGTAGATGTATCGCCACGCACTCCCGGTTCAGTTTTAGTCACTTCAAGAGTCACAAAAATTGGCGGTTCAACCCCAAAAACACTACCTTTGTAAGATTTTACTTTACATTCCATGTTTTCTTTAACAAATTTAAAATTTTCACCAAGAACAGAGCTATTTATTGGAATTTGCTCATATGTTTCCGAATCCATAAAATAATAAAGATCGCCGTCTTTGTAAAGATATTGCATATTCTTGCGCTCGATAAAAGCTTCCTGAACTTTTTCGTTTGGATTAAAAGTTCGCTCAAGAATACTGCCTGTTACTACATCTTTCATCTTGACTCTTACAAATGCCGAACCTTTTCCAGGCTTAACATGCTGAAACTCTTCGATAGTAAAAACTTTACCGTCCAGCTCAAACGTTACTCCATTCCTAAAATCTCCTGCCGAAATCAAACTATCCACTCCTCAATATCATAATAACAAATCTGGTGGGCTGTGTAGGGCTCGAACCTACGACCAATCGGTTATGAGCCGACCGCTCTGCCAACTGAGCTAACAGCCCATTACTTCGAAACTTTATGAGAAAAAAACGCTGCGCCTCTGCTCTTTAGAACCTGTTAACGCGAAATCAGACATCACACGCAAAAAAAAATCACGCTGCTATTGTGCTCCAAACCTAAAAATTTGTCAAGTATATTTTTGAAAAAACAACAAAAAAAATATAAAATAATAGTTTTAATCACAACACTTTAATTTTTTCTTTCACAATTTTTGTGCATAAATCTTATTTTTTGTAGCTGCTTTTTAACGAAACTGTTTTGTTAAAAATCATAATATTACTTGATTTATCGATGCTATCAAGACAAAAATAACCGTTGCGTAAAAACTGAAAAGTATCACCGGGTTTGCAATTTTTTAAATTATTTTCAATCTTGCAATTTTTTAAAATTTTAAGCGAATTTTTATTAATATATTTCAAAAAATCAGATTCTGATTCAGGATTCTCACAATTAAATAAAGAATCATAAATATTTGCTTGAGCATTAAAACAATAATTTGTATTCACCCAATGTATAGTTGATTTTATTTTAACTCCGTCAAGATTTTTTCCGCCAAAAGTCTCAGGATGATATTTGCAAAATATTTCTGTAATATTTCCGTCTGAATCTTCTCTAAAACTCGTGCAAGTAATAGCATATGCAGACTTCAGCCTTACAGTAGAACCTGGAAATAATCTAAAAAAATTTTTAGTTTTCTCTTTTAAAAAATCTGATCGCTCAACAAACAAGTTTTTGCCAAAAATAATTTTGCGCTTTCCAGCAGAATTACTATTTGGATTATTTTCGATTTCGAATTCTTCTTCTTTATTTTCAGGATAATTTTCTATAATAAGCTTCACAGGATCTAAAACAGCCATAATTCTGTTAGCTTTCAAATTTAAATCGTCTCTAAGACAATTTTCAAGAACTTGATATTCAATCGTGCTTACTGACTTGGAAACACCTATTTGTTGACAAAAATTTTTAATAGAATCCGGCGTAAATCCCCGGCGTCTCAGGCCTGAAATCGTAGGCATTCTGGGGTCATCCCAGCCTAAAACCAATTTTTTATCGACTAAAAATTTAAGCTTGCGCTTACTCATAACAGTATGATCAAGATTCAAACGCGAAAATTCGATTCTCTTGGGCTTATTATTTATATCAATATTATTTATGACCCATTCGTAAAGTGGCTTATGGTCTTCGAATTCAAGCGTACATAACGAATGCGTAATATTCTCAATCGCATCTTCAATCGGATGTGCGTAATCATACATGGGATAAATTGGCCAATTATTTCCAGTTCTGTGATGAGTTTTTTTCATAATTCTATATAAAACTGGGTCACGCATGTTAAAATTTCCTGAAAATAAGTCTATTTTTGCACGCAAAGTTTTAGCTCCGTCTTCGAATTCGCTGTTTCGCATGCGCTCAAATAAATCAAGATTTTCTTCGATACTTCTGTTTCTGAACGGGCTCGTTGCCGGAGTTTTCAAATCGCCTCTGAATTTTTTTGTTTCTTCGGGTGATAAATCACATACATATGCTAAATTTTTTTTTATTAATTTTTTGGCAAATTCATACATATCTTCGAAATAATCCGAGGCATAATGCAAATTTTTTTCAGTATCAAACCCGAGCCATTTGATATCTCTTTTGATAGATTCAACAAAAATTGTATCTTCTTTGCTGGGATTTGTGTCATCCATACGTAAATTACAAACTCCGCCGAATTTTTCAGCTGCCAAAAAATTTATAAAAATAGCCTTGGCATGACCTATATGCAAAAAGCCGTTGGGTTCCGGAGGGAATCTCGTATGAATTTTTTTACCAAAAAACTCTCCTGATTCAGAAAAATCTTTCTCGATTGTCGAATATATAAAATTTTTATTTTCAGTCATTTATTATTATTCTCCGAAATTATAATTTTTGCAAGAATTTAAAATTTTTTTGAGCCTTAACAAAGATTCGTCTTTGCCTAAAAGCTCTAAAATTTCAGTCGCGCCCCCAGGAGTCACCGTTTGACCCGAAACGGCTACACGTACCACCCACATTATAGCATTTTTTTTTATTTCAAGCTGCTCAGAAAGTCCAGATAAAACTTCAAATAATTTATTATTATCCCACTGTGATAAATTATTTAAAATTTCTATTGATTTTTCTAAAATTATTAAAACATTATCTTTATTAGTCTTATTTTTTTTATTAATTAATAAATTTAAATCAAAATCAGGTAATTCTTTTAAAAATCTAATAACTTCAGGCACTTGGTTTAATTTTGAAATTCTTGGCTTTAAAATTTTTGCTAATTTTAGCAAATCAATATCAAAGTCTACATATTTTTTTATTATTAAAGCAAATTCTTCGTCAGATTTTAATTTTATATGCTGTTCGTTCACCCAAGCGAGTTTTTCGTAATCAAACACTGCCGGCGATTTACCAATATTTTCTATCGAAAATTTTTGTTCGAGCTCTTTAAGCAAAAAAATTTCCTGATTATCACTCGGGCACCAGCCCAAAAATGCAATATAATTTATTATCGCTTCGGGCAAATAGCCTTCTTCCGTCAGTTCCAAAAAGCTGACAGCTCCGGCGCGTTTTGAAAGTTTTGTCACACTTCCGTCAGGATTTTTCCCCATAATTAGCGGCAAATGTACATATTTTGGAATTTCCCAACCAAAAGATTTATAAAGCAAATTATATTTCGGAGTCGCCGAAAGATACTCGCAGCCTCTGATTACGTGCGAAATTTGCATGAGATGATCGTCGATTACGTTGGCAAAATTATAAGTCGGCATCCCGTCAGACTTTATCAAAATCTGGTCTTCGAGTTCACTATTTTCTATTTCGACATGACCGAAAACTAAATCTTCGAAGCTAGTCTTACCTGATTTTGGCATTCTTTGCCTTATCACATAATTCTTGTTATTTTTCAAAAATTCTAAAACTTTTTCTTGATTAATATTTTTACAATCGCACTCAAATTTTTTATTATTTTTTTCTTTGTTAACTTCGTGCTTTTCGCAAAAACAATAATAAGCTCCGCCTAAATCAACTAATTTTTTAGCATATTCAACATAAATTTTTTTTCTCTCGCTCTGAATGTACGGCCCAAATTCGCCACCGATTTCCGGACCTTCGTCATAAATTAAATTCGTCGCGTGCATAGTGTCATATATTATTTTTTCGGCATTCAAAACCTGGCGTTTTTTATCAGTATCTTCGATGCGCAAAATAAATTTGCCCCCCAGAGACCTAGCAATTAAATAACTATAAAGTGCTGACCTTAAATTTCCGATATGCATATATCCCGTAGGGCTTGGGGCAAATCTAGTTCTGCAATTCAATTTTTTTACCTTCTTTCCAAACTATCAAATATCAAGCACTAATCATAGCATATTTAATAGCAAAAGTGATAAATTAGCAGCGCTATTACAAAATTTTACTAATGCCCGAGAGAATCAATTTGTTTGCTTTCCCCCATATTTCCAAATCACACAATATATTATCAAACGAAATGTTACTCCCAAAAAAGCGATTTGATTTGAGCCAACTCTTTAGCATTAAAAAATTTGAAAACAAAAAAATCTCCTCCGGCTATGCCGGAGGAAGTAAAATTTAATGAGAATACACGTAATCCAGTTTTATTACAGGCATGTCATTAGGATCAGGAGTCTTTCCATCACCTGTTTTGGCTGAGGATTCCCAAGCAGCACCAACACCGGCACCACATAAATACTGCCTTGCAACAGTAAAATTATTATTTCTAAATTCAACGTGGTATCTTTCAGTCCCAGATTCACCTAGCCGGAAATCAACGCAAAACAACACTTCGTCCCCTGATGGAGTAGCGCCCGCCAATATTTTTTGTTCAAAAGATATAACAACTTCATATTTTTGGCCATCTATTGTATACACAATTTTAAACGAGTTATCTTTAAATCCTGCACTTCCATAGTTAACGTCCAGATATGCGTGGCCATCTGTTGGTCCGTTAAGGCTGCACATTTTTGCAAGAAGTTCAAAAATTCCGTTCGGATCTCTTTCAGACAAATGTCCAGTATGCTTCTCTTTTGCCATTGCAGCCATCATTGCATAAAATTTGTAGTATGCCTCACAACTAAATTTGCCTGCGTGACTAGTAAACAGTGATCCAGCTTTAGGCGTCTCAGCATTTTCATCAGTATCAATATTGACGAATCCATGAACAAGGCGGTTAAATGCTAACCCAACATTGCTAAGCCTACCCATATTCATATACAAGCATCTTTCATCACTTGGTGGCGCATACGGCGGCATCAAGTTTTGGTTCGGTCCATAATTCGGTCCAAAATTGTATGGCCCATAATAGGGATCATATACAGGATAGTACGGAAAACCTGGTCCGTAAAAATCCGAGCTGCTCAGAGAGCTACTTGACGAACTACTCGAAAGATTATCACCATTTCGTCTTTTGGGGAAAAACATGTTATATTCACGATTATTTACCAATACAACTGGCCCCAACTTATGTTTATTTTTTTCATCAATTCCAGCTACATATTTTATACCTTTGCTAAGGCTTGGCCCACCTGCAATATTTGCAAAAACTTCATACGCTAACGCGGCACCAGTAAAAGCAGCAAATGCTTTAAGTCCAGTATTATCTTCTTCCTGAACATTCGAAGTATTATTTCTTTGATAAGCATACACTGGCTTACTTGACTTCGCTAAATCACTAGATTTACCAACAATCTTTCTATCCGGATTATTAACCGGATCACCAACAGGTTTAGCACCAGATTTATTCATTGCTAAAGACCTACTGCTAAAAGCAGTTAAAGCGCCTAATACCGCAGCTACAATCTTACGATTATTTCTTACTGCCATAAAAAACCTCCTAACACAAATTCCAAAAATCTCAGGATTTATATATGTAAATAATAATAAATCCTGCTGTTAATTATAGTCATAAAATTTATTTTGTCAAGCGATTTTACTGAAAATTTATATTTTTTTGTTTTCTTATTTTTTATAATTAATTGATTTTTGGTAAAATCAAATAAAATCAAAGCTATCTTATTGAAATATTCGTCGAACTTTTACTATCTTGAATATCATAGCCTTTGGATTTTAATAAATCACGGATTTTATCAGCTTCAGACCAATTTTTATTTTTACGATAAAATTCGCGTTTAGCCAGCAAATCTTCGATCTCTTTTGTAAGATTTTTATTTTGAGATTCGAATTTAAGTCCTAAAACTTGTGTTAAATCATCAAATAATTTTATAATTTCTCTAATCGAATTATTAGAATATTTTTCTTGCTTTGCGATTTTATTATTTATATCTTTTATCATATCAAAAATTACCGAAAGCGCACCGGAAGTATTAAGATCATCGTCCATGTATTTAATAAAATTATTCCTAATTTCGTCAATATTATCGCATATATTTAAATTTATATTATTATTATTATTTATTTTTTCTAAATTTTCTAGATTCTTTCTAAAATTCGAAAGTCTTTCTAAAGAATTTTGGCATTGTTTAATAATTTCATCACTAAAATTAAGCGGGCTTTTATAATGCGAAGAAATCATTAAATATCTAATTGGCTGATAACCATATTTCTCAGCAATTTCTCGAACTGTAAAAAAATTATTCAGTGACTTGGACATTTTTTTATTATTAATATTTATAAAACCATTATGGAGCCAAAATCTTGCCAAAATTTTATTATTAGCGCACTCGCTCTGAGCAATTTCGTTCTCGTGATGCGGGAAAATCAAATCTTGACCGCCACAATGAATATCAATCGTTTCGCCCAAATGCTTTTTGATCATAGCAGAGCATTCGATATGCCAGCCGGGTCTGCCACTCCCCCACGGGCTTTGCCAATAAGGCTCATCTGGTTTTGAAGCTTTCCATAATGCAAAATCAAGAGCATTTCGTTTTTTTTCGCCTATCTCGACTCTGGCACCTGATTCGAGTTCTTCAATAGACTGCCCTGAAAGCTTTCCGTAATTTTTAAATTTCGTAATATCAAAATAGACATCGCCATCAGAAACATAAGCATATTTTTTTTGTACTAATATTTTTATTATCGATATTATTTCGTCAATAGTCTCTGTTGCCTTCGGATGAACCGTAGCCGGCATTATGTTTAATCCTGCGGCATCTTTTTTGTATTCTTGTATATATTTTTCAGAAATTTCTTTGCAACTCGTATTTTCTTGATTAGCTCTTTTAATAATCTTATCGTCTATATCCGTAAAATTTTGTACGAATATAACGTCATAATTTTTATATATTAAATATCTTCGCAAGACGTCAAAAACACAAATAGGCCTAGCATTTCCGATATGAATAAAATTATAAACCGTCGGACCACAAGCATAAATTTTTATTTTATTATTATTTTTATTAATTAAATCAAATTTTTCTTTTTTTTTAGTCAGAGTATTATATAAAATCATGAATCCCCATTAAGAATTTTCAAAAAAATTTTTTTGTTTTCGAAAAAACACAAAAATAGCGAAACAAAAGAAAAAAGCACAGAACTCCATATTAAAAATATTCCTGAATTATAAAATATATTATTATAAAAATCAAATTTTTGGAGTGAAAAAATAAGCACGAGTATCGCAAAAAATTGCAGAACTGTTTTTAATTTACCGTAAATATTTGCTGAATAAATTATTTTGTGTCTCGAAAGTAAAATTCTTGCCGAAGACATTAGGAATTCTCTTATTAATAAAATTATAACGAGCCACGCACTAATTAAATTTATTTTTAAAAAACAAATCAAAATCGAAAAAACTAAAATTTTATCTGCAATCGGGTCAAAAATTTTCCCAAAATCTGTTACTTTTTTGATCTTGCGCGCCAAAAATCCGTCGAGCCAATCGCTACCAAACGCTAATAAAAATAATAAAATTACAATTAAATTTACTTGATTTATAAGTATCATATGGCACAAAAATACTGATAAAAATATTCTTGCAAACGTTGCTAAATTAGCAAAATTCATTAAAAGCCCTTTTTTATTTTTAATAATTAACTTATTATATTTGCAAATTATATTATTTCGTTTAGAAATCTTTTATTTCTATCGTTCTGTTATTATCAAGAAAATATTTAACTTTCAAGCCGTCGTTCGTAATATAAGCTACTCGTGCGTTTAAATTTTTATCTTCCGGATAAAGCGTGATCGAATGCACTGTTATAACACGTTTACCATTTCCAAGCTCTAACACAGGCTGCATATCTCCATCGTGACCTTTTATGAACGCTGAATAACCAAACTTATCTAAAAATTTACGCACAGAACTTGGAGGTAAATAATCTTTACAAAGCATTTGTTGGTAAGCACTCACCATTTTATCACCATCTTCATGTGTCCTAATTCGATGCCACATTAAATTAAACTCTATGCTTTGCGCCACAGCTTTTTCAGCTTTCTCCTTTGCATTAAGCTTTTCGTCGAGACCTCCATGAACACCAAATAAATCTTTCGAGAATAAAGGTATTTTTTTAAGATTACTATCTTTGCCGTTATTTTTTATTTCTAACTTTGGGTCAATACACCCGTGAGCAGCGAAATATTTTTTATTATTGTGAAAAATCGTAAGAGCAATTGGCAATTCTGACATGCAATTTTCCAGATTATCGCACCAATATTTTTTAAGACTATCATAAAATCCATACCGTGCGCTTTCGTGATTCCCACGCAGTACCAGTACTCTTATATTGCTTTCATCTGGATCTTTTGGGCCTTTAAATAATTTTATCAAATTAAAAAACCAAAGTGCAGCAACAAGACTATCGTCTCTCTCTGGCTTACCATGAGTGTCAATATAATCACCTAAGATTACAACTGAATTATTTTTATTTGAACTTAAAAAATTATAAGTTTCAGGAATTAAATATTTAATAACTTCAGTAGTACCATGAACGTCGCCGATTATCATGACGTCCCCTTTTGCATCCAAAGTTGCTAACGCTTTTTGCTGTTTCAATATTTCTGTAACTTTAGGGAGTTCGTTCTGTATATATGATTTCATTGTTTCTTCGTTTTTTAAAAAATCTGTAACTCCAGGAATTAGTGACTCAAAACCAGTAGACGGACCACTATCACTAGGCAACTTTGTTAAAATTATACCACCAAGTATGAATACAGGAATCCCAAATAGTAACGAAAGGGTAGTTATGTTATTCTTGAGAGTTATATTACTTGAATTGTTTAAATTATTCAAATTGTTTTGGGATTTACTTTTAACAGTATCAGTCTCACCATGCGCAAAACACATATTTGCACTGTAAGATAACGATGTAATTACGCTTAACAATTTGATCAACTTTCTATAATTTGATTTCATATATACCACCTACTAAATTCTAATTCAAAAATTATGTACACAAGTACACCATGTGCATTTTAAATCAAAAAATTCAAAATTTCAATAATTATATTTAGATTTATATTTTTTTATTTTAAATTTTCTGCCAATTTTTTTTACCTATTTTTATTGATATAAATTTATGCCCGATTTTTTTATACTAGCGCAAGTTGACTTAGTTATCAATTAATGATACATTCATCACTAGTTTGTTTTTTCATCAAAAATCACAATTCAAAGGAGACGTGTATGATTGATATAAATTTTATAAAACAAAATCCCGATGAAGCGAAAAAACTTTTTGCAAAGCGCAGCTGTAAGGTTGACGTCGACGAGTTTTTGAGTATTAACAACGAATTCAATACTAAAAAAGCGCTTATTGACAAATTAAAATTTGATCAAAAGAATTCTTCTATCGAGCGCGCAAAAGAAATAAAAAAAGAAATATTGAATTTAAAACAAGTCGTATCAGAACTCGAAGAAAAACGCAACAGAATGTGGCTTTTGTTCCCAAATATTCTGGCCGAAGGCACTCCTGAGGGCGATAGTGATGAAGATAATGTAGAAATCAAGCGTTGTGGACAGATTCCTGTTTTTAATTTTAACCCGAAAGCACATGATGAATTAGGCAAAAATTTAAAAATTTTAGATCTTGAACGCGGTGCCAAAGTCTCAGGAAGCGGATTTTATTACTTAGTTGGTGATGGCGCAGAGCTTTCTCATGCAGTATACGAAGTTGCAAGAAAAATTTTAAAAGAAGACGGCTTTAAATTTGTAATTCCACCGGTTTTGGCTTCTCAACGGACTTTTCTAGGAACAGGTTATTTCCCTTTTGAACCAGAAGGTAATTACAAAATAGAAAATCAAAATTTGTACGCAATAGGCACCTCGGAGCAAACTTTATTGGCGTTTCACGATAACGAAATTATTGACTACGACGAGTTGCCTATTAAATATTCAGCCTACACTCCGTGTTTTAGAACCGAAGCTGGTTCATATGGTAAAAATTCCAAGGGAGCTTTTAGAGTACATCAATTTCACAAAATGGAACAAATAATTTTCTGTGACCCAAAAGATTCAGAAAAGTATCACGAGATGTGTCTTAGTAATATCGAAAAATTGCTTTCAATTTTAGAAATTCCCTATCATGTAGTGAGAGTTTGCGTAGGCGATATGGGGGCTCCGGGATATAAAAAATATGACGTAGAGAGTTGGTTCCCTTCGTTTAATGCCTACCGTGAAACGCACTCAAACACAAATTTGTGGGATTATCAAACGCGTAGGCTTAATATTCGTACACAGATAAATGGCAAAAAATTTTTCCCACATACGATATCTTCTACGATGGCAACTGATAGAGTTATTTTCTCTTTAATCGAGAATTTCCAGCAATCAGATGGCTCAATCGTTTTACCAAAAGTTTTAGCTGATATGATGGGCAAAAAAATTCTTACTGTTAATAAAATGTAAACAAAAATATATTCCTGACATTGCGAAATACAACGAAACCTGCTCTCTGGTTATGCCAGAGAACGTTTTTTATCCCTTTTTATGGCATTGCCAAGAAAGACAGACACTCCCCGGCGTCGCCGAGGAAATGTTTTGACTCTTTTGTACTAATATACTTATATATGAAGTTAATACCCTATGAGTTTACAACTTCTATTCACTCTGACAATGCCGGATAAAGGACCATTCAGTAATTTTTTTAATCGTGGTCCGAGTGGCGGGAGTTGAACCCACGGCCTCTTGAACCCCATTCAAGCGCGCTACCAAACTGCGCCACACCCGGCCTGGAGCTGATGGAGGGATTTGAACCCACGACCTATTGATTACAAATCAATTGCTCTGCCAGCTGAGCTACATCAGCATATATACACATCGTACTTCAATCTTGTGTCGAATTCTAGATTTTCAGACTTTACTTCGGATTATAATTTTAAACTCAAATTTTGTCAATTAATATATTATTGTTTTTCAAAATTTTATTTTCGCCAATGATGCCTCTGACCATACTTAACGGATAAATATTACTATTTTTACAAATTATAGTTCCTGGATTTAATACAGAATTACAGCCTATTTCTACGTTGTCTGCCAAGATTGCTCCAAATTTTCTAAGTCCTGTTTCAATTTTTAAATTTTCTCTTAAATTTTTATATTTTATAATAATATTTTTTTTGTCAGATTTTAAATTAGAAAGAATCACCCCGGCACCTATGTGTGTTTTATAGCCTAAAATAGAATCGCCTATATAATTAAAGTGCGGAGCCTGTACTTTATCAAATAATATGCTATTTTTAATTTCTGTAGAATTGCCTATGACTGTGTTTTTGCCTATGATAACTCCGCCGCGAATAAAAGCTCCGAATCGAATTTCAGCACAATCGTCGATTATTGTAGGTCCTGATATAAAAGAATTTTTAGAAATTTTAGAATTTTTAGACGCCCATACGTCTTCGCAAACAAGATAAAACTTATTTTTATCTAATTTTTCGATAATTTTTAGAACAAAATTTTTTATGCTTGGCAGGACTTCCCACGGATACTCAAAATCAAGCAAAAAATCTTTTGCAATAGTATTTTTTAAATCAAATAAATTTTGAACTTTTAGGCTTTTCATGAAATAATTTCTCTTTTTTATTAATTAATTAAAATTTTAGTTTTAAATTAGCAAGAAATAGGACTTTCAGTTTTTACTACTTCTGCTTTTTCCTGAGATTTTCTGAGTTTTAAAGTAAATTTAGTCCCGACGCCGTATTCGCTTTCAAGCTGTATAAAACCGCCGTTTTCTGAAACTATCTTGCGAACTGTCGAAAGACCCAAACCAAATCCCGGCAATTTTTTTTCTTCTCTAAAGCCTCTTTTGAAAACTTTTGTTATATTTTCAGGTTTAATTCCAATTCCAGTGTCTTCGCATTCTATTGTAATATAATCTGAGTCTGGTTCGTTTCTTGCTGAAATATTCACTTCGCCGCCGGATTTATTATATTTTATCGAGTTTTCGACTAGATTTGAGATAACTCGCCAAAGTTTATTTTCTACAAAATCAACGTGTAAATCCGGATCGCAATTATAATTCAAACTTATATTTTTTTTCTTGGCATCAGGTGATAAGCCACGGCATATTAAAGAAATAACTTTCGCACAATTCGTCGAACTTTTAACGTCTTTGTTATTTGTATTTTCACTGAGTCCGCTACCTAAAAGCTGTAATAATTTTTCGGCTTCGAACTCGATAATTCCTAAAAATTCTTCTTGAGTTTCAGGCGTTCTTTCGGTAGATTTTAAAAGCTCCACGTACCCCAATATCGAAGTTAATGGGGTCTTGAGATCGTGGAGCAATTCACTAACTTTTTGCTTTTGTTCTTGCTTAATTTTTTCAATATTTCTTTTTACAATAAAATAAATTAATATCCCCAAACAAACAAGAAACAATATAGCGAAAAAATTCATGTTAAAATCCTTTTTGAACTTAATTTATATTTTAGATCTATAATTTTAACTATTTCGAAGCTGCAGCAGCTGCGACTTTTGTGCCTACAACGGCTCCTGAGTTCGCACTAGCACTTTCGATTTCTGCCTGAGTGACTATTCTGTAGCCAATTCCACGTACTGTTTTAACATAAAACGGATGGTCTTCTGAATCTTCGATTTTTTTGCGCAAATATCTTACATGAACGTCTACAGTTCTGTCATCGCCGTCAAATTCATCAGACCAAACATCACGCATAATTTCGGGCCTTGTCATGACATTGCCTTTTTTTCTTATCAAAGTCACAAGCAAATCGAATTCTTTCATAGTTAACTGCAAGAAAGTTTCTGCTCCTGTAGCCGGGTCTTTTTTTACTACCATTCTGCTGCCCAAATTAAGAGTCAAATTTCCAATAGTTAAAATTTCGTCTTTAATATTTGCATAGTCTTTTCTTCTGAGAATAGCCGAAACTCTGGCAACTAATTCTTTCATATCAAGCGGTTTTTTAAGATAATCGTCCGCGCCCATTTCAAGGCCCAAAATACAATCGACTGAATCTGTCTTAGCAGTAATCATGATAACAGGAATTCTTCTGGTTTCCGGTTCGAGTTTTAACCTGCCGCAGACTGCAAGACCGTCTAAATCGGGCATCATCCAGTCAAGAATAATAAGTGCAGGTAATTTTTTCTTGGTTTGTTCAAGCAAACTTAAACCGTTTGCGAATTCCATTGTTTCAAAACCGGCGTCTTTTAAAGCAACAGAAACTAACTTTCTAATATTTGCATCGTCATCTACAACATAAATTAAATTTTTTTCTTTTGCCATAATTATTTCTCCTTAATTTTTAAATATTTTATAAAATAAATTAATTTTTTCCCCTAAAAAATTCCGGGGTAGGGAAAAATCCCAAACTCATATACACAATCCATTTGGAAATATTAACACAGTGGTCTCCGATTCTCTCGGCATATTTAGCTATGAACATAAGATCAGAACCCATATAAACACTAAAAACTTTATTTGAAATATCATCTGATATATTTAATATTATTTCCGAGAAATTATTATCTATTTTATCATCAGATAAATATACTTCTTTTGCAGTATCGATATCTAATTTGAAACAGGCTTGTCTTACTTTATCAAAGCTAATACTTACTTCTTTGAGAATAGAAACAGTTTTTTTGTAGCAACCAAATTGTCCTTTAAGATTTCCCATAGAAATAATTTCACAAATATCAGAACAATGGTCACCGATTCGTTCAAGATCTGACACAATTTTTAAATATCCGGTTATTGCGCGCAAATCTGAAGCATACGGGTTTTGCAGAGAAACGATTCTAAGACACGAATCTTCAATCGACCGCCCGGATTTATCTATATCGACGTCTGATTCCGAAATTTCTACTGCTTTTTTAATATTCGCACTTATAAAAACTTCTATAGTTTTAGATAAAATCCGCGAAATATCTTCGCCCATATTAGAAACCTGAACTTTTAAACTGTCCAGCTGGTTTCTATATCCAAACCGCAATTGTAATTTCACTCCTTTCGCCAATTATCTTTTACCGGACTTAGCTTAAAGTAACAAATAAAAAAAAAAAAGTAAAGTACTTTTGGACTGAAAAAATATTTTTTTTTTAAGTAAATAGATTAGAACGTCAAAAAGCGTATAAATAATCTTTCAAAATAGTAGATTTTTAACAAGACATTACCGATAAAAAAGACTAGTAATGGCAAATAAAAGAATTCATATGCTCAATATTAAAAATACTAGACTATATAATTAAATATTTATTATTAAAAACAATATCATAAACTGAAAATTTACCAGCTGTATAACATTTAGCATCAATATGAGAAATATTAGACTCCTTTCGAAACTTAAAAATTAAATTACAAGTACTTTCTCCGGCATCGCCGGAGAAAAGAAATTTTACTCGTTACTTTTATTATTCTGATTGCAAACCCAACTTATCGTATCCAATTATGAACGCAACTTTAGTATCATTATCATTGTACGCAAAAAAATATTCAACACATACTCCACCAGAATTGTCAATGTCCCATAGTTCTATTTTTTGTTTTTTGCCATCACAATCAAACCCAATGACAAAGTGAGGCTTGAATTGTCCTCCGGGTACAAATTCAATCTCAACATTCGATATTTTCTCTTTATCAGAAAAAATATTTAGCAGCCCTTGTTTGCCAGCGTTGCCATTATTGTTGTCATAATCAAAAATATCGATATTTGCTAAATTATCTAATGTACATCCCTTTATTTGTTCTCTAAAATGCTCAAATGCCTTAAGCATTACATCTTTATGTTTTGCATCATTTTCGTCAACTTTTACACTTTTTAATTTTTCATTAATTATATCAAAATTTTTATCTGTTTTTTTGTTTTTTATTTTTATTTTATCATTTATCTCTTGATTTGATTTCTTTTGTTCTTTCGGATCAGGCTGTTCATTTTTCTTTACATTATTTCTTATAGCTCTTCCTACAGAATAACTACCAAGTTTAGAATCCGTAAATCCACCTATAAGACTGTGAATTGTTTCTAAAGCCGCTAATCCAGCAGCTGAAAAGCCAAAGATTTTCACAATTTTTGCCCAATTTATTTTTTTAGGTTGATTCCTAACAGCCGCCCCCCCTACTGCCCCAACGATTTGCGAGGTTTTAGCCCTATTTGTATTCATGGCCTGAGTTTTGCCACCCAAAACTGATGCACACGCAAGTACCAACGCAATCTTGTTCCGACCAAAATTCGACATAAAAATCACTCCTTTAAAATTTTAATCTGCTTACAACTGACATATAGCCACTCGAGCATAATTTTATTATATAACAACAAACAAAATAGTCCAGCAAAACGCAAGACATTGCTAAAAAAAAGCAGATATTCTCTTCGGCAGCGCCGAAGAAAACATCTATCTTTATTTAGTAATGCCATATCTTTGCTCATTTTTTACTATTTCATTTTTTGTACATTATTTTATTTTCTAAATATTTTATTTCTTGCCATTTATTTTGGCAATGCCTATCTAACACCGTCAATTTCTTCACGATTATCTTCAATTTTGATACGCGGAGGCATGTTATTATTATCATCATCATCGTTATCATTTTGACTAATATCTCTGTTTAAAATCTGACTAATTTTAAACTTTAAAGCATTTGCACTTTCGAGCTGTTCATCTGTAACTCCATTTTGAATCAACTTTTCTTTTATTTGTGCCTTATTTGCTAAAACAAAATTTAGTTGCTGATTAGCATCAGAAATAGACATTTCTGGGTCTATCATAGAAATTAGTGACCTTAAAAATTCAATATCAGACTTGCTCAAAATCGATTTACAATCTACTGAATCTGGAATACTGTCTAAATTTATATCATCAAAAATTTCACTAACTTTTTCGGAAATTTCCGCCCTATCATTCTCTTTAATATCTTCTTTTTTTATCTCTTTTTTTATTTTTTCTTCTGATTTTGTTTCTTGTTTTTCGTCTTTTTTCTTATTGACTTCTGAAGCCTGTTGTATCTTGAATTTTAAAGATTTTGCATCACCCAGCTGCTCGTCGGCAACACCGACTTGTAATAATTTATTTTTAATCTGCGATTTGTTTCCCAAAACAAAATTTAACTGCTCGCCAATATCAGAAACAGACGCCTGGGAATTCACAAGTGCAATTAAAGATTTTAAGAAATTCGAATCTGTCTGGCTCAAAACTAATTTATAATCTATCTTAGTATTATTTTTAAGTTTTATTATATCGTCAAATATCGCATCGACTTCATTGGCTCTATTTTGTACTTCCAGCCTGACAGCTTCGATCTGATTTTGCACAGAATCTCTGAATTTTTCGATAGCATTATGCTGCTCTTCAGTCAAATCAGGTTTCAAAGAATTAATTATATCTTTATTACTAATTAAATTATCAAGTTTATCGCTTAATTTTAAACTATTATTTTCAAAATCATCAATACCGTTATCTGAGAAAATTTCAAAAATTTTGCCCAAAGAATTTTTATTATTAGCTGAAAATAAGTCATACTGTTTTATAGATACAGCTAAATCTCTTATTTTTTCAATATTATTTATAGTTTCTTGTAAATAATCTAACGAAATTTTTGATTTCTCATTATTTCTCTTAATCGCAATAGCATCAGCTGTTTTAGCTTTAACAACGTCTCTGAGATCTTTTAAAGACTCCCATTCGTCGTCCAAAATTCCGCGCTTATGCATTAAGTCAATCAAATCATTACGTTTTTCAATTAAGACTTTTATTTGTTCATCTAAGCTGCTTTTTTCTACATTAGAACTCACCAAAGAAGAAAGCCGTTTGATAACATTTTTGCTGCCTTGATTCAAAGTTGCGTCCCAATCTTCTACAACGCCAGAATTATAAGCCGTGCTAAGGCTTCCTATAACATTACTTAGCTCATCAAGCATAAGTTTTTGTATAAACTTTTCAACTTCAGGTTTTCTACTTGTATTAAGCTCTTCTTCGTACATATCCGGCTCTCTGCCATCGCATTTTGCATCTTTTTCGTTTTCTTTCAAGTCAATAACCAAGGCACCAGAATCATTAATCCCACCATAATCGAGCCACACTTGAGCAAGATTTTCTTCGATTACATTGCCAAATTGATCATATATTTCAACATCACCAAGATTTTCAGTTAATTTTCCGATCTTGTCTGTAATATTAGAAAAAATTGGATTTAAAATATCTTTAATTATAGTTCTGCTACCGCCGTCTTTGTACATTTTTGCATGTCTCAGTCTTGCCAATTTTTCAACAAACACATCGCTGTAATTAACTTTTACGGGAACACCACAAATCCAAAACTGCTGATTTAATTCTTGCAAGTGCATATCTATTATTTCTTTCATAGCATCGTCACTGGTTTGATTAAATTCAATCACTGCAGATCTTGACAATAATGCCCCGGTTCTTTCTATGGGCAATTCACGAGAACTATTTTTGCTTAACTCTTTTAGAATATCAATATAGTTATATTTATTTGAGCTTGTAATAACTTGATTGCCAGACTTTATATTCAAACCGCTGACTTTGCCGTTTATTAAAACGTCAATTGACGGAAGTTCATTAGAAGTCATTAAAAATAAAGTAGCAGCAACAGTAACCGGAGTTTCTTTATCGTTACCACCAATTTTTCCTGTGTCATAGACCGAATGCAACCAATGGTTTACTTTTTCTCTTATAACAGGATCCTTACAAATTTTGTCTATTTCTTCTATAGTTATAACAACAAATTCACCTTCCAAACCACGAGCCGCGTTAATAAATTCTTTTTGATTACTTAAATACGTATTAACATCAGTTTTGCCGTCATATTGATTCAAATTTATCGCCAAACACCTAATCCGAGATAAAGCAAACTGACCAGCAAGACTTGTAAGCATAGATTTACCCGTACCAGATGGCCCAGTTAAAAACACACACTTGGAATTAAGTTGTGAAGACCCTAAAACACCGGAAGAATCCTCGCCTCGATTATAAGCCATTCTGGCCTGCATATTAAACGTTGCCAAAATTGATGCCAGCTGTTTCATCTGGGCTTTTTGACCTTTTATAATGTTATTAAGACCTTCTTCGATGTTTGACGCCATTAATAATTTACTTTCATCGTCGTAGTATCTAGGTACGTCGTCCCATCGCACTCTTGCAATAAAATCATTAATTTTTTCTTGAGCCTCGATAACCTTTTTTGGTAACTCAGCTATTTTCCCTGCCTTATCTGCTAAATTAGAAAACCATTCGAATATACTTTTACCAAAATTAATAAGTGCCATACCTCCAGTGGCAATTGCGCCCAACGCGGGAATAGTACTTGTAATTCCAACTTTATCACTTTCTTTTACTATTTCTTCGTGCATTTTTTTCTTAGATAAGTCATTAGGTTTCTCAATTTTACTCATTTTATCGACTTTTAAAAGTGCCAAATAGTCGTTAACCGTTTTATCATCGGCATTCTCAACACTACTGGCATCTATATCGTGATTTTTCATAAACTTTATTATTTTATCCTTGTCAGCGCTTGCACCAATTTTCCCTTCGCCCTTAGCTTCTTTGTTGTCTAATTTTCTTACCAATGCCGTTATATCAGCTATTTCTTTGTCTCTCTTGTTCTCCTCTTCTCTGATATACCTTTCTTCTTCCAGTTTATCTCTGGCGCTGCTTCCAGGTCGGAAATAATCCCATAAACTAGTCGATAATTCTGCTTTGTCTTTATCTTTCTTTTTATTCATTTCGTTGGCTTCATCAACATATTTTTTACTGCTTTGTATGCGTTTATAAGTAACAAACGCACCTATCCCAGTAGCAACCACACTCGCACCGATCGTAATAGCTTTCCAATTTTCTTTACACCAATTCCAAAAACCGCCCGAAGATTGTTCAGCTTTTTTTCTATTCATAGCCTGACTTCTATATATAGCTTGCGCACTAGATCCAGAACTGTTTACTGCAGAAAACGGAACCAAAGCCGCTAAACTTCCGGCAATTATTTTTGATAATTTCTTATCACCGATTCCACCCGAAACATTAAAATCATTATCTGAAATCTGTTTTTCTCTTAATTTTCGAAAATTTTGCAAATATTTTTTAAAATCTGTACCGGTACGTTTTTTTATATCCGCAAGAGTTAACTCAAAAAGCTCGTGTCTCGCATATTTTTTCGAGTGAAAATAAATATTAGCCATAATTATCATTAAAAATTTTGCAAAATCTTCTTTGCTATAATTTCCGGGACTAAAAACCTGCAAAAATTCAAAAGCATCTTCCATATTTTCAAGCTTTAAAAAGCTCTCAAATTCAGCCTTGTTTTTAATAATTTCAAGCATGCCTATCATGATCGTATTAAATTTTTCCTGACTTATATCAGTAAAATCTAAAGTTTTTAGCATAATTACCACCCCGCTTTTTCCATATTTAAACTTAAAACTTGGCTGTTATTGTATAACAAAATAAAAAATATGTCAATTAAATTCTGAAAAAAAATAAAATTTAAAATTCAAAACTTTATTTTGAAATTTGACGTTTGGTGCTATTAACTTAAGTTCATTTATTGACTTTTAAATTTTATTTTTTAAAATAAAATACCAGGGGGTATAGCTCAGTTGGTAGAGCGCTTGAATGGCATTCAAGAGGTCAGCGGTTCGAGCCCGCTTATCTCCACCATTATTTTTTGGGTAAATAGTTTGGTCATGGTCTAGGGGCGTTTTATAGTGAAGTTCAAGAAAGTAGCATCGCTCAAAAAGATAAATATTTTCTCCGGCGCCGCCGGAGACTAATTATTTTCAAACTTTATCACATCATGATTACTTTTGATTTTTTGCAATTTAATTAATTCTAGTTTTTAATTGATTTCTTTTTTTTGTTATCTTTTGTATCTTCTTTTAATTCCGTTTTATTTTCTTTAAGTTTAATATCAAACTCCCATTCATTACTACCAATGGCATTTTTACACTCTCCGTCTTCATAAAATGTATCTTGCATGACACATGTTTT
>JAGBNX010000043.1 GCA_017634155.1 Clostridia bacterium | reverse complement strand
CATAGCGTAATCAAGCTCAGCTTGTCTATCTTTCCAAGCTTTTTCTTCGTTTTCGGCTATCATTCTTATTCTTTCATCAGTTGTTAGTTGTTTATATTTACATACTGCTGATTCGAATGCTACATTTCTTACTGCCATTTTATCCAGCTCCTCCCTATCATCTGTATTTAAAAATCTAAGCCACGTTGCTAAATCACTTTTATCTTTTTCCGGTACTTTTTTGAACTCTAATATGTCAATTTCTAGTAAATCTGTAAAAGTTGAGTTTGTGTTTTTATCGTAAAGAAAGTACCTATTATGATATTCTTTGCTATCTTCTATCAGATTATGATCGGTGCAGATCATTATGCTTATCACTTTTCTTATTTTATCATATTTTTCCCCCTCTGTCAACTGCTCAGCAACCATTTTTGAAGCGTAAAACAAAATTCGCTGCTTTAAATCAGAGGCTTTTCTTATTTGAATCTCAACGTTAATCCGCTGGCCGTTTTTAGTTGTCAATTTTATGTCTAAAATACCACTTTTGCCATATGATTTATTGACTCGTAAATTTGGATCGATAATTTCGATGTGAGCGTACTCTTCTTCAGGAATATCAATGATTTCGCGCAAAAGCCCAATCAGAGCAGTTTTATTTTCCGGATCTCCAAAAATCATCTTGAAAATTGGATCACTTTTTGCAAAAATTCTCGTTTTTGACATCAAATACTCCAAAAATAAATTTTCTACAATTTAATTATAATCGAAAACTTTATGCTAATCAAGAATATTATCATGCCATATATGAAAATTCGAAATAATTTTTATAAAATTACAAACGTTAATTATTATCACTTTTTAAAATTTCTTTTTTTATATTCTTATTTGATCTAGACCATGCAATTATTCCATAAATATTCATACCCAGACAAAATAAATCTAGAAATGCTCTGCCGTGCTGAGCATTTTTTAAATCAATCACTAAGCACATAATTTCGCATACTATCCAAAAATAAAAGCAAGTTGCTTTTTTCTTTAGGCATTGCTAAAAAAGATAGATATTTTCTCCGGCAACGCCGTAGAAAGTGATTTGGTTCTTTTACTACATTTATTTATACATGAAGATAATGTTCTATGAATTTTCATCACTTCTATTCATTTTGGCAATACCCTTTCCACTGACTATCTGTTAGGTCGCTCGGGTACGACTTCCTATTTTCTTTTTTCATAATTCCTATTTTATTACTTCTATCTTATTTTGTGAATACGTGTTCTTAATCCATTTGTGCAGAGTACTTTTAGGTAAGCCATATTCGCCGGACAGCCCAACAACACTTTTTCTGCTTTTGTTGTATAAATCGACCATTTGCTGTTTAAATTCATTTGTGTAATTCCTTTGATTTTTTGCCATAATTGAACACTCCTTACGTATTCTTAATTTTAAATTAATGTTTGCTTTCTGTCCAACTTTTTGTGTTCAATTTTCTATACTAGCACCAATTGAATCAGGTCCATTTTCTCTGGCACCGCCAGATAAAATATCTGTCTTTTTTTAGCGATGCTCCATGATCAACTATTGACAAAAAATATTTGAGTGATAGTATTGTGGGTATACCGCGGGGTAGAGCAGTTTGGCAGCTCGCTGGGCTCATAACCCAGAGGTCGTTGGTTCAAATCCAGCCCCCGCAACCAGTTTTGTTTTTTTGGTAAAAAAATATTTTTAACTAGCGGATGTGGCGAAATTGGTACACGCGCCAGATTTAGGTTCTGGTGGGAAACCGTGCAGGTTCGAGTCCTGTCATCCGCACCACTTGGACTTGAGTCAATTGGTGCTAATATAGAAAATTGAACACGAAAAGTTGGACAGAAAGCAAACATTAATTTAAAATTAAGAATACGTAAGGAGTGTTCAATTATGGCAAAAAATCAAAGGAATTACACAAATGAATTTAAACAGCAAATGGTCGATTTATACAACAAAAGCAGCAAAAGTATTGTTGAACTGTCCGGCGAATATGGCTTACCTAAAAGTACTCTGCACAAATGGATTAAGATTTTTTCACTTATTAAAGGCTCTGACGAAAATATTTCGCTCACAGACTACAAAGCTCTGCAAAAGCAAAACCAAGAACTTAAAATCGAGAACGAAATATTAAAAAAAGCGACAGCCATATTCACCAAAGGACGGTAGAAGAATTTATGAACTTTATTCATAACATTCTCAAGCTTTATGCCCTAAAAAAATGTGTTCGGTGCTTAAATTTTCTAGAAGTACTTATTATGCTGTTAAAAATCGAAAAATCTCGAAAAAAACTCAGCAGTATCAAGAGTTTAGCGATAAAGTAAAATCGATTTTTGAGGCTTCAAAAAAAGATACGGCGCTCCAAAAATTCAGAAAGAACTAGAATTTTCAGGCGTTTCCTGCAGTTTAAAACGTGTCCAGCATCAAATGCAGCACTTAGGTATTCGCAGCATCGTAACTAGAAAATACAAATATCAGCAAAATTCCGGAAAACTCCCGGAAAATAAAGAAAATCTTTTAAATCATGACTTTAAAGCTAGTAATATTTTTCAAAAACTTGTAACGAATATTACGTATATTCACGTGAAACCGTTGGCTGGACTTATCTTGCTTCTGTGGCATTGCTAAAAAAGATAGATATTTTCTCCGGCAACGCCGTAGAAAGTGATTTGGTTCTTTTACTACATTTATTTATACATGAAGATAATGTTCTATGAATTTTCATCACTTCTATTTATTTTGGCAATACCGCTTCTGTTATGGATCTTTACAGCAGAAAAATTTTAGGCTATTCTTACGGCAAAAAAATCGATGCCGAACTCGCTACAAATGCTGTTAAGAATGCATGTCTGAATATCAAAAATACCAGAGGTATGATACTTCACAGCGATTTGGGGAGCCAAT
>JAGBNX010000042.1 GCA_017634155.1 Clostridia bacterium | reverse complement strand
GAATCGTCTTCTTCGTCATTACCTTGCTCGCTTTGCTCGTAAAACTTATTGTTGGTCTCGTTCTCTTTCTATGATTTCTTTTTCTGTTTCTTTATTTGCTTTCTTTTATTAGCCTTTCTATATATTTTGGCAATACCTTTTGTCGAATATTTTTTCTGAATTTTTACAATTAACAAAGCATATTAAGTTTCTTTTGCTCACAAAATCTCACATACTTCAATATCAAGAATATTTAGATATTACCAAAAATTAACAGAAACAATAGCATTTCAGACATATTTTTACTCGGTATGACGAGCTTGACGCTATTGCCATTTTATTCATTTACTTGGCTTTTATTTTAGTTTCTTTATTTCGTATTAACAAACGACTAAAACAGCCAAAAAAATATCAAAATATAAATAATTTATAATTTATCAAGATAATTTAAAAATTTAAATTCACAATAAATATTCAAATTGTATAAGATATATAAAAAGAGACGTGGTGAAAATTATGCGATGTTTCAATAATCCGGGAGTTTTAGCTTTAGCATTTGGACTAGGAGTCATAATACCACTTATTTTTCCGGATAAATTTATAGCGATATTAATTTCGTGCGTAGTAATATTGCTTGCATATGTAATGATAAATTGTTGCCGATAAAAAACTATGGAGGAATTTTTTGAAAATTGTAACTATATTTTATCCTAAATTTTGGGGTTTTATACTAAGAAAAGTGTATAAAATCGATAAAACAAAAATTTAATTTTTTAATTATATTAATTATATTAAACTTATTTTGAAATTATTAACTGAGATTAAAAAAGTAAACGAATATTCTCTCCGACGGCGCCGGAGAGAACACCTGTTTTTTGGCAATGCCTGTAAAACCACCTACGTAGCTTTAAATCAAAAGCTTTTGTAATAATCAAGAAAAATTCTAATTTTTAGTATTAGTACATGGAATAAGTGCCAAGATTCTCGCTCTTTTTATTGCCGTTGCCAAAACTCTTTGATGATAAGCACACATTCCAGTCGCTCGGCGTGGCAATATCTTTGCACGTTCTGATATATATTTACGCAGTCTCATGCCCTCTTTGTAGTCAATTTTTGTGATTTTATCTATACAAAAAAAGCACTGCTTTTTTTTTCTTAAAGTTCTGCGAAAAAACGGACGTTCCGGCTTGTTTTCAACTCGAGCTTCTGCTGCACCAGCACTACTTTCAGTATTTTCAATACTCGGTGTTTCAGAACCTGCCTTATTTTCAGTATCAGCCATAAAAATTACCTCCTATTTTGAATTTAAACTAAATAAAATTAAAATGGCAAATCATCGTCATCGACAGCTGTTTCGGCAGAATCTTCCTGTTCAAACGAAGTGCTGTTTGAATAACCTGAATTTGTTTTTTCATCTCTTGTATTTACATTATCTATATCGTTATTTTTTTCAGATTCCGTGTTCAAAGCCATATTATCAGCTTTCGTACCAACAAAATTTACGTTATTTGCCACAATATAAAAATTTTTACGTTTTATTCCGTCTCGACCCTCGAATAAATCCGTCTGAATTTGACCTTCTACCATAATAAGATTGCCTTTTTTAAAATACTTACATATAAATTCGGCAGTATTTCTCCAGGCAACGATATCAAAAAAATCAGTTTGTCTTTCGCCGCCTTTTGAATAATTCCGGGCAACTGCTATAGAAAATCTGGTCATCGGAATATAACTCGGAGTATGCTTAAGCTCCGGGGCTGCCGTGAGTCTTCCCTCTAAAACAGCAATATTAACCATAAAAACTCCAATCAGATTTCATTTCTACCAATAACTAATAAGTGACGCAAAATACCGTTTGTAATTCTTGCAACTCTGGTTATCTCCGCAGGAATTTTGCTGCCAGACTTAAAATTAATCAGAACATAAAAACCTTCGTGTTCTTTTTTTATAGGATAAGCCAAACGACGCTTGCCCCATTTGTCAATTTTTTCTATTTCGCCATCTGTTTTTATCAAATCAAAGAATTTATTAATTAAATTTTCTCTTTCTTCCTCGCTCAAATTCATCGAAAATATAAAATATAATTCATATGATTTTTTTTCTGTTTGTTCAGTCAAGTTGTTCACCTCCTTATGGACACACGACCCTCAACTAGAGAGTAAGGACGCAACTAAACATTCTAATATTTTTACTTTTAAATGTAAAGTACAAAAATACATTCATTGCCAAAACGAATATAAGTGATAAAAATTCACAGAACATTATCTTAATATAATATATAAAAGATAGTAATACAAAGGAGTTAACCACTTTCTCCGGCGGCATCGGAGAAAATAACGCTTTTCAAAATTTTCGCAATGCTCGCACCCATTATACCAACTATTTCCAGCATATTCTAAACGTTTATCTACAAATATCATTTTCAAGTAGCCACGAAAAACTTTCACCCAAGAATTTTCATAGAATATGACATAAAAAGTTATTTTTAAAAATATCAATTGTGTAAAAGTTTGTTTTTTATTTGATTCGAAAGGACGTCATGCTTTGCACAAAATCAAGATTTTTAAAAATTTCAAGTTTGATATTTTACTCGTTAATAATATTATTTTCGATTTTTGTTATTGCTATTAAATTATATAAATTAAATTGGTCTGAATTATTAAATAAATTTTGCTATTTTGCAGTAAAAATATCAGCCCCTGAGATTTGCGAGGCCAGTCACAAAAATAATTTTTTAGATAAATTCGAAAATAGCGAACAAAATCAAGATTACGAAAATAATTTTCAAAAATATTCTCAACAAGATTTTCAAAATGAAAATAAATCTTGCTTTTCAGATATACCTGAAAATTTTGCGAATTATAAAATTTTAGAAACTCAATTTGGAAAATCAGGCGTAAAATGCAGTAATTTTTACATAAAAAATAAAACAGGTAAAAATATAAATTTTGATAAGTATTTTAATAAAAAACCCAGAATATCTAAAAATAAAAAAAAATTATTAGTTTTGATATATCATACTCATACTTCTGAAAGTTACATAAAAAAAAATACTGATATTATTCCCAAAGATTTTAATTCTCGAACTCAAGATAATAATAAAAATATTGTTGCCGTCGGGAAAAAACTTGCAGAAACTCTTAAAAAAAACGGTATTTCTGTTATTCATGATACTACTGTTCATGATTTCCCAAATTATAACGGAGCCTATAATCGCAGCGCTGCGACTATTAAAAAATATATTAATAAATACTCGCAAATTCCGGTTATTATAGATTTGCACAGAGATAGCATCGGCGACAGCAAAACCGGAAGAATTAAACCTGTTTTTCGTGCAAAAAATAATAAAAAAGCTGCACAAATAATGCTCGTTTGCGGCTGCGGAATTAATAAGTCACTTAAATTTTCACACTGGGAGAAAAATTTATCGCTTGCTTTGAATTTACAAAATATATGCGAAGAAAAATTTCCGGGACTTACTCGAGAATTGCTTGTTAAAAATATAGTTTATAATCAAAATCTTGCTCCAGGGGCTATTTTAATAGAGATAGGCAGCGACGTGAATACTCTAGAAGAATCAAAATTATCAGCACAGATGCTCGGTGAATCTCTTAGTACTTTTTTTAAAAAATTTATAAAATAGCAGGTGAAAATTTGAAAATAAATAAAAAATATAATAATTTAAAATATTTTTTCGTATCTATGATTGTATCTGAAATATTTTTGATGCTATTTTTGGGATTAATTATTGCAGAACACAATATTCGATATATAATCTTAGGTAGCGAAGATTCGTTTTTTACAAACAGTATATCAACGGCGCGGGAAATATCTGAGTTTATTTTTATGCGAACAAAAATTAAATTAAATCTTACTTTTTTTACTGGTTTTATGAATTTTATAAAAAATATAAATTTGAAATCATATTTTTGTTTTGTATAATAATATAAGTCGTTAAATTAATTATTTGATAATTTTTTTGGGGGTAGAAAATTGAAAATTTATAAAAAAATAATATTAATATTTATACTTATATTTAATTTTTTTAATTTAAATTTTTGTCTTGCCCAGAACGAAAATTCAAATAATAATAATCACGAAAATTCAGGATCTAATTATAATCAAATAAATCATAATAATAATAATAATGATTCTGAAATAATATCTCCGGAGCCGAAAAAAAAGCAAAAACCCGAAGTTGCACAACAACCGGACTCGCATGAAAATGAACCAGCAGCGCCTCCTGCTGTGCAAGAAGATAAAAAAATCGAAACAGAAAATATAACTAAAATTTTAAAAAACAAAGAAAAAAAACAAGAAACAAATTCAGAGCAAACTGAGCAAAAAAGGCCTAAAAAAACTGAAGACACAAAACAAAAAAATCCTAATCCCGAAGAAATAAAAAAAACAGAATCAAACGAGAACCCTGTAATTAATAATAATAATAATAATTACTTGACGGAATCACAAAACGAAGAACTTGATAATATTACCAGCAGTTCACTTAATCGAGAAAACAGTCAAAAAAAAGAATATATAATAAAGGGCATTATATCAATGCTGCTTGTAATTGCCGGTGCAATTTTGCTTGTTATTGTTATAATTACAGGTGTGAATAGTACTAAAATAAGCAGAAAAGCCAAAAGAGCCAAGCGGAAAAAAAGCTTTTTTAACAAAAAAGGAGAATAGTTTAATTTTATGATTAAAATACATTTTGTCGGAATTGGCGGTACCGGAATGTTTGCACTGGCATGTATTGCTCTCGAACAAGGCTATAAAATCAGCGGCTCTGATTTAGTAAATTCTGAAAGTTTAGAAAATTTATCAAAAAAAGGCGCCAAGATTTATATAAATCACTCAGAAAATAATATCACAGAAGATACTAATTTATTAGTTTACTCTGGAGCTATAAAAAAAGATAATCCTGAAATTATTAAAGCCAAAAAATTAAAAATTAAAATATTAAGCAGAAGCCAGTTTCTGGGGTTGATTACTAAAAATTTTAAAAATTTAATTGCTGTTTCGGGCTCGCACGGAAAAACAACTACGACTTCTATGATAACAAGTATTTTGATGGATTCTGGCAAAGACCCGACTGCAATTATCGGAGCATGTTTTGATAAAATTAACGGCAACAGTCGGCTTGGAAAATCTGATATAGCAGTATGCGAAGCTTGCGAATATCTTGATAGCTTTTTAGATTTAAATCCCAAAATAGGTGTTATATTAAATATTGATTTTGAACATATAGATTATTTCAAAAATATCGAAAACGAAAAAAATTCTTTTTTAAAATTCGCCGAAAAATCTGAAATAATTATTATAAATAAAGACGATAATAATTCTTATGAAATTTCTAAAAAATTAAAAAACAAAAAAATTATTTATTATGGCATCAAAAATAATTCTGAGTTTATGGCGCGAAATATTATGGCTTGCGATGATTTTTGTTATAAATTTGATATTTTTTATAAAAATCAAAAAATCTCGAATATAAAATTAAATATTTTCGGGGAACATAATATATTAAATGCGCTGGCTTCGTTCGCTGCATGCTATTATATTGGCATTGATTTTCAAGATATAATAAACGGAATCGAAAATTTTAAGGGTGCCAAACGCAGATTCGAATTTTTGGAAGAAATAAACGGAGTAAAAATTTTTGACGATTATGCTCATCATCCGGCTGAAATTAGAGCGACTCTTAATATTGCCCAAAAAATGAATTTTAATAATATTTGGGTCGTTTTTCAGCCGCATACATATTCGAGAACTTATTTTTTATTCGACGAATTTGTAGAGTGTCTTTCTATGGCAGATCGTGTTATAATAACAGATATTTTGCCCGTCAGAGAGAAAAATATTTATAATATAAAATCTGAAGATTTAGCTAAAAAAATTAAAAATTCGATTGTAATAAAAGAATTTGATAAAATCGCTGAATTTCTTAAAAAAAATATTAAAAAAGGCGATGTGATTATGCATATGGGGGCCGGAGATATTAAATGCGCTGATGTTATACGTGAAAAATTAAGAAATTAAAATAATTTAAATAAATAAAATTAATTGATAAAAATTAAAATAGAAAAATTATGAAAAAATACAAAGGAAACAAAAAATGAGTACTATTGCGGCAATTTCAACTCCGTATGGAATCGGCGGAATAAGCGTTGTAAGGGTTTCTGGCGAAAACGCGATAAAAATAACACAAAAAATTTTTAGGGCTCATGATGGGACTTTGCTTGAAAATATGAACGGCTATACTTGCAAACTCGGTAATATTATTTTTGAAAATAACACACTCGATGAAGTAATTGTTACTGTTTTTAAAGCACCAAGAAGTTATACAGGTGAAGACAGCACGCAAATTTCTTGTCACGGAAGCATGTTTATAACTAAGTCCATATTAAGAGCTGTTTTAAGTTCGGGCGCCGTGATGGCAGGGCCGGGAGAGTTTACGAAACGTGCTTTTTTAAATAAAAAAATAAGTCTTGATAAAGCTGAATCTGTCATGGGACTTATTTCGTCTAATTATGAAAAAGCAAGAAAAATAAATTATTCGGCTTATTGCGGCTTTTTAGGCAAAAAAATCGACGAAATAAAAAATAAATTTTTTGATATTTTGTCAGATTTAAATGCCGAAATTGATTATTCAGACGAAGATGTTCCGGAACTTGATAATAATCAATTAATTTTAAGACTTGAAAATATAAATTCTGAGCTAAATAATTTAATAAAAAGTTATTCGATAGGCTGTGTTATAAAAAACGGCTTAAAAGTTGCAATACTTGGTGCTCCTAATGTTGGCAAGTCTACGCTTATGAATTTTTTATCAAAAAAAGAAAAATCGATAGTTACTGATATTGCAGGGACTACGCGTGATGCCATCGAAGAAAGTATAATATTAAATAATATTCCGATTGTTTTGATCGATACTGCAGGAATTCGCGAGACTAGCGATAAAATCGAACAAATTGGAACTCAAAAATCAAAAGAAATCGCCGAGATTTCAGATTTAATTTTATTTATGCTTGATGCTTCTCGTGAATTTACTGACGAAGAAATTAAAATTATTAATTCTTTTGATAAAAATAAAATTTTAATTATTATAAATAAATCAGATATTAATTCGAATTATAATTTAAAAAAATTAAAAAGATTAAATATAAATAATTTTGTGTTAATATCAGCCAAAAACGGAACAGGAATAGATAATTTATCGAAAAAAATAGAAGAATTTATCGATTTTGGTTCTTATGAAAACGAAAATTTGATTATTATGAGCGAAAGGCAATATAATATTTTATTACGAGCACAAAAAAATTTAGAAAATGCGATTGATAAAATAAAATCTGTGCCAAGAGATATTTTTGCCGATATTTTAAAAGAATCTGCTGAAATTTTATGCGAATTTTCAGGTGAAAATCTCGAAACTAAAATCGTAGATTCG
>JAGBNX010000041.1 GCA_017634155.1 Clostridia bacterium | reverse complement strand
TATGAATCGTCTTCTTCGTCATTACCTTGCTCGCTTTGCTCGTAAAACTTATTGTTGGTCTCGTTCTCTTTCTATGATTTCTTTTTCTGTTTCTTTATTTGCTTTCTTTTACTAGCTTTTCTATATATTTTGGCAATACCCACTTGAATACATTTGCGATGAGGCTTTTTCAAATTGTGGGCTACAAAAAATTGAGATCCCAAAGTCAGTTAAAGTAATTGGTGATGAGGCGTTTAGAAATTGCCAAGATTTGCTCACTGTTGAAATCAAGGGTGAACAAGATTCTCCTGGTAAGCTTGAATTAATCGGTAGATCAGCATTTGATAACTGTAGAAAATTATATTCCCTCAAACTTCCCTACTCAGGTAAGAAGAATCTTGCTACGGCTGTAATTAATGAGTTTGCGTTTTGTAATTGCTGTAGTTTGGAACAAGTAGACATTCCAAATACATTTAAAAAAGTTTCGAATGGGGCATTTTACAACTGTCCGGGTTTGACACGTGCGATAGTGGACACGAAACGTACCTGTCTCGATAAAGATGCATTTGATAGTATATGTAATGTATGCAAGCCGTCCAAAGGCATTCTAAAATATTTTCAATCTTAAATTAGCTGACAGAATAATACTACTATTTAACTCTCCAGTTTTGCTGGAGAGAATTTTTTCTAGTATTATATTTCCAGTTATTTTCGGGAATAATTTATTATAAATAAATTTTAAGTTTAATTCAGGGTTCAGGATGTTTACTTCTTTTTTGCGCGCAATAATTATGTATATCGTAGTAGTCTGTGCGATAAAATTTATGGGCAAACGGCAGATTGGCGAACTTGAAACTTCGGAGCTCGTAATAACTTTTATGATTTCAGATATAGCTTCTATTCCGATGCAAAATTCAGACCAGCCTATTCTGAGTGGCTTAATCCCAATCGGAGTTCTGACTTGTCTTGAAATATTAATTTCTTGGCTCATGATGAAAAGCCCAAAATTTAGGCAATTAACATGCGGAAAATGTGTAATAATTATAAGCGACGGTAAAATAAATCAAAAAGAGCTTTGCAAATTACGAATGAGCACATATGATTTGTGCGAGCAGCTGCGTCAAATGAACGTTTTTTCTATAAATGACGTCGCCTATGCCATAATGGAAACAAACGGTAAACTAAGCGTTTTAAAAAAATCCGAAAAACAGCCTCCTGACGCAAATTCGCTAAAAATCGACGTCCAAAAAGCAAATTTAGATTTGACGGTAATATCAAACGGAAAAATTAATAATTATTCGCTAATGCTCTGTAAATTAACTCAAGAATGGCTTGAAAAAATTTTACAAGAAAACAATACAAAACTCGATGAAATTTTTTTGATGACTGCAAATTTTAATAAACAATTTAATATAATCAAAAAGGAAAGATATGAATAAATTATTTTATAGTTTAATAATAATTATTATTACTCTTTTGCTTTGTTTTGTAAGTTTTAAAAATACAAGTACTATCGCAAAAAAATCATTTGATTATTTAGAAAAAATCGAGAAATCAGTATATAACAGCCAGACTACTGAGCAAAAAACTCAGGAATTTAACGAGTTCTGGAATAAAAAATCGAAAATTCTTCAAATATTAGTTCATCATGAGCAAATAGAAGACATAAACTTAGAAGTAGCAAAACTAGAAACAGCTTCCAAACTAAAAAATAAATTCGAAATTTTAAAAACTTGCAATTGCTTGAAGTCTAAACTAGAAAATTTAGAAAAAATTGACGAAATTTCTATAGAAAATATTTTATAACATATTTTTTAATTAGATTTCAGCCTATCTTGTTTAGAATATAAATTTTTTTTAATTTTTCACAAAGCGTTTCGTACAACTTTGACGAAAGCTTATTTTTTTTGCCATTTTTAAATATCTCAACTTTTGGGTCACAAAAATTTGTAATTTCTATATAGTCGAACATTTGATAAGATAATCCGGATGAAACGACAGCTTGATTGATAAAACTTTCAAGTACTCGTGATATAAGTAAAATACCAAAATTTGTTAAATAAAGTTGGTCACGCCCAGCGAGAAAATACGCTGCTCTATCACTTCGCTCTTTAATTTTTCTGAATAAGCTTGAAGTTTTTAGTGTACTTTTTGCACTTAAATTCTTAATTTCTTCTTCTCCAGCATAATATCTTAAAGGCTTGCCAGGTTCAAAAATAATTTTATCTATATTTTTATCATTCACAACAACGGATTTAAAGTTACTGATTGAGCAATCTAAATCAGAAACATATGGAAAAGTAAATTCCTTAACCAATCTATCTCTCGTCCAATAATCATAACTCGGTAATGCATAGGCAGCTAACACGCTATCATTTTGCGCATTAATTTCTTCTGGAGACCGAGAACTAATTTCTTCAGGTATGTTACATTTCGTTTGCTCACGACCATGAAAATTAAGTACGTCAAATTCTGGTATCCAATATTCATCCAATAATTCTTGTGGGCTTTTTTTCTGCATTTTCTCTGTTTCTTCCTTAAACATACATTCAAATTGTTTAATAAATTGAGAGTTACCAGCATATTGGCATAAGTAATTATTTAAAATCAATTCAAATATGTTTGAACATTTTCCAAATTTCCGAGAGAATTTGCCTATCTTTCCAATCATTCCAAATAACCCATCAATTTGACTAATATATAATTCAGCACAACAAGAATCATTCATACCGATTTCTTGCAACTTATTCCAAATCCTCTCTGTTAATACTGAATGACCATATTTCTGGCAAACCTTCTCATGAAATTTCTTCCACAAATCACCACATTTTCTATTTTGGTCATTTGTATTTCGATCATTGCCATTGCTGTATTTAATCATGCTACTATTAACGTTGTTCTTGCTAGCAATACTACTTTTCATAGCACCGCAACCATCATTAAGACCAAAAATCAAAAGTGACGCCAAAACTTTTGCAAGATTAAAATCGTTCAAAAACATAAAAACCCTCCTATATATATAAGACCCGAAACCCACCTGCTTTTCTAAAAAACAGGCAGTCGTAATTATAGAGTAGAAAAAAAATAATGCAAGTACGGGGTATTGCCCAAAATGAATAGAAAAAAATAATTAAGAAAATAAGTTTTAAAAAACAAAATTTATATAATATTTTTATCAAATAGAAATCTCGAGAGCTTTTTTGTATGTATCAATATCAAAATGCGATTTATAATTTAGAGCTTCTGATATATTTATATTAATAATTTTATTATTTTTTATCGCAATTACTTTATTATAAATATTATTTTCGATAAGTTCTACAGCATAACATCCCATTTTACTGGCGAGCACTCTATCCGCAGCCGTAGGCGAACCACCGCGTTGGACATATCCAAGAATTGTCGCACGCGATTCTATGCCTGTTTTTTCTGTAATTTTAGCAGTTATTTGACTAGTTATTTTAAGCCCTTCGGCGACTATTATAATAAAATGCTTTTTGCCCATTTTTTGAGTAAAATCTATTTTTTCTACAATATCTCGATTAAAATCGAAAGAATATTCAGGAATTAAAATAGCAGTCGCGCCAACGGCGATTCCCGTCTGGAGTGCTATATTTCCGCATTTTTTGCCCATGACTTCTACAACGCTGCATCTATCATGAGCTTGAGCCGTATCACGTATTTTGTCAATCATAGACATCGCAGTATTTACTGCTGTGTCAAATCCGATTGAATTTTCACTGCAAGCGACATCGTTATCGATAGTACACGGAATACATATGCAATTTATGTTATTTTCTATTAATTTTTTCGTTCCGTTAATAGACCCCTCGCCACCCAAGACAATTACAGCATCTATATTTAATTCTCTGCAGTTTTTGATAGCTTTTTGAACACCTTTATCAGTATGAAACTCAGGACTACGCGTTGTATAAAGAATAGTACCGCCTCTTTCGATTATTTCCGAAACAGTTCTTATGCTCATTTCAAATATATCTTTATTAATAAGACCACTGTAGCCCCTTCTCACACCCAAAACGCGAATGCCTTTAGTAATCGCAAGTCTTACGATCGAACGTACCGCTGCATTCATTCCGGGCGCATCACCACCACTTGTTAAAACAGCTACAGTTTTAAAATTCAAAATATACCCCTTTTGAGTAAAAACGCGAGTTTAAATCAAAATTTTAGTATATAAATCAAAAAAAGTAAAATAAATATTATAAGTGTCCATCAACACCAAAGGAGAAATGGGGCATTACTAAAAATGGATAGAAGTGATAAATTTGCAGAATATTATTTTCATGTATAAATATAGAAATACAAGAATCAACCCAATTTCTCCAGCGACGCCGGAGAAAATATCTATTCTTTCTTAGCAATACTTTTATTTTAAATATTAAAAGCAAATTTGCCTAAACACAATCCAACAATCAAACCACCTACACCGGCGATTATACCAATTAACCAACGCCAGATATTTTTATTTTTGCCATCTTTATCTTGGTCATTTTTATCTTCTTTATCTTTGTTTTGATCATCATTAACTTGCTTGCTTTTTTCTTTGTCAGGAAAAAAGTCGCTTTCCTTATCTTTAAGAAGATTAGAATTGTATTCAAAATTGTTACAGCTATTTTCACCAACCCCACAATCTTCAAAACTGTTACAGCAATTTTTTAAAATATCTTTGTCTTTCATCGCGTTAGTGACATTATAACCAACATTAATAGTCAAACATAAAAAGCTTGCCGCTATAGTCTTAAAAACTTTGCGCATAACCATAAGAAACACTCTTTCAAAAAGTAGATTTAAGTATTAACCACGCAAATAACGTGCTGCGTGTGTGTGTCACTCGCGCACGTTGCTTATTGTAACTCAAACAAAAAAGTTTGTCAAATACATTTTCGCAGGATTAGTAAAAAATTATAAGGGCAAGATTTAATTTTTTTTATTAGCACCGGAAATATGGTATTGCCAAAATGAATAGAAGTGATGAAAATTCATAGAACATTATCTTCATGTATAAATAAATGTAGTAAAAGAACCAAATCACTTTCTCCGGCGTTGCCGGAGAAAATATCTATCTTTTTTAGCAATGCCGGAAATATTATTTAAAGACTTAATATCGCCTTCTAGTATTTTGTTTGTATTGATGCCATTGTAATCGGCTCTGCCATAAATACCTTGTTCATAAGCAGCCGTTAAAACTTTTTTAATTACTTCATTTTCAAAAATATCCATAATTAATTTCAAAGTTTTTTCTTGCATATATTTTTCTGCTCCGTAAGAATTTTTTATCTTTTTTTCTTGTTCTTTTTTCCATTGTTCTTTATTAAGTTCCCACATTATAATTTTGCCATTTTTGTCCATTCTAAATACTTCGTTGTGCGGACCTTTTTTTTTATTAAGCAAAAAGTTGGACATTAAACCATTCACACTTTGTTTAAAAAATTCCAAGCCAATTGATAATCTTTTAGAAAAATCAAATCTAATTTTTGCTCTCTCGTCAAAGTTAGTATTATTTTTAATCCCCATTAATTTTTCAACATCTTTGTTATAAAGTGAATCTTCAATTGAAATTAAATTATTTTGGCAATCAAAGAAAAAAGCTCCCACCTGGTCATTAAATATAAGATAAATTTTAGCAACTTTACGAACTTTTAGGACTTCTATGAGTAAATTAACACAATTTTTTACCTCGTTGAAAAATAAATATTTAATCAGAAGTCCTGCAGCCATCAAAGTAGCGGCACCCGATGCCCCAGTTAAAACAGACTTGGAATCAATAAAAAATTTATCAGTTTTAACTTGAAAGTTATTTTTTTCTACATTCGCCGCGGTGGTAATGCTGACCCTACTGATAGTACTTAAAATTGTTAACATAACTTTTAGTTTGTTTTTCGCCATAGCAACCTCCTGCGTAAATTTTAAAAAATTCAACATTCTACATTTTTATTTAACTATAGCTTATTATATCAATTGAGCTTTAAAAATTCAATGCTGAAGAAAACATCTATCTTTATTTAGCAATGCCTCAGATAAAATATACTTTTTTACAAGTACATTTACTATATAATAATAATAATAATTTTATTATTTTTTTATAAAAATTATTTTGCATATTCAATAATTCGATTTTCTCTTAACATGCTTACTCTTATTTGACCCGGATAATTCAAATTTTCTTCTATTTTCTTGCAAATTTGCCTTGCGAGCACTACCATACCGTCATCTGTGATTTTATCAGGTGAAACTACGACGCTTACTTCGCGTCCTGCCTGAATAACATAACATCGTTCTACGCCTTCAAAATTATTTACTATACTTTCGAGTTTTTCTATTCTTTTTGTGTAGCTTTCTAAATTTTCTCTTCTGGCACCTGGGCGCGAAGCCGAAATCGTATCAGCAGCTTGGACTATAATTGCCATAATAGACTCGGGTTTACAATCGCCATGATGTGATGCAACAGTATTTAATACTTCTTTGGGCTCTGAATATTTGCTTAAAAAACTAACTCCGAGTTCAACATGGGAGCCTTCCATAGTATAAGTCAAAGCTTTTCCGATATCATGAAAAAGCCCACATCTTTTAGCAAGTTTAGCATCAACGCCCATTTCAGAAGCTAAAAGACCCGAAATATAAGCTACTTCTACAGAATGCTGCAGGGCATTTTGACCGTAACTTGTCCTATATTTTAACCTGCCTAGAGTCTCTAGTATTTCGTCATTAACTTCACCGATTTGCAAATCAAAGATTATTTTTTGCGATTCAGTTTTTATGTCTTTATTTATTTGTTTTTTCGCTTTTTCTATCATTTCTTCGATTTTAGACGGCTGAATTCTACCGTCAGATATTAAAAGTTCTATTGCAACTCTGGCGATTTCACGCTTATACGGGTCAAAAGACGAAAGAGTAATAGTTTCAGGAGTATCATCGATTATGAAATCAACTCCGGTTAATAATTCAAGAGCTCTTATATTTCTGCCTTCGCGGCCTATAATACAGCCTTTTATTTCGTCACTTGGGAGTCTTATAGTACTCACGGCAGTTTCATAGACATAATCACTTGAATACCTTAAAACAGCATCAGCAAGAATTTCTCGTGCTATTTTTTCTTTTTCAGATTTGAATTTTTCTTGAAAATTAATTATCAAATTAGCTTTTTCTCTTGCTAAATCGCTTTCGAGTAAAACTAATAATTTTTGTGCAGCTTCTTTCGAAGTCATTCGCGATATTCTCTCAAGTTCTTTGACTTCTTGATTTTTTATATTTTTTATTTTTAATAATTTGTCGTCGTACTCTCTTATTTTATTTTTTGCTGTTTTTTCTAGTTTCTCTGCCGATTTTATTTTTTCATTTAAAATATTTTCGTCGTTTTTGAGTTTTTCTTCTAGGCACTGAATATCTTTATAGCGCTTGTAATAATCTTGCATATATTCAGCTTCTTTTTTAGTATCTCTTAGAATTTTTTCAAAACTAATTTGTTCATTACGTATTTTATGCTTTATATAATAAAGCACGGCAAAAAATAACAAAATAAAAAGCAAAATAAAAATTAATATTTCTGGCAGTAACGTAAGCATTTAAATTTTACACCTAATTACAATTATTTTTTAACAATTCTTTCTTAGTCTTATTCTGGAGTAGTAAAACAATAAATAAATTTTAAATATTTTAAGTAGAAAATACAGTTAATATTTGTTCCCAGTGAGATTTCAAGTATTATATCAACAAGTTCAAGTTTTTTCAATCGATTTTTGTATTAAGGTATTGCCAAAATATATAGAAAGGTTAATGAAAGGAAGCAAATAAAGAAACAGAAAAAGAAATCATAGAAAGAGAACGAGACCAACAATAAGTTTTACGAGCAAAGTAATGGCTAAGAACCCGTATTCACAAACGTTTTAACAAAGTGTGTAAGTGAGAAATAATGACCATAGATTCTGAAGAAGAGACGGAAAATTCATAATCTTTAGATAGTCTTCTGGAATTATTTAGCCAAGAAAAAGTACGTTCAACAACCCAACG
>JAGBNX010000040.1 GCA_017634155.1 Clostridia bacterium | reverse complement strand
TATTGATGCTAAATTTTACGCTACTGATAAATTTTCAGTTTACGATATTATTCCAAGTAACAAGCATTCGATTGGTAAATCCAATACCTATACTGTTGAACGTATGAATCGTCTTCTTCGTCATTACCTTGCTCGCTTTGCGTAAAACTTATTGTTGGTCTCGTTCTCTTTCTATGATTTCTTTTTCTGTTTCTTTATTTGCTTTCTTTTATTAGCCTTTCTATATATTTTGGCAATACCTCTCCAGTACTGCTGGAGAGATTGTTTTCATTATTTTTCTTTAGTGCAAAATCTTGAATTTCATTATCTCACTCTCTGCCAGACGAATATCCAACTCGATTTTTATCTGTAATTTTGCCACTTTCGTTACTGAAACATGTATTACAACGAATACAAAAACTTAATCTACTACGAGAACGTACGTGAAAATACGAAAAATTCTTACAGTTAGGACATTGATACTTGGTGCTATGAACTGATAAACCTAAACGAAATTGAAAAATTGGAGTGGATTGCAAGGGAATGTAAGCTTTATCTTTCAATTTAACACTCGCACAATCTGCACACAAAGCATAATGAGTTTGTTTACCATTTTCAAACACAGTTAAATAATCATCGTTTTTTTGGCTGTATTCGGGCATCCCGGCCTACAGTCAGCGTTAGTATCAGCATCCATAGCTCCAACACTAAAACCAAAACTAGATACCATAATCCCCAGTATAAAGCAAAAAAACTTAGAACCCGTATTCACAAAATAAGATAGAAGTGATGAAATAGGAATTATGAAAAAAGAAAACAGGAAGTCGTACCCGAGCGACCTAACAGGTAGTCAGTGGAAATAGATAGAACCACTGTATACGGGAATGAGAAAATGCAAATGGAACAAAAGGGAACTGACAAATGCAGTATTGTATTTGGTAGATACCGGATGATTTCCCACCATATGCTACTGTAAATAGTTTTTACCGAAGAGCAAGAATAAACGGGCTGTGAAATAAAATATTAGAACATGTAGTAAAAAAGACGTGAATAAATGCCGGACGCCATGAGAGTCCGAGCTACGCAATAATTGACTCACCAAGTGTAAAAACAACGCTAGCGAGCGAAGAACGAGGAATTGATGGTGGAAAAAAACAAAAGGTAGAAAACGGCATATTGTAGTAGATGTTCTGGGATGTATTCTTTGCAAAAGAAGCCTATACAAGTTACAAAACTATAAAAAAATTCTGCACAGATTCTGGGTATATAGGGATATTTGTATCTGATGTGAAAGAAAAATTAGGCCTTGGTGTAGACATTTCTGAAAAAATCAGCCTCATCAATGGGAAAAACTTCCCTGGCGTTGGGTTGTTGAACGTACTTTTTCTTGGCTAAATAATTCCAGAAGACTATCTAAAGATTATGAATTTTCTGTCTCTTCTTCGGAATCTATGGTCATTATTTCTCACTTACACACTTTGGTTAAAACGTTTGTGAATACGGGTTCTAAACAAGAAAAAAATTTAATTTAGTTCTGCCATGTTTTGGTGTCTTGATTTTTCTCACAAAATAAATTATCATGAAAAACTAGTGATTTTGAAGTGATCAGAGGCAACGATGAAATTTACATGTGAAAAAAATATTCTTTTGAAAGTCTTGACAAATATCTCGCGAAGCGTCGCAACGAAATCGAATATACCGGCTCTTGAAGGTATTAATATAATTGTGAATAAATCGTGTGTTTTATTCGAAAGTTTTAACATGGAGTTCGGAATAAAAACTTCGATTAATATTTTGAATAATATTTCAAATATTGAAGAAGGCGCGATAGTAGTTCCTGCCAAGCTTTTTATAGATATAATAAAAAGTCTGCCGGATTCTTTGATTTTATTTGAGACTAAAAAATTAGAAATTTTAATAAATTGTTTAGATAGTAATTTTTCTATTTCTGGGATTTCTTCTGAAGATTTTCCTAAACTTCCTGAAACAGAAGACGAAAAAGAAATTATAATTTCTTCGAAAATAATCAAAAATGTGATTCAGCAAACTATATTTGCAGTTGCTGACAATATTGAAAATGCAAGTGTTCATACGGGGGAACTTTGGGATCTAAAAAATAATATATTGACTGTCGTTGCAGTTGACGGTTTTAGAATGGCATTAAGAAACGAACCTGTTGATATATCTGAAAATTTTAAAGTTATAATTCCGGGTAAAGCTCTTGCGGAAGTTTTAAGACTTTTGCCTTCGGACGAAGAAAATATCAAAATATATATAAGTGAAAGATATGTATTTTTTAAATTTAGCAATTACACGTTTCTTTCAAGGCTTTTAGAGGGAAATTTTATAGATTACGTTTCGGCTGTTCCTAGTGAGTGTACTACTAAAGTAAAAATAAATGTTAAAAATGCGATGTCATCGCTCGATAGAGTTGCCGTAGTTATAAGTGACCATCTTCAGAGTCCCGTAAAAGCAGTTATAAACCCAGATAGCATTTTTAAGCTTTCGTGTCATACTTCTGTTGGGCGTTCAAACGACGAGTTTAGTGCCGAAGTTGAAGGCAAAGCAATCGAAATAGCATTTAACGATAGGTACATGCTTGATGCCTTGAAAAATACCGATAGTGACGAAGTATTTTTAGAATTTACTTCGTCACTCAAGCCTATAAAAATAGTGCCGCTGAATGGGAACTCTTTTGTTTTTCTGGTTTTACCTGTAAGAATAAAAGATGAAGATGAAGGCATTGCTAAAAATGGGTGGAAGCGATAGAGCCACGATACAGAAATAAGATAACAAAATTATCAATCATGTTTGAACTTTTGGACTGACAATAAAATTTTTAAAAATTATTTTTTGCATATCCATAGTTTCTCGTGTTCACGCTATTGGGTAAAGTTCATGGTAAAGCTTATATTATACATCTATTTTTTTGTTTTTATATTGCCTTTGTACATGGCCAAAATTATTTGCCGAAAAAACTTGATTTTTTTTTATATTATAATTATAATGATGCACGATGCTAAAGAGAATTAGTTGGTGTGTAAATTTTAGTTTTAAAACAAAGGAGTGATTTTTTGTGAAAAAAATGCAAAAAAAATTAGCGGTGTTGCTTTCGACTTTTCAGGTTTTTGGTCTCAAGTGTAATGTCAAAGGCATGTTTAGTAATGTGGGCAGTGGGGCAGGTCCAAAAGCTGTGGGAGAAATTTTCAATCGGTTAAAACTTAGTAATGAAGAATTAGAAAAAATTAAATTTAATATTTTGAAAAAGTTTCAAGACGATTATGTTGAACTTTCCGAGGATGATTTGGCGTTTCTTGATAACGAAAGATTACATCCTACTAAAGAAAATAAGTTGCTTAAAATTCAATATATCGAATCCATAAGGGAGATATATGAAAATACTCACGATATGATAATTAAAATGGGTATACCGGAAAATACGATGTTGGGTGATGTTAGGAACTTTAAATCTTGGGATAGTATTGGTATTACAGATTCTAATCAAAAAGATCGTATTGCTAGAAGTATGGCTTACGTAAGAGTTTTTGCGAAGCAACAAACTTGGGAAGCCGCTACGGGCATATCAAATGCGGTAGGTGTAAAAGTCTTGAAATTTTGCGGCTTGCTTGGTGCTGAGTTAGTTATGCTTTCTTTGGGAATTAGAGGAGCTGGGAAAGTGATTGATCGTTACTTTGAACATTGGAACAAGAATAGAGACCAGAAAGAGTATGACGACTTGCAGAAAAAACAGTATGGGAATTCAGCGATAGATTATAATAAAGATTGGCTAGATATTGACAGAGGAATAGTAAATTTAGCCAACGCTTCGCTTCATAATTACAACGAAATTATGAGAATGAAAGAGTTAATTCACGGGTTTTATGTTGCTCATCAAATTAAGTTTAGAAAAAGCACAAGTAACGCTGAGACTAATAATAAAGTAATCAATACTCAAAATGCTGATCAAAAAGCTAAAAGTCGTTGTTTGATAATATCTACTTCTGGCGAACCGGGGTCGGGAAAAACTTCATTTTCCCGATCATTTGCAAAGTTAGCTGGTGCAGATTCTCCGACGGTTATAAGCCTAAATTCATTTGATAAAGAAAATAAAAATCTAAGTGTAGCTCAACAGGTAAATGGCATGTGGTGGATGGGCTCGCAAGAGCGCGGCCATTTTGAGTATGGTCCGATTGTTAGTACTTTCATGCACAATATGGGGTTTATGAAAGCGCCTATTATTGTGGTGGACGAGTTTGACAAGTCGCCTGATGCACTTGTGGACGTGCTTTGGGATGCCTCTGACAGTGGCTCATTTAACATTGCAGGCAAACAGGTAGAATGTGACGGAGCAATCATTTTTCTTATTCAGAACAGTGAATTATCTGACAGAAAAAGTTTATCAGAAGGCAAAAATCAAAAATTAGAAGCTTTGCTTGGCAGAGTTGAACAGTTTTATTTTTGTGCGTCTAATAAAGAAAGTTACAAAAATTCATTGAAAATTATGCTTGAAGAATTGGCTCCGGAGCTAGAAGAAAATTATAAAATTAAATTCAAGTGGAACGACAAAGCATTAAATTTTTTAATAGAGAAATGTATAGAAGATAATAAATCTATGCGTGCTATTGAAACTTGCAAGAATTTGGTAATCAGTGTTGTCGATTCAACTTTGAATGTAAATAAAAAAGAAAAAGAAAATAAAAATAAAATAGAAGAAAAAATAAACAACAATGACAAGGAAACGTTTGTTCTTGAGCTTTCGTACGATGAACCTACTTCTAGTTTATATTGCAAGAAAATTTTTGATGTTACAGATAAAAAAATTCTTGGTAACGTACATCCGGATTGAAAATTCGATAGGTTGGGCCTGAATCAGTAATTAATTTAAAATATGTTTATTAGAATGAAATAATTAAACTAAAAAAAATCAGGAGGAGTTTATTGAAAAAGATTAATTTAGTTCTTTGTGGATGCTTGGGAAGTATGGGAATGGAATTTGTTGAAGTTGCTGAAAGTGCTCTTGATTTAAGAATTGTCGCAGGAATTTCTAAGATCGAAAATAAAGGGAGAAAATTTCCTATTTTTAGATGTTTTGATGACTTAGATAAATTAAATATTAAATTTGATGTTATTTTAGATTTCTCGCACCCTTCAGTTTTGGATCAGTTATTAAAATTTGCGACTGATAGAAATGTTCCTGTAGTTATATGTACGACAGGTTATAGCGAAAACCAGCTAGCTTATATAAAACAAGTTTCAGAAATTATCCCTGTGTTTTTATCAAGCAATACTTCTCTTGGGGTGAATGTTCTTGTTGAAATAATAAAAATTGCTAAAAAACTTTTGGGTAGAGATTTTGATATTGAAATTATCGAAAAACATCATAATCATAAATTGGATGCCCCAAGCGGTACGGCTCTTATGCTAGCAGATAAAATTTCAGAAAAAAATACAAAATATGTTTATGACAGAACTAGTTATAGGCGCGCACGCGAGCGTAACGAGATCGGTATACATACAGTCCGTTGTGGTGGAATAAGTGGCGAACATGAAATTATTTTTGCAAATGATTACGAAACTTTGACACTAAAACATACTGCGAATTCGCGAAAGGTGTTTGCTTACGGTGCATTAAGCGCTGTTAATTTTATTATCAATAAACCTGCAGGGTTTTATACTATGAAAGATGTGCTTAGAATTTATGATTGAACTTAATGAAATACTTTTTATCAGAAAATCTAATTCTGGCATTGTCAAGGCATAAACACAGTAAAGAGCTAATTCAACTTCTCCGGCGGCGCCGGAGAAAATATCTATCTTTGTCTAGCAATATCAGCTTTTGAATCTGTTTTAATGATTTTTAACTGTATTTTCTTAATTTATTCAGGAATCAATGTTCCAAGTGCTGATTCGACTCTAGATCTTGAAATTTTACAGCCGAGTTCGGACGTGAATTTTGAACGTGCCAAACATGGCGAACAAAATGCTTTCGCAGTACAATTCTTGCATAATTTTAAAGTATTTTGTAAGTTCTTAATACATTTTGATTTTATACTTTTTGAAAATAAATTATTATTAACGTTGCCCATTAAAAACTCGTTTTTGCCTACAAACTGATGACATGGGAAAATATCTCCGTTTGGAGTAACTGCAATATAATCATTGCCGCAGCCGCAGCCTTTTATTTTTTTTGTCAAACACGGACTATTTTCTAAATTTATATTAAAATGAAAAAAAACAAAATCAGGATCAATTTTTTTTGTATTTATGACCCAGCTTGCAAGCTTATCATATTCATGTTTTATTTTTTCTATGTCTTCGAAATTTAAAGCATAATCAGTATTCTCGTCAATAACAGCAGGTTCTAACGAAATTTTTTTAAATCCCAGATTATATAATGCAATTACGTCTTGAGTAAAATCAAGATTTTTTTTAGTAAAAGTCCCGCGTATGTAATAATCTTTTTTGCCGCGTTTTTTTACTATCTTTTTAAAATTATTTACTATAATATCATAACAGCCTAGACCGTTAGCTGTAATTCGCATACTGTCGTTAATATTTTTCCGACCGTCGAGTGACATTACTATATTGCTCATTTCTTGATTTAAAAAATCAATTTTCTCGTCATCGAGCCCTAATCCGTTAGTCGTTATCGTAAATCTAAAATTTTTATCGAAAATTTTGGCATTTATTTTGGCATATTCTATTGTTTTTTTAATGACTTCAAAATTCATCATAGGCTCGCCGCCAAAAAAATCAATCTCTAAATTTTTTCTTTTGCCGCTATTTAAAATTAAAAAATCTATGGCATTCTTTGCCGTTTTGTCACTCATAAGCATTCTTTGGCCACCGAAATCACCCTGAGATGCAAAGCAATATTTGCATCTTAATTGGCAATCATGAGCAACATTCAAACACATCGCTTTTATTGGCGATTCGATTTTAATATTATTTATATTTATATCTTTTGCGAATAACTGCGAGTTTTTTTCTAATTTTTGTATTTCGTCAAAAGCTTCAGAAACTTCGTTTTCACCGTATTTTTTAGCCAGAGTACAAAACCAGGACGAATTTTTATTGCACCCTGGAGTATAAAAATCAAGAATTTCGTAAACAACATCGTCGACTACATAAACACTGCTACTGTTTGTATCTATTACTATTTTTTTGCCGAACTTTTCAAATTTGTGCATCATTTGGATTTAATTCTCTTTGATTTTTTATTTGATAAAAAACTTTCTTTGGCAATACCGAAAAAAATAAATTTATTCGCAAATTTGAATATTTTGATTTTCGCACTTTTGATTTCCCACAGTACATGACGTCTTGCACGCACTCTGGCACGAAGCTTGACACTCGCCACAGCCAGTATCACAAGCATTTTTATTTGAATTCGGACTAGAAATCGTAGAAATATGCTTCATGTTTATACTCATACTCATATTGAAAATTCCTCCCAATTTGTTAGAATAGCTGTATTATAAAACATGATTTTTTTAATTTCAAGTAATTTCGAGTAATTTGAGAGGCAACATGAAAATTTCGGCGTCCGTTTTGTCCTGCAATTTTGCGAATATCTCACAAGAAATCGATAAAATAAAAAATTTAAACGTAGATTTTATACATCTAGATATTATGGACGGCCATTTTGTGCCCAATATCAGCTTCGGGCCGCATGTTGCAAGATGCATAAAAAAAATTTCAAAAATCCCGATTGAAACACATCTTATGATTTCTAATCCTGAAAATTTTATCGAAAAATTTAATTTTAGTCATACAATAATTTTTCATTTTGAGTCTTGCGCTGAAAAAAATCATTCTCTCCAGCCGCGCCGGAGTGGGAATCAGTACTGTGAAAATAAATATGTTTCTTGCAATATTAAAAATATTATTAATAAGATAAAAAATTTGAATATAAAAGCAGGAATTTCTGTAAAACCCAAGACTGATATTGAAAAAATTTTATCTTATCTTGAAAATATAGATTTAGTTCTTGTTATGACAGTCGAGCCCGGATTTGGCGGACAAAAATTTATGGAAAATCAGGTTCAAAAAATAAAATTTTTAAAAAATTTTAGAAAGCAAAATAACTTGAATTTTGATATCGAAGTCGACGGAGGTATAAATAATATCACTGCGCGAATATGTGAAGATAATGGCGCTGATATAGCCGTTGCCGGAACTTATATTTTTAATTCGAAAAATGTCGAAAATTCTATTAATTTATTAAGGGGTTCAAATGGCTAATCCTGTAGTAAACGGTAGCATTATAAAATGCTCGATGGCGTGTTCATTGCCGCCAGGAGCACCTGTTCCAAAAGCCCCGTCTTATCCTCCAGGGCCGCCTGCAAGTTTTATCGTAAATCCATCAAATAAAGTAATGTCAGGCAATCAAGCAGTAGCTACGATTATGGACAATCAAATTTTGCCATTTCAGATGTCCTGTATGTCACAATCAAATCCTACTGTTCAAGCTGCCAGCCAAGCGGCGACTGTTACAGCAATGGGAGCTCCTATGTTTGTGCCCGCGCCTTGTACTCCTGTTATTGCTGGTCCGTGGTCTACAGGATGTCAAAAATGCATGATTTCTAAAAAAAATCTTTTAAATAATACTAGCAAACTCATGTGTTCAATGGGCGGAACTATAGAAATCGTTAATACTCCTGCCATGAAAGTAAAAGTAACTTAATATTTAATATTTAGTATTTAAAACACAAAATTTAAAGAATCAGGTGATTTATAATTTTAATACTTGTGATAAATTCAGGTAGTTCTAGCCTAAAATTTAATTTGTTCAAAATAATTAATCAAAAATTATTGGATATATGCAACGGTATTTGTGAAAATATCGGGAATTCACATAGTAATATTAGATATAATTTTTGCGAAAAAAATTTTGTTCAAGAAATTTTTTTAAAAAATCATAAAGAAGCTTTTAAATATATAAAAAAAATATTATGTACTGATAAAAATGCGCCTATTAAAAATTTTAACGAAATTTATGCTATCGGTCACAGAGTCGTGCATGGCGGTGATTTTTTCCCAGGGCCAACAATAATTAATGACGAAGTTATAAAAAAAATAAAAAATCTTATTACGTTGGCACCGATACATAATGCCGTTAATCTTGAGGGCATTCTTGATTGTCAACAAGAATTTCCGGGAATAAAACAAGTTGCAGTTTTTGATACTTCGTTTTTTTTTAATTTACCCGAAAAAGTCAAAAAATATCCCATTCCGAATAATTTATCAGAAAAATATCACATAAAAAAATACGGCTTTCATGGAATTTCACACAACTGGGTATTAAAAAAATATATTAATATTACTAACAAAAAAAATTCTAAAATAATTTCTTGTCATTTGGGCAGTGGCTCTTCGGTTTGCGCAATAAAAAATAATATTCCCATTGATACAAGCATGGGGCTTACGCCCCTCGGCGGAATCATGATGGGTACTCGCTCAGGCTCTTTGGACCCGTCTGTTGTAACTTTTTTAGCTTCTCAATCCAATTTAAATTACAATAAAATTAACGAGATTTTAAATAAAAAATCTGGATTATTAGGAGTTTCTGAAATTTCAAGTGATATAAGAAAGCTTTTTGATAATAATAATAATAACAAATGCAAACTTGCAATAGACATGTTTGTTTACAGAATAATTAAATATATAGGCGCATATATAGCAGCTCTAGGCGGCCTGGATGCTTTAATTTTTACAGGTGGCATCGGCGAAAACGATCCAAAAATCAGGCAAAAAATTTGCGAAAAACTCGAATTCATGAATTTAAAACTTGATAAAAATTTAAATTCAAAAAATATTTATGACAGCATTATATCTGAAAGAAATTCAAAAGTAAGTATATTTATTATTAAGTCTAATGAAGAACTTTTTATTGCACATGAAGTCTTATTGATTTTGAAGGCAATGTAAAAATAAACACAGCACGCAACTTCATCCGGCGCTTCATGAGGAAAATACCTATCTTTTTTAGCAATACCTTCAGACCTGTGTTTTTTCTAAAATCACAACGGACTGTTGCCCTAGCTCTAAAAATCTCTGCTTTACTAAATTCTTTTCATACGCTATCAAACCATAATTCTTGTAAGGATCATTAAAATAATAATTATTATCGTCATATCCAACCAAAACTAAACAATGCTCTCCTTTCATCCATGTAAATATATCGCCAATTTTGTACGGTGAGTTTTCATCGACATAATTTATAATCCAAGAATATCCAGGGCTAGTCTCTTTCATATCCATTGTTGCCCAAATTAAAACTGGAATATTTTTGTCTACATAATTTTTGATAAGATCAATTAAATTCATTCCCGTTGTAACTTTAGTTTGATGTCTTTCAGCATCCAATACTTTGTCAATAGATGGTATTGCCAAAATATATAGAAAAGCTAGTAAAAGAAAGCAAATAAAGAAACAGAAAAAGAAATCATAGAAAGAGAACGAGACCAACAATAAGTTTTACGAGCAAAGCGAGCAAGGTAATGACGAAGAAGACGATTCATA
>JAGBNX010000039.1 GCA_017634155.1 Clostridia bacterium | reverse complement strand
TATAGAGAAAACTGGTAAGAAAAAATAAATAAAGAAACAAAAAAAGAAGTCATTAAAAGCGAAAGAGTACAAGAGTAGCAAATTTGTTTAATAATATAAAAAAATTCTCCGGCGGCGCCGGAGAAAATTTCTATCTTTTTTAGCAATGCCTCTTTATTTTGTATAATTTTTGTGCTACAATTAACAACAATATAGACGTTTTTGCCAAATAATTTAAAATTCAGGAGGTGTAAAAAATGGTGTCATCAGTTTATAGCATGGGGTTAAACGGTGTTGAAGCATTTTTAGTCACTGCCGAAGTAGATATTTCAAGAGGATTACCTGCATTCGAAATTGTAGGTCTTCCGGATGCTTCTGTTAAAGAATCAAAAGACAGAGTCCGCGCGGCGCTTAAAAATTCAGAATTTAAATTCCCAGTTAGTCGCATAATAGTAAATTTAGCTCCTGGGAATATAAAAAAATACGGCCCGATATATGATTTGCCGATATTGCTTGCAGTTTTATCTGCAAGCGGCCAAATAGATTTTGATAATAACGACAGTATATTTATTGGCGAGCTTTCACTTTCGGGTGAGTTAAAACACACAAACGGAATTTTACCAATGGCAATAAAAGCTAAAGAATTAGGTTTAAAAAAAATTTATTTGCCCAAAGCTAACGCAAAAGAGGCAGCAATAATCGACGGAATCGAGATTTTTCCTGTTAATAATGTGCTAGAATTAAAAAATCATATTAATTACGAAAAACGCATAAATATACAGCCAAGAACAGAAATTATATTCAAAAATAATAATTCTTTGCTTGATTTTTCTCAAATAAAAGGCCAATATGATGCCAAAAGAGCCGTCGAAATTGCTGCTGCGGGCAATCATAATATTTTGCTCATAGGACCTCCGGGCTCTGGCAAGAGCATGCTAGCAAAACGAATGCCCACGATTATGCCAAGCATGAATTTTGAAGAAATTATCGAAACTACAAAAATTTATTCGATTCTCGGCATGCTCTCACAAGAAAATCCTCTTGTTTTAAAAAGACCGTTTAGAAGTCCGCATCATACAGTATCTCCTGCAGGGCTTACAGGAGGTGGCAGTATTCCCAAACCGGGTGAACTTTCGCTGGCACATAACGGAATTTTATTTTTAGACGAACTCCCGGAGTTTTCCCGGGATTCTTTAGAAGTCCTAAGGCAGCCTATCGAAGAGGGCAAAATCACGATTTCAAGAGTAAAATCAAGTTTTACTTATCCGTGTTCGGTACTTTTAATCGTCGCCATGAATCCTTGTCCATGCGGATATTACGGACATCCTAATAAAATTTGCACGTGTTCCAAAAGAACAATTAATAAATATCTTTCAAGAGTTTCTGGACCATTACTTGACCGAATCGATTTGCACATAGAAGTCCCAAGCGTCGAATTTGAAAGTATTTCATCATATGAAGAAAGCGAAAAATCAGAATTAATACTTAAAAGAGTTATTTTATCTAGAAATTTGCAAAACCAGCGATATAAATCAAAAAAAATCTGCAATTCAAAAGCAGATTTATTAAAATTTAAAGAATATTTTGAAATTTCTCCAAACAGCAAAAAAATTTTACAAAAAGCATTTGAAAAAATGGGAATATCAGCCAGAGGCTACGAAAAAATATTAAGAATTTCACGTAGCATAGCTGACTTAGAAAATAGCGAAAAAATCCTCGAAGAACACATTCTAGAAGCTATTCAATACAGAAGCTTGGACAAAAAATATTGGTATCATTAATATTTGTTTAGCTCAACTATAAAGAACACAGTAGCTTTTTGAGCAGTTAAAATATTATCACTTTTTCTGTTATTTACCGTCAGCTTTACTATTCTAAAACGGTCGTCCGTAACTAATCTTCTTCCGTTACGTTCCAGCACGACGCGCCTTTCAGGAGAAACCTCCCATTTACAATCACAGTTATCTGCTTTTACTGGCACAAATTTCTTGTTTTTTGACCTGAATAACTTAGCCATTTCTGGATTACACGACTCAATCATGGTTCCAAAATTATCATATTTACGATTTGATAAACTATGCTCAAAAAATTCAAAAACATCATAGCCTAATTCAAATTTTTTTTCATATTCGCCAAAGCAAACCCACAAACCATCTTTACTAACGTACGTAATTTTAGAAATTTCTTTACTATTTAAAACGCTCAGGCCTTTATTAGACAATTCTTCGTTATTCTTCATCAAATCTTTTATAAGATTTTTATAGTAATTATTGATACCATCGCGAGTATACGATTTACCAGAATAACTAGAATCACGTCCTAATGCCGAACAATCATCATTACTGCAAAGATCATACTTGTAAATATACGGCACTTCAGGACGATTTCCGATAACATTATTTAATCCTCCAGCTACATCACGATTATTATCATTAAAGACTTCCGCATCAACATTCTTTGTGTCATCATAAATCCTTCTCGCAGAACCATTTCTTCTTTTACAGCAACAATTCTTCGAATATAAAGTATATATGCTGCCAATAGAACTAATAACAATAGCGATAGTCAATGGATCTATAGCTTCAGCGCTTTTACCTAGACTTAACGCGAGAACAAGACAAGACAGAAACTTCTTACTGAAAACGTTCACTACGAACCTCCCAAAATTAATTCCGGGCAACAAAAAACGCCCGGTTTTCTGAGTATAACTAAAAAAACTAAAAATACAATGAAAAAACTCAAAATTCTGGGAAAATATCAAAAGCCTTACGAACACACAGCAAATATCTTAGCTCAATCGTAATAAACAATTAGTTTTGCATTAATTATTTACTTACGTTTTAACTCAACTATAAAAATTGCAACAATTTTTTTCGGAATTATCTTTTTATTGTCATCATTTGTTTCGTCATTATATACTGTCAATTTAACTTCTTCAAAGTTTTCATCTGTAGCATACGTCTGACCATCGCGTTCAAGCACAACGCCACATCTATCAGAAACTTTCCAATTATATCTGCAATTTTCAGCCTTAACTGGAACAGAATTTTCGTTAAATATTCTACGGCACTCTGCATTTAAATTACCGATTAACAACTTAAAGGCATCACTGGAATTGTTAAAGCTCACGTTTTCAGGTAAATTAAATAAATCGTTTTCAAACAACTTAGATGCCCCAGGGTATAAATTTAACTTTACATTATTAGAATTATCAAAAGAAACTTTACAACCAACGCTACTAAAGTAAGCGACGTTTGAAATTTCTTCTTTATCTATCGTACCCAATCCCTCATAAGGGAAATTATTAACTTTCGTTCCGCTTTCAGTAAGATCTTTGTCATCTTCCATGGCTTCTTTAATAAATTCTTCATAACGACTCACAATTTCACCACGGGTATACCAACCATCGCCACATCTCGGATCATTTACATCCCACCGAACACCATTATCATCACGAAAGTTATCTGTAGGAATGGTAGGATTAGAAATAAGCCGATTTGAAAGCAATACCAATGCACCAGCGCTAATATTTGAAATTAAAAAAGAAGCAACAAACTCGCCTATAGAACTAGAACAGGCATTTCTGTTTAAACTCAGCGCAAGCAAAAAACAAGATAAAAATTTTTTATTTCCAACTTTCATAAAATACCTCCGTATGAATAAGATATTAAATTAAAAAATTCAAAAAACACAAGCGTAAAACTCACACTCCCTCCCAAAATAATTAATTGCTTAGCTTGACGATAAAAACGGATGTAAATATTTTTGGTACCACTTTTGAACTACCATTGAGTTCTTCATCATTACGTACTGTTAACTTAATAATTCTATAATGTATAGGATGGGCATAGCAAGCATTGTTACGTTTAACTGTTAGGCCCTTCTCATTAGAAACTTTCCAATCGTATCTACAATTTTCTGCCTTAACCGGCACACAATTGCCTTTCAAATTTGAGTTCCATAACGCAATTACCGACTTAAACACATCGCTAGAATCAACATTATTAATAACAACTTCGTTATTATTTAAAATATTTTCTGCCGAATTATATGAATCATTTTCAAAAAGTGCGAAAACAGCAGAATTCGAATTTAAGATAAATTCCGAACAAGTACCGTCATTAAAAAAAATTTTACCACCAATATTTTTGGAATAAGCAATGTTAATACGTCTACGACGGCTCTCAAATATAACTTTTAAATTATCGAACCTAAAATTTCCTTCGCCATTAATATTTTCCTTAATAATCTCTTCATATTCATCATACATTTCACAGTCATTGTAGTAATCACTCCAACGTAACAAAGTCAACGCCTCTGTACCCCTTGTTAATGACATCAAAGGACGCCTATCCAATCTATCTGGCACATCTAACCCATCTGGTATATCTAACCCATCTAGTATATCTTGCCTGTCAGGCATATGATTTCTTCTTTTACAGCAACACTTCGAAAACCAACCGCAAATATTATGCATAACCGAAGCGCAACTAAAATTAGCACTGACACTTTTACCTAAACTCAACGCAAGTACGAGACAAGATAACAATTTTCTACTACTATTGTCCACAATGAACCTCCCATTTAAATAATTTTGAGCATTTTCATAGTAGCCAAAAACACTCACCATACTACTATAGCCAAAAAATCAAAAAATGTAAATAAAAAATTTAAATTGAGTAATAAATCATGAAGAAAACCATATTCACCGTTGCCAGAAATATTATTAGCTTAATCTTTCCATTTAGATATTGCGATATTACCAAAATTAAATAGAAATAAAAAATATCCCTACTTATTACTTTTTAGTAATGCCGATTTTTTTATCACGAAACGCACACTAAATTTTCTTCGTTATCAAGCGCCAGTTTTATATTTGTAATACTAGTTGAACCAGTAGCTTCACATTCTTTATCGTACTTTTCTTGAATAGCGCCTCTAATAAGCGAATCATAAACCCGTATCGAGCGCATACCAATGTCGTTTTCTACACACTTTTTTGATAACCAATCGATAATATTATCATCGCATTTGAGCTCTAATTCATAGTCTTCTTTTACATCTTTAGTAATTGCTTCCAAAAGATTTTTAATTGCGACTTTATAATCTTGTTCTCGCGGCTTATTAAATTCGTATATACGCATTCTGCTAATAAGAGCTTTTATTAGCATATTTTCGCCACCTGAATCATCATTCAATTTGATATTGTAAATTGGCTGATTAGTTGGCAATATAATTACTGCTCCTTCTAAAATAACGTCTTTACCGTCAATGTTTATTCTGCCGCTATCGGCTGCATCCCATAAAAGCGAAATAACTAGCGGAATTACTTCTTTTGGTAATTTATCAATCTCGTCTAGAACCAAAAACAAATGTTTGTTGTGTAAAATTGCCGAAACTAATTTTCCATATGCAAGATATCCGCGTTCTTGGTCACCAACGTGCCATTTGCCGCTTACCTGCTGTCTTACACTTAATTTTTTATTCCCAGGATCAAAATCAGCATAGGTAATTTTAACTGGATTACTTGCCCCAAGAGCTTTTGCCATGTCCTCACACAATAAACTTTTACCACAACCCGGCGGACCATATATCGATATAAGTTTGCATTTTGCTTTGGGATTCTTCTTGCAAGATGAAAAATATCCACGAAGTTCTTTAACCATACTGTCGATAGGCTCGGCATTATGCGGGGACTTCTTTTTAAGCAAATCAAATTTTTTCTCAACCGTTTTCCAATCTTGGGAATAATCAATAGACGAATTAGAATATAATGTTTTATTAATTTTATCATAAGCTTCCTGCGCTTTTCTTCTTCGTTCTTCACGTATTTTATCCATTCTTCTTTCACGTAAAGTTTCCATTAATATTCCTGCACCTTTAATACCTGCAATTGCTGTAATAATTCCTGGAACAAGCGTTGCTATAGCCGCAACTAAATATTTATAACTAGTTTTCAACTGCCTCAAATACCTCATATGTTCAAACAAAGCCTCGGTCGCTTCTACCGCACCATCAACAACATTACCATTACCACGACCAACCTTAAGAATACAATACTCCTGCAAAATTTCTTTAGTATCACCTTCCAGGTGCGTAAATTTAAAATCCTTAATAGAATTTTTATCTTTTGCGTATTTTAGCCTACAATTTTCTAGCTCTATTATGGTTTCCAGCAGTATACCTTCACCAACTCGATTTTTTAAATAATCAAGTTCACCTCTACTAAGTCCGCCGTTCATAGCTTTAACACGGCAATTTTTAATTAAATCATTATTAAAAGTTGCTGGAGCCACGGCACAGCAAAGCGATGCGACAATTTTTTTGTATTTTTTATCCATATTACTCACACTCCATAATTTAAAATATTTTGGGGAAAAAAACACATACATACGTTATATCAATAAAAGAATAAAAGTCAAGTTTTTATACTAAAAAAATATACAAAAAATCCCCTTAAAAAATATTTACAAAAATTTAATTTTATTTTAAATACTTTTTTGATATAACTGTTTTTTTGTTGACAATCATAAAATTTTCGTTTATACTGGAACTCGTGCTGCTCGTGGCGAAGTTGGATATCGCATCAGATTCCGATTCTGAAGGTCGTGGGTTCGAATCCCTCCGAGCAGGCCAACTTGGCTGTTCCAAACTAATTATATATATCGTGGTAACAAAATTAAATGATATGTTGAATGTGTTATAATTATTTAGAGTAGTTAAGTTAAAATAAATTAAAGGGAGTTTTTTATGACTTTGTATGGTATAGCTTCTATTTTGGTTGGTACTTCTTATTTTTTCGGTAGTTTTTGTCCTTCGGTCGAAAAATTTTTTAAACAGGTAAAAGATACATTTTCGTCTAGTTCATCTGATGGCGATTCCAAAGACAAAAAGAAAGAAGACGAAGGTTTAGTCAAAAAATCATATGAAATTGCCAAAGGTACAGGCAAAAGCGTTTTGAAACTTTTAAATGTAGGAAAAGAAGGTTTTATAACTTCGTATGTAATGTTCGGAACTTCAAGAGACGAAAAGGGAGAAATAAATTTGTGGAATTGGTTCGAAGAGGCTAAAAAAATACACAAAGATAAAAAATCAGAAACGATTTTTGATGATGAAGATGAGAACATTGGTGATTCAAATCAAGACAAAAAAGTTGCTGAAAATTTAAAAGTTGTTGAAGAGGACAAGTTAGTTAAAGCCAAAATGATAACCAAAAGTAAAACAGAAACAATTTTTAACAACGAAGATGAAAGCGGTAGTAATTCAAATCAAAACGAAAAAATTACTAAAAATGCAAAAATTATTGAAGAAAATAAGTCGGGAGAAGCTAGAAAAGTAACTAAAAGTAAGGTCGAAATAATTAATAATAATGAAAATTCAGAAGTTAATTTTGAAAATAACAGTACTAAAAAAACGAACTAAATTTTAATTTCTAAGTTCTTTTATTCTGTTCATTATGAATTCTGTCGCCGATCGTATTTCTTTATAAGAACTGTAATTGAAATTAATGCTTTTTATGGGTTTTCCAAAATTTATTATAGTCTTTTGGAAAACTTTGGTTTTTTTATTATTAAGCGGAGTAATGCAAACAGGAATTATTAAAGAATTTGTTTTGCATGCTAAGATCGCAGCCCCGCTTTTTGGGCGTAAAAAATCGCCGTTTTTACTCCGGGTGCCTTCGATAAATATTCCTAAAATTTTATTATTATTAATAACATTTTCAGCTTTTTTAATAGCATCAGTATCTTTTTCACCCCGACGGATTGAAATTGCTCCAAGCTTTGTTAATAAATAAGAAATAAAACGATTTTTAAAAAGTTCAGATTTAGCTAAAAAATAAATTTTTTGTTTTAAAGCAATCGAAATAAAAATTGCGTCTAAATTTGAAATATGATTAGAACAAATTAAAAATCCATTTTTTAAATTACAAAAATTTTCGCGACCTTTGATTTCATACGGGAAAAATATTCTAAATATAATAGATAAAATTTTAATTAAAAAATTAACTAACAATTTATTTTCTCTTTTATGTAAATTAATAAAAATTCTACTACTTCATTAATATTCTTATCAGTGGTGTCATATATCAAAGAATCTTGAGAAGGCTTAAGCGGCGCTATTTTTCTATGAAAATCATTATTATCTCTTTGCTTTATTAAATTTAAAACTTCGTTATAATTGCAATTTATATTTTTTTCTTTTAATTGTTTCAAACGCCGCTTGGCACGTTCTTCCAAACTTGCTGTTAAAAAAATTTTAACGTCTGCATTAGGTAAAACGACCGTTGCAATATCTCTACCGTCCATTATAATATTATTAAATTTTGTAGTATTTTTTTGAATTTCAAGTAAAAAATCACGAACACATGAAAAAGCCGAAATAGACGAGGCAATATTTGCTACTTCTTTTATTCTTATTTTTTCAGTTACATCAATATTATTTAAATAAATCAATTGTGAATTATCTTTAAAATCCATATTAATTAAAATTTTATTTAAATTTTCACAAATTATTTGTTGATTTTTATAATCAAAATTATTTTCTAAAAAATAAAGGGCGACGGCCCTGTAAAGTGCTCCGGTATCAACATGAATAAATCCCAATTTTTTAGCCAAAATATCCGAAACATCGCTTTTGCCCGCCCCTGCAGGACCGTCTATTGCAATCGATTTAAAATTACTCATTTTTACTCTTCTATATTTTTTATTATTTTACTCTTTATTTTTAATTTCCTGTAATAATTTAGACACAAAATTTTCAAAACTCATAGAACCTAAATCGCCGTTTTTGTGACTTCGCACAGAAACTAAATTATTCTCGATTTCTTTTTGCCCCAAAATCATCATATATGGCACTTTTTCTTGCTGAGCCAAACGTATTTTATAATTAATTTTTTCATTATTTTTATCGATTTCGACACGACTAATACCTGAATTTACTAATTTTTCTCTCAAATTTTTAGCATACTCAAGTATATTTTCGTTAATTGGCAAAATTCTTACTTGTTCCGGAGCAAGCCACAGCGGCATAAGTCCGGCGTATTTTTCGAGAAGCAAGGCAAGCGTACGTTCATAGCAGCCGAGCGAAGTTCTGTGTATAACATAAGCATATTTTTTCTCGCCGTCTTTATCTGTATACATCATACCGAATTTCTGCGCAAGCTGAAAATCGATTTGAATCGTAATTAACGTATCTTCTTTTCCGTATACGTTCTTAAACTGAATATCAAGCTTTGGACCATAAAATGCAGCTTCGCCATCGGCTTCGACATATTCAACACCGCAAAAATCAAGAACTTTTTTCATAGCGTCTTGGGCTTTTTCCCACTCTTCAGGTGAACCCATATATTTTTTCTTGTCATTTGGGTCCCACTTGGAAAACCTATAATAAACGTCGCCATCTATCTTAAAAGTTTTCATCATAAACTTTGCCAAGTCTAAGCTTTCTTTGAATTCATCCGCAAGCTGCTCAGGCGTGCAGGCAATATGACCTTCCGAAATCGTAAACTGCCTAACTCTTATTAAGCCGTGCATTTCTCCGCTTTGTTCGTTCCTAAATAACGTCGAAGTCTCATTTAATCTCATCGGCAAGTCACGATAGCTGCGTTCTTTTGCCAAATAAACCTGAAACTGGAATGGGCACGTCATCGGGCGTAGCGCAAATTGTTTAGACTCATCGTCTTTATCGCCCAAAATAAACATGTTTTCTTTGTAATGATACCAGTGGCCTGAAATTTTATACAAGTCAGATTTTGCCAAAAATGGCGTTTTTGTTAATAAATAACCGCGTTTTTCTTCTTCATCTTCTACGAATCTTTGCATGAGTTGCACGACTCGAGCGCCTTTTGGCATCAAAATCGGCAAGCCCTGACCAATATAGTCTACAGTTGTAAAATATCCCAAAGCACGACCTATTTTATTATGGTCTCTTTTTTGGCTTTCTTCGAGCTCTAGAATATATTTTTTATATTGTTCTTCGTCAGGGAACGCAACACCGTAAATTCGTGTGAGCATATTTCTTGACGAATCACCTTTCCAGTAAGCTCCCGTGATTTTCAAAATATGAATAACTCCAATCATACCTGTCGAAATCAAGTGCTCACCCTTGCAGATATCTACAAATTCGCCTTGAGTTCTGATTGAAACTGAATTATTTTGCTCTTTTTTCAAATCTTCAAGAAGCTCTAATTTATAAATTTCGCCCCGTTTTTTCATAATTTCATGAGCTTCTTTAACAGAAACTATTTTTTTATTTATATCAAGATTTTCTGAAATAATTTTTTTAATTTCTTGTTCGATTTTTGGTATATCGTCTCTGGAAAATTCTTTGCCAGAAAAATCTATATCATAATAAAATCCAGATTCCGTAGGCGGCCCAAAGCCGAGTTTAGCATCAGGATAAATTCTTTTTATTGCCTGGGCCATTATATGACACGCCGTGTGAAAATAAATTTTTTTGCCGTCAATATCTTCGAAATTTAAAAATTCTATATCACAGCTTTTATCAGGCTTATAATTTAACTCGTAAATTTTATTATTTATTTTAGCACCGCAGGGATTTTTGATTTTATTAATTTTCGCTAACTCTAAAAGCGATAAATTATTATCACTCGATTTTTCATAAAAAATTTTAAACATTTTACATCACTCCAATAATTATTATATTTTTTTAAAATTTTAAATTAATTAAATTTTGGAGCTAGTTCGAATATTCTTAGTTAATTTATAATTAATTTCTGAAATTAAATAAAATTCAAAAAATAATTTTTTATTTATATTTATTCTGAGCATGTAATATACTCCCTATTATTCTTAAATCTTCTGAAAAAAATAATTGCATTTAAGATTATAAGCAAACAAAATATAAAAATCAAGATTATATTATAAAAATCGAGATTTTCTTCTCCGGCTCTGATATTTACCCAGGATTCATCGTTGAGCTTTGAAATTTCGGGCGATAAATCACGATAAACATAAGATTTTTTCATGTCATAATTTTTTAGTGCTTCTGAATTTGAAATTAATTCTTCAGAAATATTTTTGCTTGCCGGCAAATATCCCGTAGCCTGGGCATTTGCCTGTGATACTTCGTCTGTTAATAAAAAATTTATGTATTTTTCAGCTTCGCTCTTGTGCCTGGAATTTTTTAAAATACAGGCAAAATCAACGAATTTATTTGTCGCACTCTTGGGAATCACAAATTTTATATTTTTATTATTTCTTAAATTTTCGTCCTGAGCCGTGTGACCATAATAAAACGGCGCAATATAAACTTCTTCTCCTAAAAGTTTATCTAAAATCTGGTCAGACATGTAACTTTGAACGAGTTCGCGCTGATTCTTAAGTTCTTCTGATGCCAAAATCCAGTCGTTTTTATTTTCGCTATTGATCGATTTTTTGTTTTTTAAAAGTGCAATTGCCAAATCGTCACGGGGATTATCAAACATTATTATTTTTTTTGCATATTTTTTATTCCATAGAATATCCCAATCGATATTATTATTATTTTTTTTAACAAATTTATTATTATAAAAAATTCCCAAAAAACCGTATAAATACGGCACTGCGAATTTATTTTCTGGGTCAAATTCAAAATTTTTTAGACTGGAATCTACGTATCTATAATTTGGAATATTATTAAAATCTAGTTCTTCGAGCATATTTTCTTTTATTAATTTTTCTAGAATATAATCCGAAGGGAAAATAACGTCATATGAAGCACCGCCACCAAGAATTTTGGCAAGCATTTCTTCATTACTCTGAAAAGTCGTGTAATTTATTTTTATTCCTGTTTTTTGTGTAAATAATTCGTTGACGTCTATTCCGCCATTATTTTTAGTCGCAATAAAATCACCCCAGTTATAAATATTTAGAGTAATTTCATCGTCTTTTTTTTTATAAAATAATAAAAATAAACAAGCTAAAAACAAAACAAAAAAAGAAATATTTATTATTTTCTTCACAATTTACACTTCACGTTCTAATTATTATAATATATATTTTTATTTATATTAATATTTTAAAATATTTTAAATCCATTCGATATCGTCGTTTATAAGATTTATTATAACAAGCGTTAAAAGCACAGTAAAGAAAAATATGGTCGAAAGTGCGTTTATCTCGGGGCTTATTGATTTTCTAGTCATAGAATATATCGCCAGTGGCAAAGTCTGAACGCTACCGCTAGTAAAATAACTTATCGTAAAGTCGTCTATCGACATAGTAAAAGACATCATGATTCCCGTAACAATCCCGGGCATTATTTCGGGCAATAAGACTTTATAAAAAGCTTTAAACGGCGTGCAGCCTAAATCTTGAGCAGCTTCGGGAATCTGCGGCGTTATTTGTTTTATTTTAGGCAAAACTGACAAAAAAACATAGGGCGCACAAAAAGTCGAATGTGAAATTATAAGCGTAGTAAGCCCTGGTTTTAAAAATCCTGTTAATTTATAAATTATAACAAAAAAAATCATAGAAGAAATTCCGACGACTATTTCGGGATTTATAATCGGAATATTATTTAAATTTATTAAAAAATTTTGAAAAAATTTTCGTGAATTAACAAGACCCACACATGCGATAGTACCTAGAATAGCTGCTATCAAAGAAGAAACCAAAGCGATAATAAGCGTATTTTCGGCAGCTTGCAATATTGCGTGATTTTTGACTAAAGCTTCGTACCATCTAAAAGTAAAGCCACCCCAAACAGCTCTTGATTTTGAATTATTAAAAGAATTAATCATCAAAATAAAAATCGGAGCATATAAAAATAAAAAAATAACAATCAAGAATAATTTATAAATTATTTTTTTCATGATTTTTACCTATACAAATTCAATTTTATCGCTAAAAATCTCAGATTCGATAAATTCTAACATAGAAAATTCTTTTTGTAAAATATTTTTAAGATGCGAAATCACGAGATTTTCAGATTTAAAATGCCCAACGTCAAAAATCGAAATTTTATGTTCGTTAGCAAATAATATATCGCTGTGTTTAATTTCGCCAGTTAAAAAAGCATCGCATTTTTTATTAAAAGCTTCAGAAATTAAATTCCCACCGGCGCCGGAACTTACTGCAACTTTTTTTATTTTTCTAGAAATATTAGTAAATCTTACACCCAAACAGTCAAGTTTTTTTTTGACCAAAATCGCAAAATCTCGCGAATTAATTTCAGATTCTAATTCGCCTGTATATCCCAAAATATAATTTTTATTATTTTTTTTATAAATAGAAAGAGGTTCTTTATTTTTTAAACTTAATTTTTCAAATAAGCAAAAATTTGTGCCGATTTCAGATAAATCAAGACTCGTATGAGCACAAATCGCACATATATTATATTTTGCAAGTAAATAATAAACAGAATCAAAGCTTATTTTTCTAATCGGCTTAAAAATCACTGGATGATGACTTATTATTAAATTTATATTTAATTTTATTGCTTCGTCTATTACTTCTCGTGTTATATCTAAACATAATAAAATTTTATTAATTTTTTGATTAAAATTTCCGATTAATAATCCTGAATTATCAAAGTCCATTTGGGATTCAAACGGCGCGATTTTGTCGATAAAATTATAAATATCCAGTACTTTAATCAAGATTTTTCTCACAAATTTTAATAAAATTTTTTAAATCTAAAATAATACTTTCGATTTCTATTTGATATTTAGTATTTTTATTTATTTTTGCACCGAATAAAAATTTTTCAAGATATCTAATATTTTTTTTTATATACTCGATACTAGTTTTATTTGCAGGAATTTTCCCCAAAAAAGCATACAATTTATCAAATTTATAATTTTTATAATTTTTATAATTTTTGCCTAAAAATTCGCATAATATAGTCGTGTAATTATATTTATTATGATTTACGATTTTTTCTTGAATTATTTCAAAATTATTTTTTAATAAGAAATCTCGCAAAACGTGATCATATTTCGTAGGCTGGAGTATAAATTTTTTATTTTTTTTATTTTTTTCGCTCCAAGTGCAATTTTTTAAAATATTTTTTATTGTTTCGCCGCCGAGTCCAGCAATTACAATAAATTTGGCCATATTTTCGCTTACGTTTGAAAGTCCATCTGAGTAAAAAATTTTAATTTTTTTATCTAAATCATATTTTTGAATATTTTTTCTGGATTTTTCTAGCGAAAATTTATTTATATCGCAAGCATATGCATATTTTATAATATTATTTTTTATAAGCCAAATAGGCAATTTTGCATGGTCAGTGCCAACGTCTACGATACTTTCAGAGTTTACAAATTCTGCACAGGACATAAGTCTCTCACTTAGTTTGAACATAATTCACCAATAAAACAACAAGCATACAATACCTTGGTCCACGAGAAATAAAAATTTTTTGTATTAAAAAATCCCCGGAATAACCGGAGATTAACTAAAACAAAAAAATTTAATTTTATTGTTCTCTCATTTTTGCAAAGCACTCGCTACAATAAACAGGACGATCTTCGCGCGGAGAAAACGGCACTTTGGCTTCGCCGCCGCAAGCTGCACAAACAGCAGTATGAAACTCACGCGGACCGTTATTTCTACCGGCCTTACGCGCGGCACGACATCCCGGACATCTTTGGGGCTCATTTTCAAAGCCTTTTTCTGCATAAAACTCCTGCTCACCAGCAGTAAATACGAACTCTTTGCCACAATCTTTGCATACAAGAGTCTTATCTTCATACGTAGACATACAAAAAACCTCACTTTACTTTAAAATCCCCCAAGGACGGACTTGCACCGACACCTCTGTGAAAAAAACAACGCTCTGCTAGATAAGCTACTTGGGCAAAACAAATTCAAATATCTAAATTAAGCACGCGACTGTTTACAGAATAAAACATGCAAATTCGAATGTCAACAGTCAAATAAAAATGACATTGCTAACAAAAGATAGATGTTTTCTATGATTTTTTGCAATGCCCTATTTTGTTTGGTCTTTTAATCAACATTATCGAATTTTCTCTTGATAAACTTTTTTAGTACACAACCCTAAATTCCTCCGGCGCTACCTAAGAAAGCGTTTTTAATAACTTAATTTTTTAGTTTTTATAAATTCATGCCAAAAAGCTTGACAAAATTCAAATTTGTTGTATAATAAATTCGAAACTTTATGAATATGTACGCACGGCTATTTAATTATTTTTAAATTTTAATTTTTTCAGGGAGGAAATCTTATGAGTAGATCTAATAAAAGCAGAATTGCAGTTACATTACTAAGCGCATTGGCTTTTGGTGCAAATGCTCAGGCTCAGGCTCAGGCGCAAGATTTGAACAAAAATAAAATTACCAAAACAGATGGCTTTTCGATTAAAAGTACAAAACCGGCGCAAAATTCTGGAAAATCAGGTCGTGTTACTATTGAGGAAACCAAATCAATAGACTGGAAGACGGTTGTCGGCGGTACAATTGGTGTATTAGTTGCTGGTGAAACAGTTCACAGTATTGTAGGCGCAGCTACAGATTCTAAACTTGGTAGTTATTCTGTGGGAAGAGCTATAAAAAATTATGTAAATAAAAATAAACAGCGTGACCCTGGGAAAAAGTTCCATTTTGGCGACGAAATGAAAAAAAAGATTGATAAGGCAGTTCTTGAGTACGACAAAGACAAAGATAAAGATAAAAATAAAAATTTAGGTAATATCGAAAAAAATAAGAACGTAGTAGTTAACGAAGTTCCTAATGTAGTGCCTAAGGTGTCACTTGTCTCTGATAATTTTCAACAAAACAAGCAACAAAGTATTACGTGTATGAATAAAATGGTAAACCAAATGCCACAAAATTTAAAAGTTTTGGGCAATAGCGTGGTGGTTTATTTGAGTAATGTTGTAATAAATAATCCCAATGGTCTCAATCTTAAAGCTTTATATTATATCTCAACGGGTCAAGGCGTAATTACTGACTGCAATTATTTCCAAGATCATAATATTTGGTGTTTTGGCATAGAAGTAACGTATCGTGAAGATAATAGCGATAAAAAAGTCTACACTTGTCTTGCGCCGGGTTTGCAAATGCCGAACGGGAAGTACGGTGTTAAGTCTCGTGCGAATGATAATTTTCAGAATGGTTTAGTTAATCAATGGCCAGATGATCAGAATAGAGGGCCTATTGACGGTGGTGGGAATTTTATTTGATATATCTGAAAAATCGTTTGGAGTTACGTTTTATAACAAAAATATAACATCTTAAATTAGTTATTGCTTAATTTTAAATATGTTGCCAGAGAAAGTATTTTTTTTCTGGCACGTGTGTTATGTTTTATACCGTGAGGTAAATTAATTATGAAAAAAATTGCAGTTTTAGGCAGCACGGGTTCAGTTGGGACGCAATGCCTTGAAGTCATCGAAAAATTAAAAAATTTAAAAAAATTTCAAGTAATTGCTTTATCTGCCGGGAATAATATAAAATTACTAGAAACTCAAATATTAAAATTTAATCCTGAATATGTATGCGTAAAAAATAAACAAGACGCTGAAAAATTATCAAAAAAATTTAAAAATATAAATTTTTTTAGTGGTACGTGTGGCTTGTGCGAAATTGCAAAAATACAAGATACAAATTTAGTATTTAATTCTGTTGCTGGGTTTTCAGGAATTTATGCGAGTTTTTCAGCATTAAAATCAGGCAAAAACCTCGCTCTTGCAAACAAAGAATCTATTGTTGCCGGCGGCGATTTTTTAATAAATATTGCAAAAAAAAATAATTGCGAAATTTTTCCGGTTGATAGTGAGCACAGTGCGATTTGGCAATGTATAAATAATAATAAAAAAATTTTTTTAAAAAAAATTATTCTCACGGCTTCCGGAGGGCCGTTTTTTGGTAAAAATAAAAAAGAACTTGAAAATATTTCGATAAAAGACGTCCTAAAACACCCAACTTGGAATATGGGCGCTAAAATATCAGTCGATTCGGCGACTATGATGAATAAAGGACTCGAAATTATTGAAGCTGCTTATTTATTTAATATTAGTAAAAATTTAATAGACGTTTTGATTCATCCCCAAAGCATTGTACATTCTATGATTGAGCTTGTCGATGGCAATATTTTAGCTCAAATGAGTATGCCAAACATGAAATTTCCGATACAGTATGCCCTGACTTACCCAGAAAGATTAAATTATTCTAATAATTTAAATTTAAATCTTGCGAGTGTAAAAAAACTTTCGTTTTATGAGCCGGATTCTGATACACGAGAAATCTTGAATTTATGCCGAGATACAATAGGAAATAATTCGCTTTCGTGCGCTTTAAACGCAATAAACGAAGTCGCAGTTAGTGCCTTTTTGCAAGAAAAAATTAAATTTTTAGATATAATAAATATAATCAAAAAAAGTATGTATAAAATCAATTCAATAAAAATCAAGTGTATAGAAGATATTATTTATTGCGATAAAACTGCACGAGAGATTGCAAATAAATTTATTTAATAACACAAAAAACTTATCCGGCCATGCCGGAGATAAATTTATCGGCATTCAAAACCCCGGATGTGCCGGTAATGTCAAAAATTTATTGCTGTAAATAAACAATGCTTATAAAAAAATAATTGCAAAGTAAAATCAAGAAATTAGATCTTAATTTTTTTACTTTACGATAAATTTCTTTAGTTGCGGATTTGCCTTCGCCTATATGATATGCAATAACATGTTTTTGGAGGTATTGCCAAAATATATAGAAAGGTTAATGAAAGGAAGCAAATAAAGAAACAGAAAAAGAAATCATAGAAAGAGAACGAGACCAACAATAAGTTTTACGAGCAAAGTAATGGCTAAGAACCGTATTCACAAACGTTTTAACAAAGTGTGTAAGTGAGAAATAATGACCATAGATTCTGAAGAAGAGACGGAAAATTCATAATCTTTAGATAGTCTTCTGGAATTATTTAGCCAAGAAAAAGTACGTTCAACAACCCAACG
>JAGBNX010000038.1 GCA_017634155.1 Clostridia bacterium | reverse complement strand
TCATGAATATTATTATTATTATTATTATCAGCCCGGAGGCCAATCAAATTTGCGCCCTCCCAGAATATGAAAATGCAAATGCATAACGCTCTGCCCGGCACTCTCCCCTATGTTAGAAATTAATCTATAGCTTTTTAACCCTAATTTTTCAGTAATTTTTGGTATGCTCAAAAACATGTCGTTTATAAATTCGATATTATTATTTTTTATATCTTGCAAAGAAGTAATATGAATTTTAGGAATCAAAAGCAAGTGCACGGGAGCTTTCGGGTCAATATCCGGAAAGCAGCAGCAATTTTCGGTTTCAAAGACCCAGTTTTTTTTATTTTTATTATCTTGATTTGCGATATTGCAAAAAATACAATTCATAATTTTTTTCCTTAAAAATACCCAGCGGAAAGCGAAAAAACTTTCCGCCATAGGAATTTTAAATTAATTTCCCAAGTCGCTAAGAACACCGCCGATTTGCTGAAATGAAGCACCGAGTTCTCTCAAAGCCTGAGGGTCTCTTGACTGTAATTCAGTAATTTCATCAAGACCTGCAGCTAAGCCCTGAACTTCGTCGTCATTAAGCTGTGAAACAGTGCCTTTAGCTTCTCTGTATTCATCTAACAAGGCGTTGAAGTTTGTATCTGACAACTCAACCCCCCTAGATTTGTATATAGATTCTACGGCGTTTCTTGCGCCGGCTATATTACCGTCATCTTCCAATTCACCAATCGTAGTGAAAACTGATTTCATAAAATTGACATCTGAAGCCAATGTTTCAAAAGTTTCTATTGCCATATTCAACACCTACCTTTTTTTTACGGTCTAGACCTACTGCCTATGGTAGCACATAATTTTGTCGAAGTCAACTTATTTTTTTTACTTTTTTTGATTTTTTTATATGAACCGACTTTCTTGTCCCTAAAAACACGCAACAGTTACTGAATTAAAAATAAAAAATATAAATAAATTTACAATAAATATATCAGATAATAATTTTTATTTAAACTATTCCCGTTTAAATAACGAAAAAATTGGGAAATGCAAATCAGATGTGTTAATGATATAATAGTGAGGCGGGACGAAAAATAAAGTGCCCACAATATGGGAAAGAAACGATACAAAGAACAAGCATGGCAAAAGTAAAGCAGGAAGTCAAAGGTATTTATGTAAACACGGTAACGAAACTTATGTAACAATGCCAAAATGGAGGAAATGACAAAAAGCTATTGCTAAACCAAAAAAAATGATACAGATAAAAAGGTGAATTAGATGGAATGTAAATTTTGTAGAAGTTGCAAAATCAAGAAAAGTGGAAAAAGTTTAGGGGAAAAACGTTATAGTTGCAAATAATGTAGAAAAACATTTTTTGATACGAAATACGAATTTAGTGAAAAGTTGAAACAAAAAGCAATTTTAATGTACTTAAATAACGTGGGCATTAGAAAAACAGCAATGTTTATGGGATGTAGCAGAACCACAGTAGCGAATTGGATTAAAAAAGCTAAAGAAAAGTTAGATAAAAAACTAAAAAAATTTGAGCCTAATTACTCGAAAGAGACTGATATTATTGAGTTGGACGAAATATATACATATGTTCAAAAAAACAAAAAAGAGCAATAGTATGGACTGCTTATTCTAGGCTTCAAAAAAGTGTTATTGCATACCACATATTTCTCATACTTACAGTGATGCCAACAGTTGTTATGGCATTGCTTTTAGTGAAATGAAAATTCCTGAACAACATACTATGACTAAAAGTGAAACTCATCTGATTGAAAGTTCAAATAGTAGTATTAGTGGTAATTTGGCTAGGTTTAATCGTAAATCTCAACATTTTTCTAAATCTTTCTCTTTTCTTGATTTTACTTTGCAATTATTTTTTTAAAAGCATTTTTTATTTACAGCAATAAATTTTTGACACTCCCGGCACAGCCGGTGATTTTGAATGCCAAAATGGCGTTACTAAATAAAGATAGACATCTTATTCAGCTACCGCCAGAGGAATTGAATATAACGTTATACTAATTTTTATCACTTCTATATTTTAGCAATGCATTATCACTATCAAAGGGTCATTTACAGATCAACGCAAGGAATTATCTATACCCGAAATGTCTTCAAATAATTTTGTAGACTCGTCTAAATTTAAATCATTATTTTGGGGTAATTTTCCAGCTTCTTTTAAATCCAAAATATTATTAATTACAGAGTCGTTGGTCGATACGCAAGATCTGCTATCTAAAGATTCATTACCTGACAAACCCAAAGAACTATCGCCCAAAATTTTATTATCTGGTTCCAAAACCAGAAACTTATTATCTTTATACTTTACAATCAGACTAATATTAGCAGAATCATTGGAATTATCCATAGTACTTTCGTCAGGAAGCTCGTTGGATAAATTTGCTAAACTTTTTACTTTTTTACCGACTACGTTGTTAATTTCAGGGATAATCCAATTGTCAACTGGTCTGGCACCCTGTTTTCTCTTTTCAACTTCCACTGCAAGATCTTTTAATGAATTTTCATCAAGAGTTATTTCAATACCGCCGTTATCAGGCAAACTCCAATAAGAACTCATTTCATCAAAGTGGTCTTGAATTATTTTTTCATAATCATCACATGTTAAATCTTCAAATTTAACTTCTCTCAACCTAGTTACAAAAGATTCCTCATGCCCCGACAAATTTTTTTCATTTGATATAACAATAATTGTACCAGACCAGTAAACTCGTTGCCCGTTTGCCACGTAACTACCATCATCATGAAGCCCTCTAAGAAATTCATCCATCGAACAAGTTTTGTTATTAATATTAGATTTCTTCCTAGAAAAACAATATTTATCATATTCATCAAAACATATCAACCCATTTGGATTATTTATTGTATAATCTACAAATATTTTCTTTGGCGTAATTCTTTCACTACTAGAACCTTTTTCCTCAATATTGACCAATTGATCAACAATACTTATATCACTATCGAGATTAAAATAAGATGAAGATATAACCAAAGGCTCACCGCTAGCTAAAAATACTTTCGGCAAAAGTTTAACGAAAAAAGACTTACCTACACCAGGAGGACCATAGAGGTAAAGTATTGGGCACTTTGACTTGGAGGTATTCTCGACTTTTCGCTTTGCCTGGTCTCTTGCAATCAATATGTCAAAAATATGACTTTTTAAATTTGATATAGCTTTTTTCTGACCATAATAGCCTTCAAAAAGGGTATCAAAAAGTTTGAGCGCATCGCCTTTCTGCATTTCTTTTGGCGGGGATTTAAAAATATTTTTAATAAATTTAAACATTTCTTCAAAATTAACATATGCCCATCTTAAATATGAAATCGTTGAAAGACTTTTGGCAAACTTACCAACAGTGTTTACTATATCAGCAATGCCTTTGCCGAAAGCAATAATACCTCCAACAACTGCCAAATTCAAAAATGTATTTTTAGATTCACCTTTTTCTTTTATGTTCTCTTTAAGATAGCTTTCATCTTTTTTTAGTTTATCTAATTTCTTTTCTTCGTCTTCAGTCAAACTATCTCTTAATGCATAACTTATAATTTCATTACTAATTTTACTGAGTTTTTCTTTTGTTTTTTTCAGTTTTTCACGTTCTTCAACACGCTCGGGATAAATTTTATCAAGAACAAAACGTGTACCATAATATCCTCCTGTTCCTAATGCTGCCAAACCAGCAGTAATGCCTATGCCTTTTAAAATTTTTGTTGCAACCGGATGATTTTCACTCCAAGAAAGCTTTCGTTGAAATTTTATATTATTTTTGGCAAAAATATTTTTATTCAAATCATTATTATTAACTGACAAAACTGACAACAAAACTGCAATTTTAATTTTATAATTATGTTTCATAACATTCCTACCTCATCTTAATTCATAAATTTTAATTTTTAAATCTAAAATTTGAACTATTTTATCACAAATTATAAAAATATTCAAATATTCAATAAATTGGCTCTGAAATTAAATAATTAAATCAGGTTCGAGAATTATACCATAAACTTATAGAATTTTATTTATTGTTTTGCAAAAATTCAGTCGTAACTACAATATATGCACTTGCGTGTAAGTCTTCAAAATTAACGGCCTGTGCGATAATTTCGAATATACCTTCGGTGGCCGGTGCGGTATATAATCCGTTTGAATCGATTTTCCCTGGGTTATTTTTGCCCAAACTCCAAGATACACGTTGATCTTCTGTTCCTATTATTTTGGCTGAAAATCTTATTTGTTCCAGTGGCTTTATTGTAATGCTATCAGGTGATACGATTATTTTTAAATTTTCGTCGATAACCAGATTATCACGCGCTGTTTCACTTTCGATTGGCTTTATTGCCCACCAGCGAATTTTTATAGATTGCACGTTAGTTCTTTCTTCTAGTCTTACGCCTATTCTCATAGTTCCTTTGTTGGGGTCTACGATAGACGCAATTTGGACGTCCGGAACAGATAAATTTGCCTCGTCTACGTCAAATATGCTTCGGTCGCCAAATACAAGCAGATTTTTTTCTTCAAATTCAGGATTTTCGTCGTTAACAGTCGCTGTTATAACAGCAATATTGCCTTTGCCCAGGCCGTGTACAAATTCATAAGAATAATAAACTTTGCCGGGTTTTGGTTTAAAACCTAAATTTATAGTTTCTACTCCTGTGATAACATTATCTTTTTCTATTAATTTTTCGATATTTTTATTAGATAATTTGTCAGATTTATTTTCTTGATTAATTATTTTATTTGATTTTGAATTTGAGTTTGCAAGCTCACAGTCGATAATACTTTCGTTTAATTCTTCCATTAGACGAAGAATTTCGTTATTTAATAAAAATTGCTTAGCAGGATTTGGCTCAAATTTTTCGATTATATAATTTACTCCGTCACTGACGACTTTCGCTTTTGCAAGATATATAAATTTTTCGTCGTTGTCTTCGATTAATTTATCAAAATTCAAAGCAAAATAATCAGAAATAATTATATTTTTTATATTTTCTTCTCTAATATTTATAGTAGAACGTATGTCATCTTCGAGTTCAATATTTTTCGTGCCGATTCTTAAATTAAAATCAGATTTTGCTATAACAAGTTCTGAAATTGCTGCATTATTTGCATTGCACAGCATGTAACATTCTTGCGAGAAAAATTTTTCTTCGGGATTTTTAGAATCATCAAACGATACTGAAGCACAGTTTTCAAATAATACTCCTGATATTTTTAAATTAAATGCTATGTTTTCAACCGGATCTGTTTTTTCAAAAAATATTTTAATTTTCGTATTTTTGCCCAAATTTGCATATTTAGGCATTTCTGCCCAAATTTTTATCTTATTATTATTATAAATTTTTACTTTTTGAAATAATAATCCGTCTAATTTAAGATCAAATTTCTGGGGTGCTTTATCAGTTAAAAAAAGTTCGAAACTTTCTTTTATTCTATTAAATTGCTTGTCGTTTTCTGCATTTCCTGCACTTGTTACCGAAAAAGTACTTTCGTCTAAAAATTCTTTATATTTTATGCAAATATAAATTTCTGATTTGTTTTTTATATCTTCGAAGCCTTTGATTAAATTTAATTTTCTCACACACGTCTGATCTACGATTATCTCACGTCCGTAATAATCAATTGCTAAGCCCGGCTCAAGCGAAAAAGATTTATCGTCAACTAGAAATATACTCATACCGGCGATTATTCCGGCACCGAACATAAATTTACTGATAAGCCGCCTTCTGGAATTAAAATATTCTTGTTCTGCAAAAAAATCTCTTGCAGTCATTAATTTGCCTAAAAAATAATTATTTCTGCTCACGATATGATATTGCTTATTATTATTCATAATATACTCCCAGTTAATTAATTAATTTACAATCATAATTGAATTTTTAGATCTTAAATTTTGCATACCGCCGTTCGAAATATAAGAATTTAAGCCTATATAGCAATGGCAACCGAGTGAAATATTATTTGTCAGAACTACCAGATTGCAAACAGCATTTATTGGTGCATTATTTTTTATAATATTCAGAACATTGGCATAGTCGTCTCCTTTTTTTATTTCATTTTCGTTCATTATGACTGTAAAGAAAAAATTATTTTGACCGAATAATTTATCTATAAGCTTTTGTTCTGTTTTATAAAATTCGTTATTTATTATTTTGAATTTTTCTATAAGCATAGGACTATATCCTGTATATTTTTCGATCATTTTAATAATAGAATTTTTAGTGCCTTTAGACTTAAAAATATTTATCATATCGTTTACGAGATACCTGAGTTTATTTTCTTCCCAAATCATGTTATTTATATCAAACCATTTGCAAATCCAAGACAAAAATTCTTTATTAGTATAAAGTGGCTCAAATTTTTCGGGAATATTATCTATTATTGTTTCTGTTTCTAAAATAATATATTGAAAAATCGAGATAAATCTGTTCATAAAAGAATCTGGTGAAAAACTTTGATAAATTTCAGGTAAAAATTTTACAAAATTTACCAACGGAAAAGTAATTTCGACTTCTTTGAGAATTACAGGTTCTTCTGAGAAGCCTGAAATTTCTATGCAAAACCAAAGATATCTGCCTTTAAGACTAAAAAGTGGTACACACTTGGGATTTTCGAATTTAATGGCATCGATTTTATCGAAAAATTCGAATTTAGTATTAAAATTAGAATTACTTCGCAAAAATTTGTCTATATTTATTTTTTCTGCGTTTTCACTGAGATATGCAATTACATCTTTAGAATCGCTTGCAAACACTCTAAAAATAATTTTACAATTTTGATTTATATAAAATTTAGTTTTGAGCACTCCCCAAGACATTCCAAACTCAGTACTATCTAAGCATTTTGAAAAAAATGCAGAATTCGAATTATTATCTGATAAAAAACACAAGAAATTATCTTTTATTTTAGTACCATAAGAATAATTATTTCTTTTCCAGTCTGAATTTTTGTTAAATACAAAGCTTTTAGTGCCTAAAGACAAAATTCCCTCCAAAAATTACCGATCAATCTTATTATTACAAATCCAAATAAACAAATCAAGGCTTTTTGAATAAAAAAAATAATTTTTTTTCGACTAAATTCATTAAATTACACAATCAAGAGAAATAAAAACCAACCTCCGGATATACCGGAGGTTTTACAGAAATTGTAACTACTAAACTAAAACAGCTAATCAATACTCCCAACAATCAATTCTATCACTTTCCATTTCGGTAATTCTTAAACCAATTATCAATTTCTTGTTTCGAACTTTTAATTTCTTCGCGGAACCGTTCTATATTTCCTTTCGTTAAAGGTCCAATAGACATCATTTCAGGTATT
>JAGBNX010000037.1 GCA_017634155.1 Clostridia bacterium | reverse complement strand
TTGCGATAACGCCTTTGCAGATTTTGATTCTTTAAAAAGTGTTATCATATCATATCCTCGCCCGGGTCTTCATTTGAGCTTGAGGAAGAAGGGTTGTAGTCAAATTTTAAGTCACCTCATAGAGAGTTACCTTTCAGAGCGTAAAATTGGTGACAGTGCCTTTAGCTTTCACGAAAATTTAACGAACGTTACTATTTTGAAATATGTTACTGAAATTGGGGCTTGGGCCTTTTCTGGTTGTACCGCTTTAACAAAGATCATAATTCCAAACAGTGTCACTGAAATTGGAAATTACGCCTTTAAGTGTTGTAAAAATTTAAAAAAGATCATAATTCCAAACAGTGTTACTGAAATGGGGGATGGCGTCTTTTTGGATTGCACAGCTTTAAAAGAAGTTCAACTTTCAAAGTTGTTGCATATGATTAGGGAAAATACCTTTTCTGGTTGTACAGCTTTAGAAACGATCACAATTCCAAACGGTGTTACTGAAATTGGGCCTCACGCTTTCTTTAGTTGCGAATCTTTAAAAAATGTTCAACTTCCGGCTTCGTTGCTTACAATTGGTGAATATGCCTTATATTATTGCGATTCTTTGGGAACGGTTTACGTACCAAAAGGCACTGAATTGGCGCAATGTGCCTTCCCTGAGACAACAAAAGTGATTAGATATTAATCCTGTTTATATTTAGATTCCATATATTTTATTATTTTAATACATAATTCGGATTATGTTTTTATCTAATAAGATTTATCTCCGGTGCCGCCGGAGATATTTATTCTTGGTATTGAAGTATGCAAGATTTCACAGTATTGCCAAAAATAGGTATAATCGATAGAGTTTGGATATTTTATTTTTAATATTTATGTTTATGTTTTTATAATACTATCAAAAAAATATGGCAAAAATAAATTATTACTTTCACTTATTCTGGCAACACCAGTAAAAAGTATCTCAAAATTTGGGAAACTATTTTCTAATATTGATAGATAATTGATATATTTTAAAATTTTTGGTAAACATAAATTTTATTTCTATACGATTCTAGCTTTTCACTGAGTAAGTTATATTTTTTTTAGTATTAGTAATAGAAACTGTTGAAAATGTTGAAAAATATGAAAAATCCAGTAATTTCAAGACTTTTAAGCCTGTTGAAAACTGTTGAAAACTTGTTGAAAACTTGTTGAAACTGTTGAAAATATCAAAACTTAAATTTTTTTTTAATGTTTAAACATGTTCAATTGTTGAAAAGTTTTATGTGTCACGAAAAAATCTATCGATTCCAAATAAAGTGCATAACGCAAGCTTTTTTTGATAATTTTCATCGTTTAGTTTTTGGGATTCTTCTTTGTTAGATAGAAAGCCGCATTCGATTGTAACTGAAGGGATTTTTGAGTTATTTAAAAGAAAAATTTTTGACGTTGCTTCTTTTATTTCTCTTTCGTTTTTAGGCTGTAATTTTGAAGTTATGTTTTCTCTTATATAGACTGCCAGATTTTCGCTTTTTGGATTGTTTTTTGAAAAAAATAATTGAGTTCCTGAGTATTTTTCGTTTGGAAATTTATTTTGATGAATGCTTATAAAAATACTATCTTCGTTTGAATTTTTATTTATTATTGATAACCTATTTTTTAAATCCGAGCGTTTTTTTTGTCGCAAATTTATTGCAGATTCATCATAAATCGCCTTATCTTTTTCTCGTGTCATTATAGTTTCATATCCAAGTAATTTTAGTGCATCGCGCAAGGCAAGCGAAATTTTTAAATTTATATTTTTTTCAACTATGCCATCGTGTCCTACGGCTCCGCCGTCTTCTCCCCCATGTCCGGGGTCTATTATAACTAGTGGGGTTAAGTTTTCTTTGTGTGCCATTGGTGAAACAAAAGTTATAAGTGCTACTATAAGTACAAAACTTAATAGTGATAATATCGAAAAAATTATTGTATTTTTTTTGGCTAAAATTATATTCAAATACGCCCTCTATTGAATTTAAATATTTTTTATTGCTTGTTTTTGGAGAATATTTTTGAAAAAATTCCTTTTTTATTTTTATGATGTTCTTTTTGCTGGAAGAAATTTACTAAAATAGTGTCTTCTCCGACTACATCTACGTTTTCCCATTTAATTACTATGTCTTGTTTTCGGCCTAATAGTCCGAAAAATTTTAGTTTTCCGTAAATTATTATTGATATTATTCGTGCATTGCATATGTCTATTTCAACGTCGCTTACAAAGCCTAATCTAAAGCCGTTTCTTATGTTTATTACTTCTTTTTTTCTAAGTTCTGTTATACCGCATATCACTAAGAACTCCTTAAATTTTTAAAATTCAGCGTGTTATTTTATTTTCCTGATTTTTATGCTTATTTTTTTTTATTCTTGAAATTATATGCTAGGAAAAAGAGTATTATTAATTTTTATTTTTATCGTATTTTGGAACGTGTTCTTGAAAAAGACTTGAAAAGAACAAAGAATTATGATAGGATTCAAAGCTAGTTGTCTACAGTATTATTAGGCATTGTTAAGAATATGTGTACATGGTGACAATTGGTTGTCTTAGAACTAGAAAAATATGGTCATCAGTTGTGTGATTACTTACAGTTTTTATGTGACATATTTTTATATTTCGCTAAGTAAAAAAATAAATAACAAGAAAGCGGTGAAAATATCATGAAAAAATTCAAAAAAATTTTAGCCGAAAGCTTAGCAGTATTAAGTTTTGCTGGAAATTTTAAAACAAGTGGGAAAAATAATTCTCAAAATGCTATCGGAGAAAATAATACTCAAAGCCAAAGTGAAATTACTGTTAATAACGTTTCGGACAGTTTATTAAGACATGAGAAGATTAAAAATAACCCGGGTAGCTCAAAAAATTCAGGTTCGATTGATAAAATTGCAAATTTTATTAGAGAATATAAAAAACCAATTATTGGTGTTGCTGCTGGTGCTACCGGCACATTTGTGACGTTCCAAGTACTCAAAGAGATAGCTCGTAACGGGCTCTTTGAAGGTTCTATTGAAAACTGGCTTTCACGTTATGATTACGGTGGGCGTTATATTTATGTTGACCCCCAAAATAAATGTTGGAAAGAAGTTAAAAAGTACGATTTGGAGAATCGTTATAAAGAATTTTATTTACAAAACGAAAAAAATAGTGGACTAGATACATTGCATGGTTATATATATGACGATATTGCCTATCGTAACGGCAAGATATCCGAAGATAATGTAAACGAGAATAATAAAGTCAAAAAAATAATTATAGTTTTTGGTGGGACTTCTTCGTTAGGATTTAAAACTTTAGATCGTTTAATATTCCCGGACGATCATGGTACTAATTATTCAAAAAATCCTAGTAATGCCGTAAGAGATGCAGTTGTTATTTGTGTTGATTACCCTAGTTATGATGAAAGCAAAGGCAAGAGACCTAAAAACGAAAAAACTTTACAAAAATATGCCGAGCGTGTTTTAAAGTATGTTACTGACGAACTACAAAAAAAATATCCTAATGCAAGATATATCGAAGTTGATGGCTATAGCTTGGGGGGCTATTCTAGTTCATGGGTTAGTCAATTTAAGTGTGTTAAGCAATTAAATATTTGGTCACCTGTTCAGATTAAGTCTGCCGTTAGTTATTTTGGTTTTCCAAGATTGGTCGGTGCATTTTTCAGCTGGTTGGCATTTGAAAATAGTGATTTTGATTCGATAAAAAACATAAAAAATTCACATAAAGATTGCAAAATAAATTTATTTTCTGGCATGGACGCCGAAGGTGATTTTCTTTCGATTGAACATAGTGTCTTAGAAGACACAAAATATAATTGGCAAATTAAAGCAAAAGAATGGGAAAAAATGAAGACAGATGTATACGGAAGCAAAGATTGGAGAAAATTATGGAAATCCCCAAGTGCAAAGACCGATGAAGAAAAACAAAAATTAATGAAAGAAAACAAAATAAAATACAAAAAATTATTTGATAATGTAATTAGTAAAAATCCAGATAAAATTAAAGACTGGCAATTATGTCTATCTAAAGCATCTTGGCGCAAGTTAGTCAGTGCAGTCCCAGATCTCGCCGGGAGACTGACTGTTGGCTGCTACGTAGCAAGTCATTCTAGCGAACATGTTTTTAATATAGAAAAAAGTATGGGAAATAGTTTATTTTGGAATCAAGAAAGAGATGGAAACGATGAGAAAGCAAAAAATTAAATTATTTTAATAAATTTTATATTATTTAGCATATAATACGAGCGAATAATATCGAAACTAAAAAAGAAATAAGTGCGAAAATTATTATATTTTTAGTGTTTTTTAATTTTATAGAGCCGCAATAAGTAGAAATAATATAAAAAATAGCTTCGCTTGAGCCTGATATTATCGAAGATAATTTTCCGATATAGCTATCCGGGCTGTTAGATTCAAAAATAGAATTTAATATTGCATTTGATCCCGAGCCTGAAATCGGCTTCATGATTATTAACGGGATGCATTCTTTCGGGAATTTTAAAAGCGAAAATATCGGATTTAATAATTTTATTGTAAATTCTAGGGCACCTGAAGATTTAAATATCGTTACTGCTGTTATTAATGCGATTATTGCAGGCAAAATCGAAATCATGCATTCAAGGCCTTCTTTGGCGCCTTTTATAAAAGAATCAAATATATTTATTCTTGATTTTATCGCAAATATTAAAATTATTATTATTAAACTCGGAGCTGAAAAAGTTCCTATATTTTCAATTATCATAAATTATTATATTATTTTTTTGTTTATTTTTATTTTTCAAAAATATTTTTATAAGAATTATTCCCGTTAGTAAAAAAATAATTGAAGTTGCCCACATTTTTGGCAGAATTTCATACGGCGTATTTGAACCGAAGCTTTTCCTGAGTGCAACTAAAAAAGTAGGAGCAATTTGAATACAAGACATATTCATGATTAAAAATATCGCAGCGTTTTTTTCTAATAATTTTTTTTTTGAAATTTCGTTCATATTTTGCATAAATTTAATAGCTTTTATTCCCGATGGAGTTGCTGCGTTATTAAGGCCCATTATGTTTGATACAAAATTTATGCATATAAAATCCAAAATATTATTTTTTTGGGCATAATCTGGAAATAAAATTCTTAAAACAGGAAATAATAATTTTGAAATAGCTCGAGTAAAGCCGCTATCTTGTGCTATTTTCATGATTCCCGACCAAAAAATTATCGCCCCAGAAGTTATTAATATTATATTTATTGCCTGGTCTGTGCCTTCCAGAATCGCATTGCCAAGTAAATTAATTTTATTATTTATTAAAGCGCAAAAAAAACTCGAAATTATCATGCCTGCCCATACTTTTCCTAGCATTAATAAGCTCCATTTTTCGACTATTTTCTACAAAATTTGACTTTTTTAGTTTTTTATTCTACAATAATTTACGACGGGTAATTTTTGTTTATTACTCTATGTCATGAATTGTAAAGGAGTGTGATGTGTTTATGAATATTGAAAAAAAAGGTACAAGATGTATCGACGGACTTGGCAGAGTTGTTATTCCCAGAGATGTCAGAAGAACTTTAGGATTCGAAAGTGGGGTCCCGGTTGAGTTTTTTGTTGACAATCAAACAAATTCTCTTATAATTAGAAAATATAACAGTACTTGCGCTTTATGCGGCTCTTGCAAAGAGCTTATAGAGTTCGAAGGCAAGCAGATATGCAAGCACTGTGTTGGCAAAATTTCTAATTTAGGGTGATATTTTGGATTATAAACAAAAATTTGTTTCGATATTTTGTGATAAAATTTCAAGAAATGGAGCCCAGGAATTATTAAATTGGATTCGTTCTACTGATTTTTTCTCAGCTCCGGCGAGTACGAAATTTCACTGCGCAAAAGAGGGCGGTTTGGTCGAGCACAGTGTAAAAGTTTACGAAGTCTTGCGTGAAAAGTATTTTGAATCTTGTGATGACGAAGAATCTTTTGCGATTTGTGCTCTTTTGCATGATATTTGCAAAGTTAATTTTTATAAAATTTCTTCACGTAACGTCAAAAACGAATTAACTGGAGTTTGGGAAAAAGTCCCGTATTATTCGATTGAAGACAGTTTTCCATATGGCCATGGCGAAAAGTCTGTTTTTTTGATCGAGCGTTTTATGCGGCTGAAGCCTGCCGAAGCCGTTGCAATCAGATGGCACATGGGCGGTTTTGATGATTCAGTCAGGGGTGGCGGCTATAATTCTCCGATTTCTTTTGCATTTGATAAGTATCCGTTATCAGTCAAACTTTTTATCTCAGACCTTGAGTCTACTTATCTTAGAGAAAAAGGCACATCAGCAGTCAGAAATCATGGTTAGGCGAAAGTTCGTGAAAAATGCAAAAAAATTTGCAAATTCTTCGTAAAACTCTTGACATTTTTTATTTGTTGGTTTATGATAATAGTCGAAATTAGATTTTTGTGTTTCTAATTACTTAGTGTTTTAAGTTTGTCTTGATATTTACTTTTTGGAGGTAGATTTTTATGAGTTACAAAAAAGATTCTAAATCGCGTTTAGCCCGTTTTATGTTAGCACTTACAATCATGGGTGGCGTAGGCCAAAGATTAGCCGATAACAAGTCGTCTGCCGCGTGGCTTACGAAATATTCTGGTGGTAGAGAACAAATGAAGAGGACTAATGTTGATGAAATAGATTTTGTTTCCGGGGGGCCTTTGCTTCAGGTTGTTGAGTTTGAGAAAGATTTAACTACTAAACCTTCTAAGGGTCAAGATACGGGTACTGCAGAAGCACGACTTTTTGAAAAGATAATGATAAAAGGCGTGACTAGAGTAGGTGAGGTAAATTATGAGGGGAAGCTCGTTCAGAAAGACAATTATAACAATGACGAGGTTAAAGAGCTTTTGGGGCCTGCTTTAAAAGGCGTTTTTTCGGACAAAATTTTGACAGGCGATAATGGTCGTTATAACAATTTGTCCACTCGTGATTATGTTTTTGGTATCTGCGGTGGTGACCCTTGGGATGTTGATATTGTGCAGAAATTCAATGATATGCGTGATTCAGTTAAAAATTCGGCAGCGGGTGCTGGGAAGAATCAATTTTTTACAACAAATGTCCAGGTCAACGATGGCGGGGCTGAAACGAAAGTAAAGCAAATGGCTGCCATTAAGGAAGAATTAAAAAACTTTGCCAATGGGTTGTCAGGCAGTAGTATCTTGCCTCCTCAGGGGGGGTATAATTCATATATTAGAATTAGCAAAGATGGCAGTCAGATTAAGTTTGCTAATGGTAAGAGTGGCGGTAAGGACGATTATTATTATCTTTACTCTAGTGCTCGTTTCACAAAGTTGAGTAGTCTTGAGATTAATGGTCTTGGAAATGCCTTAAGTGCTCTTATTGGTAAGCTTGCAAGTTACGAAGATGTGGCTGGTAATTATTTGAAGGTAGGTGGAAGTTATTATAAGCTTGGGAATGGCTCGTTTGATGGTAAGAATTTGGGTAGCAGTAGTTATAGACCTCTAGCTATGTTTCAGGCTATTCATGAGTTTAAGATGTCAGGTGATCTAGAAGTGGCGTGTCATAAGTACAATGAAGCGTTAGCTGTTGGTGACAGACTAGCGGGGGTTCTTGCTGAGGATAGTCTTGATGTTGCAAGATCGAGGTTGGCGGCAGATTTTGATAATTTTGTTTCGCAGGGGAGTATTAAAGAAGGATATAAAGGATATAGAAATAGTGCGGTGAAGATGGTTATAGCATTTGCTAAAATTTACACCGCTCAAACGTCTACTAGGAATTCTCCTGAGTTTGATTCGTTTGTTTCTGGTATGTCAGAAGGTGACTTTAATGGATTTTTAAATGCAGTTCAGGCTATGTATGGGCTTGATAGTATGGGGATAACCGCTTCTGATTTGAAGGATGCTGAAGCGATGGATTGTTGTTTTAAGTTTCTTTCCCTTAAAGCGGGTTTTGAGGTTTCCAAGGGTGGCGAAGAGAGAAAGGAAAAGAAGTCTTCAGTGTTAAAGCCGATTTTATGGGGTGCAGGTATTTTGGCGTTTCTTGGCGGAAGTGGAGTTGCACTTTGGAAGACAGGTTATGGCGAAATGTTGGCTGAAAAGGCAAAAGAATTCTTTAATAAAAATAAGGATAGGTTTGCATCAGGCGGTAATTCGAAACCTGTTGATACGAAGCCTGTTACCGGCAAACCCAATCCTGTTCCGAAAAAGCCAAATTAATCAGGTAATTATATAACTAAATTCTCTTCGATAATTTCGAAGAGAATTTTTATTAATTTATATTAAAAATCCAAAATATTAGACCGTAAATAATCGAAGAGACTACGCCGTAGACTATAACCGGACCTGCAATAGTAAACATTTTTGCGCCAGTACCTAAAACGTAGCCTTCGCTTTTGAATTCCATAGCCGGAGAGACAATTGAATTTGCGAATCCGGTTATTGGTACAATAGTGCCAGCGCCGGCATATTTTGCTATATTATCATAAATATTTATTGCCGTTAAAAAAGCACCGAGTCCGACAAGAGTAACAGACACCCAGGCTTGACTTTCTTTTTGCGGAATATTCATTTGTTTAATATAAATATCAGATAAAAGCTGGCCGATAGTGCATATAAATCCGCCCGAAATAAAAGCAAAAAAGCAATCTTTCAAAATAGGACTTTTCGGAGAAGCTTTTTTATAAATTTTTTTATATTCTTGCGGTGTTATGTTCATAAATTTGCCTCCAAAAATATTTTTCAGAATTATTATTTTACTTTTTTTGATTTATATACTAAAAATTCAAGTTTAAAATTTTGATTTTGTTCAAAAAAGCGCTCTCCCCGGTAGCGCCGGAGAGAATATTTATTTATATTTTACAATATTTTAAATTATAATTATTTATTTTTTTAGACTTTTTAAGTATTCATCAAAATTTGAAGCTCTGTTTTCATCTTGAATTCTACTTATACCATTAAGTACCAATAATGCCGATGCAACTCCAGCAACTGCCCCAATTGGCTTTTTGTTTTTTAATTTACTTGTAACTTCTCCCAAATAAGGCACTTTTTCGTCATTTCCGGTAAGCATACATATGGAACCAGCAATACCAGCTAATCCTAAAGCAATTTCCCCTGTCCCTTTAATATAATTCATAACTCCGCCGCCATTGGCTTTTTCTATTTGAGAGTCATTTAAAATATTTTTACCCATAAAAAATCACCTCGTTTATTTTTGAATATGTCTAAATTGCATAATATAAAAATATATTAACATATTTAATTATATTAATTTTATATAATTTTGTCAAGTGAATCTAAATCAATAAAATAATTACAAAAATATTAAATCTAAGAATAAAAATTATTTTTTCTTTGGGTTAATTTTTGCGTTTATTCTCATGATTTGTTCCTGATAAGTTAGTATTGCTAAATATATAAATATTTTCTCAGGTGCCGCCGAAGAAAGTGATTTAACTCTTATATATGGCGATAATACTCTATGAATTATTTTGGCAACACCTTGATAATTTTTATATTTATAATTATGTACAATTTTTAATTGTTTTTGATGAATAAAAATATGCAAGTATACAAATTTTTACCTTATCCATTGATTTAATTATTTTCTGGTAATAAAATAAAAAATTGTCACTCTGGTATGTAGAGTGCTAATTATATTTTTTAGGAGGGGTCTTTATGAGAGAGATTAGACCTATTTTAGATAAAGTTCTCGTTGAAATTCAAGGCGGCGAGGAAAAAACTCAAGGAGGGCTTATCGTTGCTTCAAAAGCAAAAGAAAGTGAGCCCATTATTGGTACCGTCGTTGCGCGTGGCCCGGGTGGAGTGGTAAACGGCAAAGAAGTCAAAATGTGCGTCGAAAAAGGCGAGAAAGTCGTAGTTAATAAATATTCCGGCACGAGTATTTCGATGAACGGCAAAGAGTATAAAATCGTAAGCCAACAAGATATTTTAGCTTGTATTTTATAATTTTATTATAATTTATAAATTTGTGGAGGTTTTTTAATATGGCAAAAGATATAATTTTTGGCGAAGAAGCCAGAAAGGCACTTTTAAACGGCGTAGATAAACTTGCAAATACAGTGAGTGTTACATTGGGACCTAAAGGCAGAAATGTGGTTCTTGATAAAAAATATGGTGCGCCTTTAATTACAAACGATGGCGTGACTATTGCAAAAGAAGTCGAACTTGAAGATGCTTTTGAAAACATGGGTGCTCAGCTTGTAAAAGAAGTTGCAGTCAAAACCAACGACGTTGCAGGTGACGGCACGACTACTGCTACTCTTTTAGCGCAAACTTTGGTTTCTGAAGGTATGAAGAATCTTGCAGCTGGTGCAAATCCTGTTATTTTAAAACTCGGCATGAAAAAGGCGACTGAAGCTGCTGTTTCTGAAATCGAAAAAAATTCCAAAAAAATAAACGGTTCAACAGACGTTGAAAGGGTTGCTACGATTTCGGCAGGGGATGCTACTATTGGACGTTTGATTTCTGAAGCCATGGATAAAGTAGGCGCTGACGGTGTTATAACTGTCGAAGAATCTAAGACTGCCGAAACATATTCTGAAGTAGTCGAAGGCATGATGTTCGATAGAGGCTATGTTTCGCCTTACATGATAACGAACAGTGACAAAATGGAAGCCATTGCAGACGACGCTTATATTTTGATAACTGATAAGAAAGTTTCGAGTATTCAAGAGCTTTTGCCTCTGCTTGAACAAATAGTCAAAATGGGCAAAAAATTAGTGATAATCGCCGAAGATATCGAAGGCGACGCTTTGGCGACTTTAATCGTAAATAATTTACGTGGGACTTTTAAATGCATTGGGGTTAAAGCTCCTGGTTTTGGCGACAGACGCAAAGAGATGCTTCAAGATATTGCGATTTTAACCGGCGGAGAAGTTATATCAGAAGAACTTGGGCTTGAGCTCAAAAATGCTAGTATTAGTCAGTTAGGGCAGGCACATCAAGTTAAAGTCGAAAAAGAACGTACGATAATAGTCGACGGTGCAGGTTCTAAAGAAAAAATTCAAGAAAGAATTAAGCAAATAAGAGCTCAAATTGAGACTACTACTTCGGATTTTGACAGAGAAAAATTACAGGAACGTTTGGCAAAACTCGCAGGCGGAGTTGCTGTTATAAAAGTCGGTGCTGCCACTGAAGTCGAAATGAAAGAAAAGAAATTACGTATCGAAGATGCTCTTGCAGCTACAAAAGCGGCTGTCGAAGAAGGAATCGTTGCAGGAGGCGGCGTGGCATTAATTAACGCAATTCCGGCTGTCCAAAAAATTGTAGATTCTTGCGAAGGCGACGAAAAAACCGGTGCTATGATAGTTTTGAGATCTTTAGAGGCTCCTGTTAGACAAATCGCCAAGAACGCAGGCTTTGAAGGTTCTGTTGTTATCGACAGAATTAAAAAAGAGCATAAAATTGGATTTGGCTTTAATGCTCTGATAGGTGAGTATGGCGATATGATTGCCAACGGAATTGTGGATCCGACTAAAGTAACGCGAAGCGCTCTTCAAAATGCAGAATCAGTTGCTTCTATGGTTTTGACGACAGAATCTTTAATTGCAGAAAAAAAAGAACCCGCTAAAGAAGCGGCTCCGGCAATGCCACCGGCAGGAATGTATTAATAAAAATTCTAAAATTTAAAATTTTACGCCTCAGGGTGTTCCTGAGGTGTTTAGGTTTCGTTGACGCAAAAGAAAAAATATTTGAAAGGCGGTAGAACATAATAAATACGAAAATAACAGGAGAAATGTACAAAAAAGTAGCGCCATTGTATAAGGTAGTTTATAAGAAGATTCTAGGGAATAAATAGATTGATACTATTGATTTTTTCGTTACCCAAAATCGATTTTTTGTATTTTTAAACTACTTAGGCTCATGACCAATAAATAAATTTTACAATTTTGTTGACAATTAATTAAAAATAATGTATAATTTAATTATGATCTTCTATAAAAAGAGGTGATTAATTTGATTATATTTAATTTTTTAAAAAAAATCATATTACAATTAATATTATTTTTAAGTTTTGTTTTTCCGATAAAATCTGTACAAACTGAACAAAAGAAAGAAATTATAATCGACCAGTTAGTATTAAACAAAAAAATTTCGAGTGACGAATCAAAATTAATTTTAGAAAATAATGAAAAAAAAGACAAAATAATTAATTATGGTATAAAAATTCCAAATCAAGTTAAAAACGATTCTGATTCTGAAAAAAATCAGGAATCAAAATATCCTTTTTTTAAAATAATAAATAAGGTGGCAGGATTATTCGAAACTTGTATTTCAGGATTTTTAGGAATTATAGGTGGATATATTGCACAAAAAGTTATTAATCAAATTGACGAAAATGAACAACAAGAAAAGCAATAGTTATTTACTTTTTGAAATTCCGAAAATATTAGACTTATTTAATTAAAAATATTCTCTCTGGCACTATCAGAGAGAATATTTATTAAATTTTTTAATTCTAATCGCTATTTTTTGAAAAAACATGATTTTTTTACAAATTTTTAAGCATATTTCTCTTTAAATCTTTAATCGCTAAATATCTGTGACTAATTTTATTTTTCTTTTCTGGTGTTAGCTCAGCTAATGTTGAACCGCTAGGAAGTTCAAATATTTCATCAAACCCAAAACCGTTACTGCCTCTGCATTTTTTAGCAATAAAACCGTTTAATACGCCTTCTCCTGTTATAATATTTTTACCGTTATAATAAACTAAACTACAAATTGCTTGAGCAGTTCTATCATTATATTTATTAACTTCGTTAATCAAATATTCGTTTTTAATCTTATCAGATATATTTTTGCCTAAAAATCTATGAGTCATAACACCCGGAAATTTATTTAAACAATTTATGCACAGTCCGGAATCGTCTGCTATAGTTTCTTCGCCCGAAACTTTATATATTTCAATAGCTTTTTTTCTGGCATTACCCAAAAAAGTCGGCTGGTTTTCAACTATATTTATATTAATGCCTTTTTCTTTTAAAGAATAAATTTGATGCTTATTTAATATTTTTCTTATTTCTTCTAGTTTTCCGGTATTATTCGTTGCAAAAATCAAAATTTAAATTCCTATTTTAATTATCTATAATATTATTTAATTTAAATTCAAAAAATTAATTTTTTTCTTGATGTTTCGGTGTCTCCGCCAAACCAATTTCAAAGCTCTGCGAAATCGCTATCCTGATTATTAAATTCGAAAAAACTAAAGCCAATTGATACCCACTAAGACCGATTAATCTCTTAACATTTTCACATATATTATTATCTTTAATTAATTCTACAATTTCATCTTTATTAGCTTGAGAAAGTTCAGGGTCATCATTAACATCTAGTACAAGCTTATTTTCAGGCGTTTTATCTCGGCATTTATCAACAACTGTATTCATATATCTTACCAGATTTTTCGAAATGCTATCAAAATATTTACCAAACTTTTCTTTTTTCACACCCAGAATACTTACCACCCAATTTAATCTCCCAGAATTATTGTTCCACCCCAACGGCGGACATTTTGAATTATTGGGCTTCAATTTTAAAAAATCAATATCTTTAACGTCTTTTGTACCCCAACTCCTTCCAAATTTAGCATCATCTTTACCAGCTATTTCTATAAGAGTTTTTACTATATAACCAAAATCTGAATAATAATTAAATTCTTGCAAAATTATTGAAACCAAACTTCCAAACATTTGTTCATCGATTGGATTTTTGGATGTAGGCATAAACGCAAGCAACCCATACTTTACCATGAGCGTAATATCTTCGTTAGTAGTCTTATTACTATCGTATTTAAATAACATATTTAAAAATTTTATAAAATAATAACGTGGGCTAAAACGCCAACTCTTAGGCTTGGTATCAAATTTTTTGCGAAAATATGATACAAGATCACTGTTAACAATAATTCCAGATTTATCTTCGCTAAAGAATTTACCATAAGCAATCTTACCGCCAACTCCTAGCCCCATTCCTGTTAAAATTTTTAATAAATTTGCCATAACTTGGCTGCCATTACTTTTTTTATTATTAACTATAATTATTTTTTTATTATTATTTAACTGATCAACTCCCGGCGACTTGCTTTGATTATTGCTATCTTTTACACCAGCCACTAATGCCTTATTTTTTTTGTTACTATCTGTTTTATTACTTAAAGACACATTATTTTTATTTTTATTTTTGTCAACGCTATTACTCTTTTCAACTAAAACCGGTTGTTTCTTTTCCTCACTATTCAATTTATTGGTTAAGACCATCTTACGTTTATAAACTATATTGTCGGCATTACTCTTGTTAGCAGGTCTATAAATAATCGGCATAGTCTTTACCTCCTTATAATTTATTAACATATTAATATAAAACTCACTATCATTTTAAAAACACAAATAATAGGCAATCTAAAAAACTATATTAATTATATAACTAAATATCTAAATTTGCAACATATTTTGCATTTTTTTCGATAAATTCGCGTCTTGGCTCAACTTTTTCACCCATAAGAGTGCTAAAAACTTCGTCGGCAAGCGCTGCGTCTTCAACTGAAACTTTAAGCATAGTTCTGGTCTCAGGGTTCATAGTAGTCTCCCAGAGCTGTTCTGAGTCCATCTCGCCTAGACCTTTGTAGCGCTGAATTTCTGACGAACCTTCGATTCCTGAAAGAATTTTATCACGTTCTTCGTCTGAAAAGGCATAAAAATGCTGCTTAGATTTAGTAATTCTATAAAGCGGCGGCCTCGCGATATAAACATAGCCGTTCTCGACTATTTTTTTGGCAAATCTAAAAAAGAAAGTTAACAATAAAGTCCTGATATGCGAACCGTCAACGTCAGCATCGGCCATAATTATAATTTTATGATATCTTAATTTAGAAATATCCAAATCATTTCCGATTCCACAGCCTAAAGCAGTTATAATCGGCATTAATTTTTCGTTTACATAAACTTTTGCGAGTTGCGCTTTTTCGACATTTAGCATTTTGCCCCAAAGTGGCAATATCGCTTGAAACCTACGATCTCTGCCGCCTTTTGCAGAGCCTCCTGCCGAATCGCCTTCTACTATATAAATCTCAGTTTCTTCAGGATTTTTCGACTGACAGTCTGCGAGTTTGCCCGGTAAAGACGCAGATTCCATTGCGTTCTTTTTACGAACGAGTTCGCGCGCTTTATGTGCAGCCTCACGTGCCTTGGCAGAAGCTGAAATTTTATCTAGTATTGCTTTTGCAGAATTCGGATTTTCTTCGAAATATAATTTTAATTTTTCATAAACGACTTTATCTACGAAACTTTTGACTTCAGTATTTCCGAGTTTAGATTTAGTCTGACCTTCGAATTGTGCTTCTTTCATTCTGATATTTATAACAGCGCACAAACCCTCTCGAACGTCATCACCGATAAAATTTTTGTCATCGTCTTTTAGAATTTTAAATTCTCTCGCATAATTATTCACAACGCGCGTCAAAGCCGATTTAAATCCGTCTTCGTGTGTACCGCCGTCATTTGTGTGAATATTATTAACAAAAGATAAAATTAACTCGTTATAACTCGAATTAAATTGCAAGGCGGCTTCAAAATAAACAAAAATATCTTTATTTTCGGCACTAAAATTTATAATATCGTCATGAATAGCATCAAGCGCGCGGCGATTCCGCAAAAAATCGACAAAGCTGACTACCCCACCGTCGTATTTAAAAACTTCGATTTTAGATTCTTCATGTCTTTTATCAATCAAATCAATTTCGAGCCCGGCGTTCAAAAAAGCCTGCTCACGAAGTCTTGTTGCAAGAATCTGAAAATCGTAATCTTTAACATCTTTAAAAATACTTTCGTCGAATTTAAATAAAATCTCAGTGCCGCGAGAATCACAAGAATCATAAGAAACCAAATCAGAAACTATATTGCCTTTTTCGAACTTTTGCTCATAGACTTTTTTGCTGTCGAAAACACGAACCTGAAGCCAACTTGCAAGAGCATTCACGACTGAAGCGCCAACTCCGTGCAATCCCCCTGAAACTTTATAGCCGCTTCCACCAAATTTTCCACCGGCATGCAAGACAGTAAAAACAACAGTAACAGCAGGAATCCCAAGTTTCGGATGAATACCGACGGGAATTCCACGACCGTTATCGCGCACTTTTATTATATTTTCGGGCAAAATTTCGACAATTATTTTAGTACAAAAACCTGCGAGAGCTTCGTCAATCGAGTTATCTACAATTTCATAAACAAGATGATGAAGCCCTCTAGAACCCGTAGAGCCAATATACATCCCCGGGCGCTTTCTGACGGCTTCCAAACCCTCCAGGACCTGAATTTGATTGGCACCATATTCTAAATCTAAATCAATATCACTCACAAATGCTCCCGAAAATTAAAATTTATAAACCAAACCAATGCAAATATTCAGCAATATTAAGCAAAATAACTAAAGCGAACATCATGATTGCAATAAATCTTGTCCATCTTGCTAAAAACGCATCTATAACTCTGCTTTTATTTTTACTCAAATAAGAATCCGCGCCGCCACCGGTAATAATTCCACCCATGCTTTGCTCTTTTCCCTCTTGAAAAAGTACGATCGCAACTATCACGATACTAAAAATTATAATAAGAATTCCCATAGTAATTTCAAAGACTGTCATAATATCACATCCTGTCATTTTTTTGAATTTTTTTGGTTCGAAGAAGATTGCCTATCAAGCCAAGCAGAGGCTAAATCTAATGCTTCATACAGACTATCTTTTACGCTGAACTTAAAAGGCCTAAAAACACTCCCACGCGATGCCGCTATAGTACCAACCAAACCTACCGAAACTTTATTATGAGTTTTAAAATTATCTTCAATTTTTGAATCTATATGCAAAAAAGCAATTTTAGGCTCCGAAACATTGCCATAAAATAAATCATCTTTGCACCTGACTAAGCGTCTGCCCTTGTAATTCAAAATCATCTCAGATTCCATAACAATCCCCCCTCTTGAAAATACTATAATAAAAAATAAATTCAAAATCAATTGGTACTCATAGGTGGTATTGCCAAAATGAATAGAAGTGATGAAAATTCATAGAACATTATCTTCATGTATAAATAAATGTAGTAAAAGAACCAAATCACTTTCTCCGGCGTTGCCGGAGAAAATATCTATCTTTTTTAGCAATGCCGTTGAACG
>JAGBNX010000005.1 GCA_017634155.1 Clostridia bacterium | reverse complement strand
ATTGCCAAAATGAATAGAAGTTATAAAAATTCATCGAACATTATTTTCATACGTGAATTACGCGAATATAGTAATGCAAAAGTGCTAAATCACTTTCTACGTGGCGTCGAGTAAATATCTATCTTTTTTTGCAATACCTTTCTAAATTTAGACATTTTTTTTGCGAAAACAATTTTTGGTATAATTAAAATTAAAATCATACGATTTTTATTTAATATTTATGCAATAATACTAATTGCTAATTGCGAATATAATTTATTGATTGTCAAAGTATCGAAACTGGAGTATTCATTGTATATCATAAGTTCAAAAATTAAATTAAAAAAATTTTTATTTATAATTTTGTCTATTTTATTGCTATCTTTTGCAGTATTTTTAGTTATATTTCACAATAAAAAAATTTTAATAAGTGCAGAAAATAATAAAAAATTTATAAAATATGTTGAATTTAATATTAATTATAAAATTTTAAAAGAAGCAATGAACGAAGATATAAAATCGCATAATTTGAGTCAAGATATTAAAATCGATTGGATTAAAATTTTAGCTTATTTGGCTACTAAATACGGCGGCAAATTTGATAAATACAAAAAATCTGATCTTAAAAATTACGTTAAAAAAGTTAAAAACGGAGAATCCCCTGAGCAAGAACTCGAAAATCAAAAGCTTTTTAATTATTATCTTGAAGCTTACGGTACAATATTAAAAGATTTCTTAGGCGAATTCGAATATAAAAATAAAAATAACGAAACTATTAAAACTTATGGTCTAAAAGCACGTTGCCCGATTGCCAAAAGTTATTCTTTTAGTCATTATGACGATTTTGGCGCAAGAAGAACTTTTGGATATTCAAGACCTCATTTGGGGCACGATATGTTTTGTTCTGTTGGCACTCCTGTTGTGGCAGTCGAAGATGGCTATATAGAAATTATGGGCTGGAATCGTTTTGGTGGCTGGCGAATCGGCATCAGAACTCACGATAAAAAAAGATATTGGTACTACGCGCATTTAAGAAAAGATAAACCGTTTCGTCCGGGTCTAAAAGAAGGCGATAATATTAAAGCAGGCGATATTATCGGCTATGTTGGGCGCACAGGTTATAGCAATAAAGAAAATATTAATAATATCAAGCGTAGCCATTTGCATATCGGGCTACAATTAATTTTTGACGAATCCCAAAAAGATTCGCCAAATGAAATTTGGATTAATTTGTATAATATTATTTTTGCCATTACATAATTTATTATTATTATTTATGCTGCGATAGCTATTCTATTTTTAACTGTTATTCTTCGTATTCGTCTATTTCTTCTTTACTTTTAGAATTTTTTGTAAATGATTTAAATGATTTTTCAATTTTACTTTTAATGTCAGCAGCTGATTCACCACTGTTTTTTACAGTCGTGTATGGTATTTTAGTTTTTGGGGTTAATTTTAAATAATCTTTAATTTTGTTTTTTAAATCTTTAAATGCATTTTGTCCATTACTCTCGTTAATAACACCTAAATACATATATACTTCAGCATTTTTATTATAACTGTCAAAAATTTTAGATATATTATTATCGTTCTCTGATAATAACTTGTTAAATTTTTCACGAGCATCATGTTCCCCTTTTTCAAACTCTTTTATAAATTTGTCTTTTATTTCTTTCAATACTTTTGATGTATTTTTTTGTATATTAGTAATATTTTTTGATTTTGTACTAAACGCTGGGCCCAAAATTGCAATACGTCCAGTAATTGGGTCTATTTGTGCGTCTTTACCCCCATTGTAAAGTATCTTACGAATATCTGAACCTACTCTACCTAGGTTGATTACTGTATTCACAGGAGTTTGTGTTAGAATTAATGCAATGTCTACTTTATTTTGAATAAAAATTTTTTTATATTTAATATAAATTTTGCTCAACAAACCTTTTGTATCTAAAATAAAACTAATTAATCCAGAATCAAAAAATTTTTTTATCGTATCTTTACTTAAATTCTTTATTTCAGTTCCAATTTGTTTGCCTACCTCGGTTACAGCTTTGTCAGTATATAGTAGTCCCATATTTTGTTTGTTTTCGATATTAAAATTCGCCTTTGCCGCCATTGAACTTGCAAATGCACCACTAACTTGGTTTTCTGTTGCTAATTTTTGTAATTTGGCTAATAATTCTGTGGTTTCTTTTTTGCTAAGTTCCGCATTGTCATTATCTTTAGATTTAATATTTTTTTTACATTCATCAATAAAATAATCTAGTATCGCTTCATCTGCCTCATTTTGAAATTTTTCAAAATTATCATTATTTTTATTTTTGATTTTATAATTTTTATACCAATTAAATTTACCGAATAAATTATCAAGAAATGAACTTTTTTCCATAAATACCACCTTCTTTAATATAAATTTTCAGATTCTAAAACTAAATAATTTTTTTAGAATCTGAATTTATTATACAATAATTTTTAGAAAAAATCAATAGTTTTGTGCAAAAATACTAATTAACAAACAAAAAAAATTAATTCCCAATAATTTCTTCAAACTGTAAACGTAACTTATCACTAATCATTGCAATGAATTCTGAGTTTGTAGGCTTGCCACGTAAACTATGAATCGTATACCCAAAATAATTATTCAAAACGTCAAAATTTCCTCTGTCCCAAGCAATTTCGATAGCATGCCGAATTGCGCGTTCTACTCGAGATGAAGTCGTTTTATATCTTTTTGCGACCATAGGATATAAACTTTTTGTTACACGATTAATAATTTCAGGATTATTAACAGACTCTACAATAGAATTTCGCAAATAATGATAGCCTTTTATATGCGCTGGAATGCCAATTTGATGCAAAATTTTCGTAACTTTGAGTTCAGTACTATCTTTAACTTCAGGCATATTTAAATTCTGACTCATAATTTTTGACATTTGTAAAATTCTGTTTGCAAGTTCCGAAACCTCGAAAGGCTTTACCATTATGAACGACGCACCAGAACTGATTGCTTCTTTCTCAATAGTCTGATTTATAAAATTTGACAATATAATAAACTTAGTCTTCATGCTATATTTGTTATAAGTCTTGTTCATGACTCCAATTGCATCGATTTTTGGCATAAATAAATTCATTACTATAAAATCAGGACCATATTTTTCAATATCTTCGACAATTTTTTGACCGTCCTTTTTTATAAAACGAAAAGATAAATTATATATAGGGAATATTTTTGAAATATTATTTAAAAATTCTTCGTTATCGTCCGAAATTCCAACATTAATTTTATCAATCATAAAAATCCCTCCTTTGGAATAAAAAATATATCTGATAATTTACTATATTTTTTCAAAATTGTCAATAATTTGCCAGAAAATTCGAAACTTCTCGTCACAATAACCAAAAAATTTACAATATCACAAAAACAGTAGGCTATTTTATCTAATTTTTTGATTTTAATATCTCGAGTTATTTTTTAAATATTTGCGATTTTTAAAATAAAATCTAACGGGCCTATAAATTTAGGTTCTTTGGCCGCTTGCTGGAATATAACTGTAGACGGCGTTAAAGCCGGTAAAGTATTAAATTCTATGATTATTATTTCTTGACTTATGACATTTGCAAATATATCTATGCGGCAATAATCTTTTATTCCTATATTTTTTGAAATTATTTCCAGACTTTTTTTAATTTTTTTCAAAAAATCTTCACTCATTATTTCTTTTGGAGGTGGCGTAATATTTATTCCTGTACCGCCTTGAAATTTTTCTTCAACGCTAAGTATACTCATGTTTTCAGCGACGGTTATACTTGGATTCAAAGCATGATAAATTTTATTTTTTTCTAAAACTCCAACAGTCAGTTCAAGCCAGCCTGTTTTTTTAATATAATTTATTTTATTATTTTCAATAAAAATTTTATCAGTTTCAATAAACTCTTCGATTAGAAGCTCTTTTGTATTTTTACCCATATTTATTATATTTTCTTGTGATTTAAACAAATTTTTGGGTATAACTTCTGATTTATTATTTATTAAATTTAAATAATTTTCAAAATCTTTTGCGCTTTCTAATGATACAATACCCGAAGAACTACCATCACAATTTGGCTTTATAATTAATTTATTGCCAAGTTTTTCACTAAGTTGTTGCCATAATACATTAATATCATTTTTTTGAATAAAATTAATATTTAACAGTCTTTGTTTTGCACTTCTAATATTTTTTAAATTCATAGAATTTACAATTTTTCCGGTATTAAATTTATTCATACAAAGTTTCGAGACTTTTTCGCCGGAGCCGTTAAATTTTATATGCATTCTTTCAAGAATTTTCTGAAAATCTCCATTTTCGCCGAATCCGCCATGAAGCGCAATAAATAAATAAGCTTTATCTTTTTGGCACTTTTTTAAAAAATTCAAAAGAGTAAAATTCTCTGGGTGTTCAAATTTAATTTCTTGTAAATCTAATTTTTTTCTTATATTATTTACATAACTATCAAAATCAGTATTATCATGTTCGTACTGATAAATAATTTCTTCGACTGTATGATTTAAAACTAGATTATACGGAAGTTTTAAAACTTTAAAATTATGCAAATCATCGTTTAAATTCATATCTTGCTTATAAAGCAAAAACGGAGTTACATCTAAATTTTCAGATTTTAATAATTTAAGCCAAACGTTAGAGCCGCTCAAGAGCGAAACTTGTCTTTCAGAAGTCACGCCACCGAAAATCACATTAATTTTTTTAAAATTTTTAGATTTAGTAATATTTTTTTTGTTAATTTTAATATTATTTCTAAAAGCGCACGAATTTATTATAAAATTTAAAATTTCTTTATGCGTCATGCCAATTTTCGACGATTGCTGAAAAATAAAGCTATTTTGTTCCATGCCGCTTATCGGGTTAAAATCTGAAAAATATAAATTATTATTATTTAAAACCCAGCCATCGACTCGCAAAAAATCTTTGGCGTTTGAAATCAAGAATAATTTTTCGGAATTTTCACGTATTTTATTTATTATTTCAGTTGAAAATCTGGGCGGACAGTGATAATGAGTTTCGTTAGTTGCAAGATATTTACGTCTTGTATCGAAAATTATGTTTTCTTTGTCTTTTACTTCGATTTCAGTGGGCGTAAGTGCTACAGGAATATTTTTATTTTGCAAAACTATAACCGTAAATTCCTGCCCTACACAGCGTTTTTCGACTACAAAATCGTTATAATCTTGGCTACTTTTTATGTAATTAACAGCATCGTCTATTTTTTTTATGTGTCTAATTCCAAACGAAGAACCGCCTCGAACCGGCTTTACGATACATTCTTTTAATTTATTCTTATTAAAAAAATCCGAAATTTCATTTTTTAAATCTGAATTTTTATTAACAAAAATCTTGGGGACAGTAAAAAAATTATTTTTGCGTAAAAAAATTTCAGCATTTTTTTTGTCGTAAATTTTTGCACATGTTTCAGAGCCCGAACCTATAAAACACACACCAAGATTTTCTAGTTTTTTTTGAATTTGCCCATCTTCGGCGTACTCGCCGTGCATTATAGGCAAAACTATATCAGATTCTTTTAATTTTTCTTCAAATTTACTTTCGTTAAGTTCAATACCTTCGGTTCTTAATTTAAAATCAAAGTCTTTTGTAGTATTCGAATATAAAAATCCCCCGGTAATAGAAAATTTTTTAAGATTTTTATCGATAAAAATAATATTTATATCAAATTCTTTTTCAAGATGGTCATAAACAGTTCGTGCCGAATTTAAAGAGATATTTCTTTCAGGCGAAGGTCCGCCGCAAATCAAAAGCAATTTTGTAATCATAAAAAGTACCTCATGAAAATAAAAAACCAATAATTAAGTATATGTAAATATGTGCGATTTTATTTGAAATAATTAAATAATTCAAGCCAAATTTTTACACGAGTAATTGCAACGAATTATACAAATAAAAAAACAAGCTTGCTTTGCAGTATTACCAGAAAGAAAACAACTTTCGTACCTATTGATTTATAGCAATAATCAAAAACATGTTGTTTATTTAGAATAACAAGAGTAGGATAGTACAAAATTGTAGCTGTTTTGGAGGGATTTTGAATAGTATTGCTTTAAAAAAAAAGAATACAAATTTTAGGTTAAAATCCGGATTGAGTTCTGTTGAAGTATCGGAGCGCGAAAGAAACGGGCAAAAAAATTTCGATAGTTCTGTCAAACCCAAACCAGCCTCAGAAATTTTCAAAAAAAATTTTTTTACTCTTTTTAACTTTATAAACTTTGTTTTGGCAATAATGATAATTTTTACTGGCTCTTTTAAAAATCTCATGTTTATGTTTATTGTTTTAAGTAATTCTTTGATAAGTTTAATTCAAGAATTAAGAGCCAGTGCTGCTACTCAAAAATTAAAGCTTATTTCGTCTTCGAACAGTACTGTTATAAGAAATTCTCAAGAAATAAATATAAACCCAAACGAAATCGTAAAAGACGATGTAATTATTTTAAAAGCCGGAGATCAAGTCGTAGTCGATTGCATTATCGGCGATGGCATGTGCGAAGTTAACGAATCGCTTTTAACCGGAGAATCTGATTTAATAACAAAAAAAACAGGAGATTCTTTACTTTCAGGAAGTTTTATAGTCAGCGGCAGAGTAATCGCAATCGCTGATAAAGTAGGCAAACATACTTACTCTGCGAAGATATCAAGAAATTTAAAAAATATTCACTCGGCAAAGTCAGAAATTATGGTTGCTGTGCAAAAAATTATAAAACTGGTTTCGTTTATTATCGTTCCGGTGGGAATTCCGTTTTTTTTAAGTCAAATGAAAAGTAGCAATTATGATTATTCTACGGCAGCTCTTGCAACCAGTGCAGCACTTATCGGTATGATTCCCGAAGGTCTAGCACTGCTAACGAGTTCAGTTTTAGCTTTGGGCGCAACTAGACTCGCGAAGAAAAAAATTCTAGCCAAAGACGTTTATTCCGTCGAATCTTTGGCTCGCATAGATACTTTGTGTTTAGACAAAACCGGGACTATAACCGAAGGCAAATTTGAAATTAAAGGCACAGTTTCTTATAAAAATTTATTGTCAGATAGTATAAAAATCGGAGATTTTGGCGATACTAAATTATTAAATTCACTCGAAATTTTATCTTCGGCATTCGAATCAGGAAACGATACTTTTAATGCAATAAAAAGTAAATTCGGTACAAAAAAATGCGAATACAAAATAGATTCTGTAGTTCCATTTGCTTCGCACAGAAAATTTTCGTCGGTTTTTGTAAAAAATATCGGCAGTTTTATAATGGGCTCGGCAGAATTTATTTTCAAAAATAATTTTGATAAACTCGAAAAATTAATTTCAAAATATTCTGACTACAGAATCTTATCAGTTGCGCATTCAAGATCTGAAGTTACAAAAAATAACATGCCGGATGATATAGAACTTTTGGGAATAGTTATTCTGAGTGATAAAATTCGCAAAGATGCAATAGAAACTATCGATTATTTTGAAGATCATAACGTAGACGTAAAAATTATTTCAGGCGATAACGCCGATACGATCTCGAAAGTCGCAAAAACTGTCGGTATTAAAAATTATGATAAAAGTATTGATGTAAGCAAACTTGAAAAAAAATCAGATATTTTCAAAGCTGTTTCTAAATATTCGATATTTGCGCGTGTGACTCCTGAAAAAAAGCGCGAAATAATTATGGCCATGAAAGCAAAAGGCAAACGTGTCGCTATGATCGGCGACGGCGTTAACGATATTTTGGCTTTAAAAGAAGCCGATTGTTCAGTAGCAATGGCTTCGGGCAGCAGCGCGGCAAGAGAAATTTCACATTTGATACTCATGAATTCAAATTTTTCGGCTATAAAAGACGCTGTTTTTGAAGGCCGGCGTGCAATTAATAATATTCAAACAACTTCGAGTTTATTTTTAGTAAAGACTATATATTCAGCAATTTTAACAGTACTTTTAGTATTTTTTTCTATTCCGTATCCGTTTACGCCAATCCAAATGAGTTTGATAAGTTCGCTCACAGTCGGAATCCCGTCGTTTTTATTGGCACTTGAACCAAATGTTTCTGAAATAAAAAAATCATTATTTTCAAATATAATCAAAATTTCTGTTCCGGCAGCAATTGCAATATGTATAAATATAATTTTTTGTTTTCTGGCAAAATCTTCTTTTAATATTCCGCAAGAAATATATTCTAGCATATCCGTTGCAACGACTGCCATAATAGGCTTCCAGCTGCTTTGGAAAATATGCCATCCGCTAAATTTTTTCAGAGCTTTTATATTTATTTTCTTAACGCTCAGCTTTATATTTATTTTCATGTTTTACGGCGATTTATTTTCTTTAATTTTGCCAAGCTTATGGGGAATTAAATATCTAATAATTTCAGGCATAATAGGCTTTTTATCATGTGTAATTTATAATTATCTTAATTAGTCGGCATCAAATAAAATATTTATTAATTTTTTCAGTACTAAACTTTTTCTAAATAAAACAACGCAACCTCCGGATTTGACCGGAGGTCTGTCAAAACAAAAATTTATTCAACATCATCTTTCAGCATTTTACTACATATCTCATCATATAACTTTTTAGGTACTGTTATTGTATTATCTTCCATGAACTTTATTGCTATTGCTTTTATCTTTTCATGCAACTCGCCCTCAACAGGGTATATAATATCTTTATATCTACCGAGTTTTATCAAACATTTAATATAGCCATCCAAATTAGAGATTTTTAAAGAAGCTAAAGTATTCTTACACAAATCCAAAACTAAAATTTTTGTCCCTAACCTCATGTCATTATCTACTGCATTAAATTTACTTTCATCCAATTCAAATGTTGGCCGTACCAAACCTTTTAAATAATCTTTTTCGAAATACATGCATAAGTTACCAATAACGTCACCTTTATTATAAGAAAGAAAAATTATGTGATCACTCCACTCACCATTTAATTTTTCGCTAAGTAATCGTGCACATCTATCACGTGCGTCTGCGTGCTCATTGTACCAGACTGATGCTACTGTCATTGCATGCCAAAAACCAAACTCAGCTTTGCATTTTGGGCAGCACAACTTGTACTTTATTCCCATTTGAGGCAACTTTTCTTTAAGCTTCCCAAAACACTCTTTACAATTACAAATAGAGTGTCCACAAGCCACGAACAATGTATCTACAAATCTATCTTCATTATATCTTTCCCATCCATCACACCATAGCTTACAATCTTCTTCGCTCATCCCCGGGAGTCTATAATTTGCTTTCTTAAGTTTGTCAAGGCTTTCCATGTTTTTTTTGAAAAAATCACATCTTTGAACAACACCAGTATCTAAATTTCGTGACCCCAACCCCACAAAACTTAAAAACTTATCATAACACTTTTGAAGGCAATTATTATTCTTACAGATATACAATAAATGACAGCCCGCATAACTAACACGCCTAAAAACTTTTTGGTCGCAAAATTCACACTTTTCAGGAATTTTAACTTCAATACCATCCAAAGGTGATGCCACGGTACTCTTCGTTGCAGCACTTTCGTTGTCGTCACCTAAATTATTTCTGATACCTATGCCTAACATGTCAAGATTCATACGATTCCCAAGATTCCTAGATTCCATACTGTAGGTTTGAGATCCAGAAAACAAGAAACTAAAAGCAAAACAAGTACTTAAAAACTTTGAAAATT
>JAGBNX010000036.1 GCA_017634155.1 Clostridia bacterium | reverse complement strand
GTCTTTCTATTCTTCTGAAACCATTCCCTTCAAGATAAAGTTTAATAGCTTTTTGCCTAATTTCATCTGAATATTTCCAACAAGTAGATTTGGACATATCTTCTCGTTTTCCATTTTTCACTCCATGTTTTATTTACTAAATATTCTTCCTTTTTCTATATATTTTGTCAATACCCTTTTAGTAATGAAAGGCACCAAAGTAAAAAGGTGTCACATAACAAGGACACCTTTGAATATATTAGTTATTTATACAACAAAAACAACCAATATTGTGCGAGCATATAAACTCACCAATTCATTAATGCCTTGCTATGTACTCTGATAATTCAGACAATGGGATTTTTTTCTTTAAATTCCCTATATAAAAATGTTTTTGTTCATTGAAGAATAGGTATAACTTATCTCCAATAATTACTTTATGTGGCTCTACATACGCTAGATTGGTATGTTCCAAAATCCTTAAATATCTTTCAATTATTTGATAGGACTTCTTATTAAATTTGCAAGACCAATTAATTTTGGCTTTGAGTTCATCACTCATATTGATTTTCTTTTTTACGATACTAATCATACCACATCACACCCTTTCTTTGCAACAGCAACAAAAAAACCAACTTGCGTTGATTTAATCATTAACATCGCTTGGTGCGACGATTTTATCTTTTGGAGCGGGTGATGGGAATCGAACCCACGCTACCAGCTTGGAAGGCTGGGATTCTACCATTGAATTACACCCGCACAAACAATTACGCCTCATGATAAGCTTATAGATAAAAAATGTCAAATAATTTTTATAAAAGGCATTGCTAAAACCGATAGATTTATCAAAAATATAGAGAAAATACGAAATCACAAAACTCCTAAAATCAAGCAGTTAATGACTTTGCTTTTTTAATTTTTGGATAATGAATTTGCAGTTTCTATTCACTTTTAGAAATGCCATATTTTTGCAATACTTGATTATTTTTGTTTTTTATCATACAATCTGAAAGTTACGGTTTTTATCTCGAAGCCGCGCAAGTTTCAAATTTTTTTATTTTAAAGGAGTTGGTTTACATGTCAAAATTTGGCAAGTTCGATAAAAAGCAAATCGCGTTGGTACTTAGTTTGGCATCAGTTTTAGGTGGTAAAGCTCAGGCAATGAATACAAATAAAAATCAGGCAAAAAGATCGCAAAGCCTTGGGGCAGTAGGGGGGGCGACTTCTAGCAATAATTCCAATTTATTGGCTGGTCCCAGAGTGCTTAAAAAATCTAAAAGTATGAGTAATTTAACAAAGGGCTTAATTGCAGGGGGTACTGTTTTAGGTGCTGGGTTAACCTATGAGATTTTAGGTGATACATTAATCGACAAGGCGCCTACTCTCTTAAAATTGATCGCAGGCGATAACATGAAACCTGAAGAAAAACAAGCCCTTGCAGGAAAAATTTTAGACGTTATTAATACTTTCGATATTGAAAAGATTGGTAAATCAAGGTTGCCTAAATATGAAAAGTGCAAATCAGAAGATCCTGAGGAAAAGAAAGCCCATGATAAAAAGTATGATGAAGATTGTGATAATGCTGTTAAAGGAATTAAGGACGCACAAGGCAATAGTTACATCGATCGCGTTTCTGTGAAAGAATACGCGCTTGGCGGTGTAATGAAAAGGGGTGGTGTGAATGATACTTTGAATAAGTACGATGCTTTGCGTGTGTTTTCTTTTGGTGGCGCATCGCATTTAGGAGTATTAAAGGATTTGCAGTCGTGGAATTTCAAAAATAAATATAATAAAAATGATGTAGAAGAAATTACTTTTGCAAAGAATAGGATTAGTATACGGTATAATTGTGATGAATTTTCGTGGTTTGAACTGCAAGAAGATGGCAAATTAAAAGTTAATTTTGTTATTGATCAATATCGTGCTGGCAAGAAGTTAATAACAGAATTTACATTGGAAAAGCCGAAAAATGAAGAGCTTAAAAAATAATTTTTAAATTTTGATATTTTAAGATTCTGGAGATTTTTATGTATAAGTTTAAAGATATAGAACTAAAGTGGCAAAAAATTTGGGAAAATTGCGATGATTTTCATGCAGTAAATTTTTCTAATAAGCCAAAATATTATTTGCTTGTCGAATTTCCGTATCCTTCAGCGCAGGGGCTTCATGTCGGACATCTGCGTAGTTGGGTTGCGCTTGATATAGTCGCACGCAAAAGGCGCAAAGAAGGCTACAATGTTTTATATCCTATGGGGTGGGACGCTTTTGGGCTTCCGACTGAGAATTATGCCATAAAAAATAATATTCATCCGAGAATTGCTACTGAAAAAAATATTGCTAATTTTAAAAAGCAGTTAAAGAGCGTAGGAATTTCGTTTGATTGGAAGCGTGAAATTAACACGACTTCGGAAGATTATTACAAGTGGACTCAGTGGATTTTTTCAAAGTTATTTGAGAAAGGCTTAGCGGCGAAAGAAGAAAGTACTGTAAATTGGTGCAGTTCTTGCAAGTGTGTTCTTGCAAACGAGGAAGTCGTGGGCGGAAACTGTGAGCGCTGCGGCGGTGAAGTGACTCAAAAGACAAAAAAACAATGGATTCTTAAAATTACCAAATATGCTCAAAGATTAATTGACGATTTGGATTTGGTAGATTATCCAGAAAGAGTTAAAACTCAGCAAAAAAACTGGATAGGTCGCTCTGAAGGCGCGAAAATTTTATTCAACACAAGCGTTGGCGAGAATCTTGAAATTTTTACAACTCTTCCAGAAACTGTTTTCGGCGTTTCGCACATAATTCTTGCACCTGAACACAAATTTATAGATAAATACAAGAATAATATAAAAAATATCGACGAAATTTTGGCGTATCGAGAGAAAACTCTGAAACAAAAGAACGAAGAAAGAACTGATGTTAATAAAGCCAAGACAGGAGTTAAAATTCTCGGCATAACAGCTAAGAATCTAGTAAATAATAAAGAAATTCCGATTTTTGTTTCGGATTATGTCCTAGCAGATTACGGCACCGGAGTTGTAATGGCAGTGCCGGCTCATGATAATCGAGATTTTGATTTTGTGCAAAAATACCATATTGATTATATCCCGGTTATGCGAGATAATAAAAATGCAGGCAAGCCCGAGATGATAAATTCTGATTTTTTAAACGGCTTAGATAATGTATCTGCCAGAAAAAAAATTATTGAGTATATTACTGATAAAAAAATTGGCAAAAAACACATAAGTTTCAAGCTCAGAGACTGGATTTTTGCTCGTCAGCGTTATTGGGGTGAGCCTATTCCGATAATAAATTGCGAAAAATGCGGAGCGGTTTTAGAGAAAAATTTGCCTTTGGTTCTGCCTGATATAGAGAATTTTAAGACTTCTGAAAATGGCGAATCGCCTTTATGCGCGCTTGATTGGGTGAAGACTAAATGCCCGAAGTGTGGGGGAGATGCTCTGCGAGAAACTGATACGATGCCTCAGTGGGCCGGGTCTTCTTGGTATTTTTTAAGATATCTTGACCCTAAAAACGATAATTGTTTGGCTTCAAAAGAAGCGATTGATTATTGGATGCCTGTTGATTGGTACAACGGTGGTATGGAACATACGACACTGCACTTGCTTTACAGTAGATTTTGGCATAAATTTTTATACGATATCGGTGTTGTGAACACTCTGGAGCCCTATAAAAAACGTACGAGTCATGGTATGATTTTGGGCGGGAATAACGAAAAAATGAGTAAATCTCGCGGGAATGTCGTTAATCCCACAGACGTCGTTAATGAGTACGGTGCCGATGTTATTAGGCTCTATGAGATGTTCATGGGCGATTTTGAAAAGAGCGCTCCTTGGAGCACTGAAAGCATAAAAGGCTGCAAGAGATTTTTGGATAAATATTGGGATTTATTAGAGATTGTTTCTGACGAAAATTCTATAAGGCCAGATTTTGTTTCGGATTTTAATAGAGCTATTAAAAAAGTAAGTCTTGATATTGAAAATCTTAAATTTAATACAGCTATTGCGACTTTGATGGATTTAATCGGCAAAATTAAAGGGACTAAGAAAATTACAAGAAAAGAATTAGAAATTTTTAGTTTATTATTAAATCCGTTTGCTCCGCATATAACTTCGGAAATCTGGGAAAAGTTAAAATTTTCCGGTAATATAAATTTTGTAGATTGGCCTGAGTATGACGATTCTTTGATTTCTCAAGAAAGTTACGAAATAGTCGTACAGATTAACGGAAAGATACGTGATAGGTTTATTATTAATAATGGTGTTAATGATAACGAGTTAATTAAACTTGCGAAAATGCAAGAAAAAATTCAGAGTATTATAAAAAATAAGAAAATTTTGAAAGAGTTTTGTGTTTCTAATAAATTAGTGAATTTGGTTGTTAATTTAGACAATGTTAGTTGATTTGATTTTTGAATTAAAAAAAAGTATAAAAAAATCTTTAGAAGCTTGTCAAAGATTACTTGAGGTCAGATTTGAGATTTGTCAAATAAGTATAGAGTTCCCTGAACGAAAAATTTATGGCGAGCTTTCTACGAATGCCGCATTGGTATTTTCGAAAAAGTTCTCATTAGGACCTTTAAAGCTTGCCGGTTTTATTTTAAAAAATTTTTGTAGGCCGGAATATATTGAAAAAATTGAAATTGCATCTCCGGGATTTATAAATTTTTTTTTAAATAAAGATTTTTACATAAAAGTGTTGCTAGAAATAAATAATAATCCTGAAAATTACGGCAGAATGCCTAAGAAAAACAAAAGAGTTCTTGTAGAGTTTGTTTCGGCAAATCCAACGGGTCCTATGCATATAGGCAATGCAAGGCTTGGTGCTTTGGGAGACTCGTTATCAGAAGTTTTGAAATTTGCGGGTTTTGAAGTTTATAAAGAATTTTATGTAAACGACGCGGGTAATCAAATACAAAAATTTGCCGATTCGCTCGCTGCAAGATATTTACAAATTTATGATTCTAAAATTGAATTACCGGAAGATGGCTATCATGGTGATGATATTAAAAAACTTGCAAATAATTTTGCTGGGATTCATGGTGACAGTTTTTTGTCTTCTGATAAAAAAATATTAAAAGAAAATATACTTGATTATGCGCTTCCTAAAAATATAAATGATATGAAAATTAACTTGCTTAATTATAAAATTGAATATGATAATTGGTTTCATGAAAGTTCACTTTATAATTCCGGCGAAGTTAATTCTGTTTTAAGCAGGCTTAGAGAAATGGGGGTGACTTATGTTCAAGACGATGCTGTTTGGTTCAGAGCAACTGAATTTGGTGCTCAAAAAGACGAAGTTTTGATACGAAGTAACGGAATTCCCACCTATTTTGCTGCTGATATTGCATATCACGTTAATAAATTTTTGGTCAGAAAATTTGATATTTGCGTAGATTTTCTCGGTGCTGACCATCAGGGACATATTCCTAGAATGCACGCAGCTATGAAATGCTTTGGAATAGACAGTTCAAGATTAATTTTTGTTATAGTTCAGCTTGTGAGACTTGTCAAAGACGGTAAAGTAGTTGTTATGAGCAAGCGAAGCGGTCATGTTGAGACTCTTAAAGATTTTATCGAGCAAATAAACGTCGACTGTTCGCGTTTTATATTTAACATGCAAGATGCAAATTCTGCGATGGACTTCGATATTGATTTGGCAGTAAAAAACGACAGCAATAATCCGTCATATTACGTTAAATATGCAAATGCCAGGATACAAAGCATATTAAAGCAATTTAATCAAGTACCTGAAATAAAGCTTTTAAAACTTGAATTGTTAGATTCCCCAATCGAGCGTGAACTAATTTTTGAACTTTCAAAATTGCCTTACATAATACAGGAAGTACCTGCTTCAATGGACTCGACTAAAATCGCGAGATATGCAGTAAATTTAGCATCGATTTTTCACAGATTTTATAATACACAAAAAGTGAGTAGTGATGATTTGGATTTGTCTAATGCAAGACATTTTTTGTGTTTACAAGTTTCAAGAGTAATAAAAATTATTTTAAATATATTAAAAATCGATACTCCAGATTATATGTAGATTTAAATTTAGTTTATTGCTTTACTTATTTTTATCACTTGGTTTAGCAATAGTTTTTCAGCATTCCCTGCGCAGCCGTAGAAAAAAACTTTTGTCTTTTCAAATTTTTTGTTTGCATTTTTGAAAATGCTAGTATAGAATACTACTTGTGCGTGAGCTTTTAATCGACAACTTGTAAATTTGGTATTTTATGATAGCGGTGTGTATCGTATATTCATATTATTTTCGTTTTTTTGTATATTATAGTACGGCGCCATAGCCAAGCGGTAAGGCAGAGGTCTGCAAAACCTTTATTCCTCAGTTCGATTCTGAGTGGCGCCTCCAATTTTTTTGTTTTTGAGAATTTATGAACAATAAAATATATAATATGAAAAGTAAAAGCTTGATAATTATTTCAGGGCCTTCTGGGGTCGGAAAAGATAGTGTTATAAACAGAATTCAGAGTATTGATTCTAAAATTTCGTTGGCAGTTTCGGTGACTACGCGAAAAATGCGCTTGGGAGAAAAAGACGGAGTAAATTATCATTTTTTATCTCGAGAAAATTTTGAAAAAAAAATTGCAAATTCTGAATTTTTGGAGTATGCTGAGTATTGCGGGAATTATTATGGCACTTTAAAAAAACCTGTCGAGAAAGCTGTAAAATCTGGACGCAAAATAATGTTAAAAATTGATATTCAAGGCGCTGAAAAAATTCGCAAAATTTATAGTGATTGTCTTAGTGTTTTTATTTTGCCGCCTAGCATAGAAGATTTAAAAGAGCGAATAATTTCAAGAAATTTAGATTCTGAACATGATTTGAATTTGCGTTTAGAAAGAGCTATGACAGAAATCAAAAGTGCGTGTGATTATGATTTTGTTGTAGAAAACGATATAATAGACGTTTGTGCCAGAAAAATTCTTGATAAAATTTATGAGTAATTTATAAAGTAAATTGGGGAGAAAATAATGGGATATGATTTAAATAAATTTGCAATTACTATGATAGTCGCCAAAGCAGCGCGTCAAATAACAACTGATGCTTTAATTCACGGAGAGTTATTAGAATATAACGCAGTTGCATTGGCTTCTCAGGAATTTAAAAAAAATAAAATAAAAGTAACTTCGAATTAATTTTTTAATTTTTAATTTAAATGAAAATTCAAGTTGCGGTAGAAAAATCTGGATTCGAGTTTGAAAAAATTTTTACTTATAAAGTACCCAAAGAATTTGAAGAATATATTAATTTAGGCACGCGTGTTTTGGTGCCGTTCGGTAAAAAAAATTCGATTAGAATCGGATTTGTTTTGAGAATTTTAAATAAAAATACAGATTTTCTAGTCGAAAATTTGAAAGAAATAAACTCGATTATTGATGAAAATTCTTTACTAGATAATAATTCTTTTGATTTGGCTGTCTGGATAAGTAAATATTATTTATGTACGTATTATGAAGCTTTTTCGGCAATTTTGCCAAAATATATAAAAAAATATGATACAAAAAAAAATAAAATCGAGAATTTTAATAGTAAAATCCAAATTTCTAAAATAATTTTATCAGAATATCAGAATTCGATTTATGAAAAAATTCTTGATTGGTATTTTGATTCTGATATTTTTTGTTCGTTATTATACGGTATAACTGGCAGCGGCAAGACGAGTTTATTTTTGAAATTAGCTCAAAAATTAATTTCAGAAAAAAAAAATATCATGATTCTTGTGCCGGAAATTTCTCTTATGCCGCAGATTTTGTCAAATATAAAAAAATATTTTGGTGAAAATTCGTTTGCGTGTTTACATAGCGGACTTACTAAAAAAAAACGAGAATCTGAATGGTGGAAGATTAAAAAAAAACTAGTAAATATCGTAATCGGCACTCGCAGTGCAATTCTCGCGCCGTTTGTACCGGATTTAATAATCATAGACGAAGAACAAGAGTCGACTTATAAATCAGATAAAGCGCCGAGATTTAATGCAATAGAAGTAGCTAAATTTTTATGTAAAAAGTATAATTCAAAATTATTATTATCTTCGGCAACGCCTTCTGTTAAAAATTTTTATTATGCAAAATCAGGCAAAATCAAGCTTTTTGAGCTCAAAGAAAGATACGGCAGCGCCGTTCTGCCTGAAGTTTTTGTTATAAATATTAATAAAAATTTTTATAATAATAATTCGATTTTGAGCCTAGAATTATTAAATTCGATAAGCAAAAGTATTTTAAATAATAAGCAAGTTATTTTATTATTAGACAGGCGCGGCATGCATACGATTGCGCGTTGCTCGGCGTGCGGCGTCAATATTACCTGCAAAAATTGCAGCACTAATTTAAATCATCATGTTATTAATAATCAGGATATTTTTGTATGCCATTATTGTGGATTTACTAAAAAATTTTCCAAAATCTGCCCAAATTGTGAAAAACCTGAAGTAATTTTGTTCGGAATCGGCACTCAAAGTTTAGAAAAAGAAATTAACAGAATTATTCAGGGTGCAAAATGCATTCGAGTTGATGCTGATACGACTAAAACAAAATCTATGTATGAAAAAATATTTAAAAATTTTAAAGACGGCAAATATAACATTATGCTCGGCACGCGAATGGTCGCCAAGGGGCTTAATTTTGATAACGTAAATCTCGTCGGAATAATTTGTGCTGATCAGGCATTGTTTGGCGAAAGTTATAAAGCCTGCGAAAAAACTTTCAGTTTAATTTCTCAAGCCGTAGGACGTTCCGGCAGACGTGATTCGAGTGGCAAAGCTTTAATTCAAACTTTTTCGTTTGATAACGAAATTATCGAACTTGCTGCCAAACAAGATTATGATTTATTTTTTGAAAAAGAAATCGAAATTCGAAAAATTTTATTATATCCGCCATTTGCTGATATCTGCACAATAGGCTTTGTGAGCGAAAAAGAAAAAAATGCCTGGAATTCTTGTTTGTTTTTTTTCGAAGCCTTAAAATTTACTGCGAAATCCGAATTTTATGATATGCCGCTTAAAATATTATCACCGACTCCTGCGTTTTATTTAAAAATCGCCAATAAATTTAGATTTAAAATTATAATCAAGTGCAAAATCAATAAAAAATTCCGTGACTTTCTAAGAAAAACATTAATAAACTACGAAAATAATAATAAATTAAATAATACCCAAACACTTAAAAAATACAAAAACAACGTTCATATTTTTTTCGATATCAATTCCGAAGGGACATTCTGAAATAAATATCTTATTAATCATCCTCAAAAAGAAATGCTAAATTCTTATTGCTATTATTGCTACTTTTATTTTGATTACCTGTTTGATCACCTGAAAGCACTTTATTACCAACTAAAATCGGCTTTTTTAAATTAACTTCTAATTGTAGTTTATTGTTTACATACTTAACAAGCCTTATACCTGCCAACCTTACTTTAATGCTATATTTTTCATTACCTTCGGAAAAACTAATAACGTCGTAAAAATTGACGTTTTCATCGTCATCAGCAGCCATAAATTCACATTGTTCTTGTGTCAATTTCTTTTTACCGGTAAATACATCTTCGAAAAATTTCACAATATCTGCGCTTAAATTTTGTTCAATGTCATTTGTGAGCGCTGCTGTTTGTAACTGTCCAACACCAAGCTCATGTATGGCCCCATTACCCCCGTAATCGACATAACTATTTTTATCTCTGTAATCTACAATATTTTGAATAGTAAAGCTTTCGCTAATTATTTCTTTTTTAAAATTATCCAAACTCGTCTTAAGTGATTGATTATTATCACCGATTTTACTGTATATGATATTCATATTTTCTTGAGTAATTTGCTTGAGTTGCTCTTCATTATTGTTGTCTTTCTGCTGACCAGGAGGTACTTGATCATGGCCAGGTTTTGACCCGCCGCCACCACCACCGTTATCTTTTTTCCTTGAAAATTTTACACCCAAGAACGCCAGCGTAGCTACTGTAGCAACCGAAAAGGCACCACCGACAGCCGTTTGCCATTTATGGCCTTTAACCCACTCAATAATTTTGTTGTTACTTGAATTATTTATGTTAATATTACCAGAAGCTGCCCCCCTTACTTCCCCAAGGGTTTGCGAGCTTTTCACACCAGTTTTGTTTATATTCATCCTGCTATTCATCGCAGAAGCTCCATTAACATTACAAAATAAAGTACTCAAAAGTGCAACGGCAATCTTAGACTTATTTTTTCTAAATTTACTCATAGTAAATCCCCCTTTGATATAAATAAACATAAATCTGAACATCTAGTAAAAGACTGATTCAAACGTGCCTAAGTGCTATTTTATCATACATAAAATAAATAGTCAAAAGCTTGAGGATATTGCGAAAAATTGATAGAAGCGATAGAGTTGCAATATAGGATAACAGAATTATCAATCATATTTAAACTTTTAGACCAACAGCAACAATATGTTTGACGAGCAAGGCAACGACGAAGAATGCGATTCGTACACTCAACAATTTTCTTTTGTTTAAATTTCCTCCTTTGGCGTATTTATTCTGTTGCTCTTTTCCCCCAATTTATTACTTATACGCAACTAACATGAAGTAACCTTTCGGTTCTTCTAAATCCATTACCGCTAGGTAATTTCTACTGCTTCTTGTTTTACATGTTCTGGATAATTTTTTGCACTCAGTGTAATTACAGCCACAGTTCTTACACTACTATTTTATCCTGTTTTTGCAATGCCTTTCGATTGGTATTGCCAAAATGAATAGAAGTGATGAAAATTCATAGAACATTATCTTCATGTATAAATAAATGTAGTAAAAGAACCAAATCACTTTCTCCGGCGTTGCCGGAGAAAATATCTATCTTTTTTAGCAATGCCAATAAAAATTTTAAAAAAATTAATTGTTATTTTTGGCATAGAAAAAAATATTCAAATTTTTTTGTTATTTTTTATTCTCAAAGTTTTGATATAATAATTCGAAAATAGCTAGAAAAATAAAAATAATAAAAATTTTTGTTTTCAGAATTAATGTATATTTTATTTTATTTAAAAAAAGAAAGGCTTTATGCTTTATTTATTAGAATCTAATCAAATAATCACAAGTTTTATTGGCTGTATTTTAATAGCTGTTTTATTGGGAACAATAGGGACTATGGTAATACACAATAAGCTTGCGTTTTTTTCGGATGCTTTAGGACACTGTACTTTTACAGGAATTGCTCTTGGAAATTTTATAGGAATTAAAAATTATCAAATCTCGACTGTCTTGTTTGCGATTGTATTTGCAATTCTGATTTTTTATCTAATAGAAAAAGAAAAATCTTCGGCCGATACAGTTATAAGTGTTTTTTCTTCAGTAGGATTATCTCTTGGGATTTTTATTATTACGTTAAATAGAAATTTAAAAAAATTTCTGATTTTTTTATTGGTGATATTTTGTCGATAAATAAAAACGAGATCTTAGGGCTTTTATTTTTAATATTTTTAGTAAGTTTATTCTGGATTTTTATGTTTAATAAATTTTTGATATCGAGTCTTAATAAAGATTTGGCGACTAGCAAGTTAATAAATTTTAGATTTTATAAAATTATTTTTATG
>JAGBNX010000035.1 GCA_017634155.1 Clostridia bacterium | reverse complement strand
GCAAGAACGAAATACAAAATTGTCAGAGAAATGGAAGCAGGTAGTGGCAGAGCTGATTTTATCTTTTATCCGAATGACAAATCTAAACCTGCGTTCATATTAGAACTCAAGAAAAATTCGACTCCTGAAGAAGCTCTGAAACAAATCAAAGAAAAAAGATATGCTGATGCTTTAAAAGATTACACAGGTCAAAAGCTTGCTGTTGGAATTTCTTACGATTCAAAACTTAAAAATCACAAAATTAAAATCGAAGATATAAATTAACAAAAAGCTTAATCTTTTTTAATATTTCCTCACAAAAATCTTATATGGCATAAATAGAAATAATAATTATTTTTTAAATTTTAAAAATATTATCAGAACAATTTTTGGCAAAATTTGTGTCGTGAGTGACTATTATTATTGTTCGGTTTTGATTAATTAAACCACGAATTATTTTTAAAAATTCTGAAATTAATTCTTGGTCAAGTGCAGAAGTCGGTTCGTCAAAAATTAAAATTTTAGGTTCGAGCATTAAGGCTCTCGCGATTGCTACTCTTTGTTTTTGGCCTCCTGATAAATTTTTAGGGAATTCGTTTTCTTTGCCGTTTAATTTAAATTTATTAATTAAATTCTGTGCTTTTTCCTGCGAATTAAGTACTATGTTTAAATTTTGCATAACAGTTAAATTTGGGAATAAATTTAAATTCTGGAAAACAAATCCGATATTTTTAATAAGATTATCTTTATTTTTGTTATTTAAAATTTCGCCGAAAATTTTTATCGTACCGTTATTAATATTTTCAAGCCACGCAAGGCATCTCAAAAGAGTCGTTTTGCCCCTGCCAGAGGGTCCTAAAATTGAAGTGATTTCACGTTCTTTTGCTTTAAAATTCAGGTCTTCAAAGATAATATTATTGCCAAACTTTTTAGTAATTCCAATAGTTTCAATTGCGTACATAATTTCTCCTTAATATTTTTAATATTTAAAATTTAACTTTGATTTCTAATTTTTTGAAAATAAAAAGATTCTATTTTATCTCCGGCTTTGCCGGAGAAATTATTTATTAAAATTTAAATTTCGTTTCTAATTTTTTGAAAATAAATACGATTATTGAGCAAATTATCAAATAAATTCCAAAAGATATAATATATGGCATTATATTCGCCGTCGAGTTTACAATATTTTTTGTGTTCGAAAGTAATTCTTGAATACCGATTGCGAAAATCAACGACGTATCTTTTATTAAAGTCACAGACTCGTTACAAATCGATGGCATACAGATTTTCATAGCTTGCGGCAGTAAAATTTTGAAAAATAATTTAAATTTTCCAATTCCTAAAAGCTTTGCAGCTTCGTACTGGCCTTTATTAATAGACAAAAATCCGCCCCGGAAAATTTCCGCAAAATATGCTGAGTAATTTAATACAAAAGTTAAAATTCCTGCTAAAAATCTGCTTTTTATTGCCAAAAATTCGCCTACAAATGGCAAATATGGAATTCCGTAAAAAATAAAAAGCAATTGCAAAAGCAGTGGCGTGCCACGCATGAGATTTATAAAATATTTAATTATTATTCCGAATTTTAATTTTTGCAAACAGAATAAAAGCAATCCCAGAGGCATCGAAAGCACTAAAATTATTATAAATAAAAGCAAAGTTTGTTTTAGTCCGTCAAGCATTGGAATTAAAAAATTAAAGCTTTTTTTGCTTGAATTTTTATTTGAGCTTTCGTTTTGCCAGTAAAAAATATCTTGACCGAACCATTTTTTAGAAATCTCCGAAGCTTTTCCTGACTTATAAATTTCATCGAGTTTTTGTTCGATAAATTCTTTGAGTTTATAATTTCCTTTTTTAACAGCTATTACGTAAAATTCCGAAGATAATTCTTGATTTAAAATTTTAAATTTATCTTCACCGAGTTTATTTAAATAATATTTTGCAACGACTTCGTCGACAACTGTGGCGTCAGATTTTCCGGTTTCGACTTCGTTTAGGCAGTTAACCATATCTTCAAGTTCAACAGTTTGTTTAATTTCTCCAGAAATCTTGTGTTCAGCGAGCGCATCGGCTCCGGTTGAGCTTTTTTGGACGCAAATAATTTTATTTTTGAGATCTTCAAGCAAACTAATTTCAGAATTTTTTCTAACTAAAATAACTTGCCTGTTTTTAAGATACGGATTAGTCAAAAGCATCGATTCTTTTCTATCAGGAGTTTCAGAAAGGCCATTCCAGATAACATTGATTTTATTGCCATTAAGCTCAAACTCTTTGGAATCCCAATCAATAGGCTGAAAAATCACTTTTTCGTAATCATTTTTAAAAACTTCGTTTGCGAGATCTATATCAAATCCAATAATTTCGCCGTTTTCAGATTTAAATCCCATCGGCGGAACGTTTATATCCAAACCAATAATAATTTTTTTTTCTATATTACGATTATTCAAAATATTAAAAATCAATATAAAACTAAATGATATTAAAAATAAAATTACTATCGGTAAAATAATAAATTTAAAATTTATTTTCATAAAATATCTCCTTAAATTAAAATAATAAAATTAAAATAACAAAAAACACTACTTGAAATTCGAAAATTCAGCAGTATTTTTGTATTTATTTAAATTATTTTAAATTATTTAATTTAAGAGACAAAAATCACCAGCATGAATTCCCGAATACTTGGGATCACATCCATGCCGGCAAATTTCCAATTACCGCAAGAGATGCAACCCCCATCCATGATGGTGATTATGATTTTGAATTTTAATATTAACAAAAAAGTACAAATTTATCACGATGAGGCACCTCCTAAAATATAATTTTTTCATTATATAGGTTAAATAAAATAATGTCAATAAAAACATGTCATTTTTTCATATAAAGAAGAAAAAAATGATGATTATTTAAAAGGCATGGGAATTAATGCCATAACTAGAAAACTTCGTGATAAAAATATTCCGACAAAGTTTGGCAAAACTTGGCACGAAAGTGTTGTGAGAAATATTCTCGTAAATGAAAAATATACCGGAAATTT
>JAGBNX010000034.1 GCA_017634155.1 Clostridia bacterium | reverse complement strand
CTGATGATCCCGAAAGGGACCAAGGGTTCGAATCCCTTTCCCTCCTCCATGGAGAAGTACTCAAGTGGTCGAAGAGACACCCCTGCTAAGGGTGCAGGTCGGGAAACCGGCGCGAGAGTTCGAATCTCTCCTTCTCCGCCAAGTTTTGGGCAATTAAATTTGAGATTTGTTTTTCTAATCATATTGATCTATAACAGACTTCTTTCGAGACTGGTAACAGATATTCTCGCCGGCGCCGCTGGAGAGAGTGTTCCAAATTTAATTTTTTCGTTTCGAGAAAAGTCTGGTCATGTTTTGTTTGCTGAGTATATGTATCTCGGTCAGTCGATAGGTTCGCTTCACATGTGAAAAATCAGAGATTCGAATTGGTGTCATAAAATCGAACACAGAAAATTGGACATAAATAAAAATTAACTTAAAATTAAAGTATATAAGAGATGCTAAATTATATAAAAATAAAATGTTTTTATATATTATTTTACTCGTAAAGTTGCATCCCAAGTTTTTTTCATGTAATTAGGCAACAAATTTCGTATTTTTTTGCGTGACTTTTTGTTTTTGATTCCTCTAAAGAACAGCATAGTAACAATACATCTGGTTTGAGAATCACCGAAAACATAGTCATCACAAAGATTTTTGAACATTCTTTCGGTTTTGTTGTCATCTTTTGTTCTGCAAATCATATTATTAATTTCCGGCATTATTTTATTGTTAAAAAAAGAAATCTTTTCAGAAATTTTTTCAAGTAAAAAATAATTTTCTCTAAAATTCGGGAAAAAGTGCAATAATTTATCGGCCATTTTATTGACGTTTGTTTCTTTTTGATCTTTTATTATTTTCATTTCTTTTTTAGCACACTCAGGCTTTTTTTTTAAGATTATATTTACAAAATCCTCTAAAACATCTTCTAAATACTTTTTAGAAGCGTCTTTATCCAAAAGCCATTCGCAAACTTTGTTATTATTTGTTTCTAGAATTATACATGGCGATACATATTTTATAGCATAACAGACTTCTTTGTTTTTAAACTCAAAACAAAAATCCGAAATTTTAATTTTTTCAAGATTTGATTCTGTTACTCTGACATAAAAATTTTCTATAAATTTTTCAAATAATTGTTTCATTTGTATCTATATCCCCGATTCCCGAAAATAACTCGACCACGCATATTATACTATATACAATTCAAAAGTTCAAATTTTCTTGATAATCAGAACCAGAACAAATACTGAGATGCTAACGACATTGTCAGCGTTGCTGGAGATAATCTTGCTTTTTTATTTTATAATTTTTTAATTTGATATTTTCCCTGATTTGTATATAATTTTTTGTAGATTTTTAGTAAGGGAAGATGGTACATGAAGATAGGTCTTTTGGGTTTGCCGAACGTTGGCAAAAGTGCACTTTTTAATGCTTTAACAGGCTGTTCAGTAAGTTCGCAAAATTATCCGTTCTGTACTGTCGACCCAAATATCAGTACGGTTCGAGTTCCGGATTTCAGAATCGACAAACTTGCCGAAATTTATAATCCTGAAAAAAAAACTTACGCGATTATCGAATTCGTCGATATTGCAGGTCTTGTTAAAGGTGCCTCGAATGGCGAGGGTCTTGGCAATAAATTTTTAGCAAACGTTCGCGAAGTTGACGCAGTAGTTCACGTTGTCAGATGCTTTGAAAATAGCAAAATTATCCATGTAGACGGCGAAGTCAATCCCAAAAGAGATATCGAAACTATCAAGCTTGAGCTTATTTTTTCAGATCTAGAAGTTATTAAGCGCCGTATTGATAAATTAATTAAATTAGCTAAAGCAGACAAAAAATACGAATCAGAAATTTTGTTCTGGAAAAAAATTTATAGTTATCTCGAAGAAGAAAAAGATATTAAAAATATTGAAAAAACTGAAGAAGAACTCGAATTTTTAAAATCAGTTCCGTTATTGTGCAATAAGTCGACTATTTATTTATGTAATATCAACGAAAACGAAGCTAGTAATTTTACAGAAAATAAATATTATAAAACTGTAAAAGAAATTGCCGAAAAAGAAAATTCGCCGTGTATTTGTGCCTGCGCAGAGCTCGAATCTCAGCTTGCACAGCTAGATTTTCAAGAAAAACAGGAATATATGCAAGAATTGGGCATAAAAAATTCTGCTCTTGATGTTTTAATAAAAACTTGCTATGAAAAATTAAATTTGATTTCGTTCTTAACTGCCGGTAAACCAGAAGTACGTGCTTGGACTATAAAAAAAGGTACAAAAGCGCCGCAAGCTGCCGGAGTTATTCACTCTGATTTTGAAAAAGGCTTTATAAGAGCCGAAGTTATTTCGTTTGAAAATTTAATAAAATTCGGCTCTATTTCTCATGCAAAAGAAAAAGGTCTAGTAAATTTAGAAGGTAAAGATTATGAAATGCAAGATGGTGACGTGGTTCTCTTCAGGTTCAATATTTAAATTAATTTTATTTTTAATATTTTTAATTTCTTTAACAGCACCTGTGATTTTTAAAAATAAAAATTTTATTTATTCGAATATTCCCAGTTCAAATAAATCAAAAAATATATTAAAATCTACGGGTTCGACTTCGATGTCGCATATTATTAGCATTCTTAAAAGCGAATTTGAAGCTTTATATCCTGGGTATTCATATGAAAAATCTGAAACAGGTTCAGGAACGGCTGCTTTTCTGGTAAGAGATAAAGAAGCCGATATCGGTGATATGTCGCGCTACATGAACGACGAAGAAAAATCTGATAATTTAATAACAAAATGTATTGCTCTTGATGGCATTGCCGTTATTGTTAATAATAAAAATAAAATTAGTAATTTATCCAGTAAAAATTTGCAAGATATTTTCTCAAAAAAAATTAATGATTGGTCGGAAATTTCAGATAAATTTAGCGGCAGAATAATAACAGTTGGCCGCGAAGAAGGCTCGGGTACTCGTAATGGCTTTGAAAACGGCATGAATATAAAAAACTCTAATTATGATATAATTTTGCCTGAATCCGGCGATATTTCGGCAAAAGTTTCTAACGAGCCTTGTGCGATAGGCTATATTTCGCTAGCGTCTGTTTCGAATAATATTCATGCTGTAAGTATAAATAATATCGCCTGCAATGCTGAAAATATAAAAAATAATACTTATGTGCTTATTCGTCCGTTTTTACAGGTCTTTGATAAAAATAATGATAGCGAAGCTATGAAAGTTTGGTTTGAATTTTTGAGTTCTGAGCGTGCTAAAAATATTATTTCGCAAGAAAAATTAATTCCGGGAGAAAATTAATATATGCATAAGATTAATTCTGGAAATTCAAAAAAAAATAAAATTCTATTTTGTGCTTCTTTAATTTTGTATATTCTGAGTATTTTGATATTATTTTTTATGAAAATAAATTTAAATTTTGACGGTTTAACTTATAAAGTTTCTTATTTTGATATTATTTTAAACTCAGGATTGATTTCGAGTTCAAAAGAATTTATTTTTAATTTTTTTACAAAATTTATAATTTCTTTGTCTTTTTTGGGCAGTATATCTTCGATTTTTTTTATTTTAAAAAAGCAAAAAATGCAAGCTGCGATTTTTTCTTCTTTTTTTATTTTAAGTCCGCTATTATTTTTATGTTTTAATTTAATTTTTTCGCAAGTTAGCGTGCAAAACATAGAATTTATTTTATTACATTTTTTATTTTCGATTTTTAACACATTTTTATTTTTTTGGTTTTTAGATCTCGAAATAGCAATAAAAAATTTTTTAAAAATCATAGCAATTTTTTGTTTACTAGTGCTTTTTATGATAGTATTTTACATAATTTTTGCGGGACTTCCTGCGATATTAAAAATAGGCATAACAAAATTTTTATTCGGCAAAGAATGGGCACCTGCCAAAAATATTTACGGTATATTGCCGTTTATATTATGTTCTTTGGTAGTAACTGCAGGAGCGGTATTATTCAGTGCACCGGTTGGAATTTTTACTGCAATATTTTTAGCTTGTTTTTGTCCTAAAAAACTTGCAGATTTTATAAATTTATTAATAAAAGTTTTTTCGGGAATTCCTTCGGTTGTATTTGGATTCTTTGGTATGATGATAATCGTCCCGGCAGTTAAAATTATTTTCAAAAATTACACAACCGGTGATTGTTTATTAACTGCGATTATTATTTTGACTATTATGATTTTGCCGACGATAATCAGTATATCAGAATATTCGATTAAGTATTTTTCTGATAAATTTTTAGAGGCTTCGCTGGCGCTGGGCGAATCAAAAGCGCGTTCGATTTTCAGAGTTGTTTTACCTGCGGCAAAGAAGGGCATATCTTCCGGAATATTTTTAGGCCTTGGCAGAGCATTGGGCGAAACTATGGCAATAATAATGGTCTCAGGTAACGCAGTTAACATGCCGGGTTTATTAAAATCTTCAAGATTTTTAACTACGGCCTTGGCGCTTGAATTTTCATATGCTTCGGGAATGCACAGGCAGGCTTTATTTTCGATAGGTCTTGTGTTATTTTTAATAATATTTATTGTAAACAGCTTGTTTATAAAGTTTTTAAGGCAGGAGAAAATTAAAAAATGAAAGACTTAAACATTTTCTCCGGCATCGCCGGAGAAAGTACAATAAATAATTTATCCGTAAAATTTTTAAGGCAGGAGACAAATTAAAAAATAAAAGCCATTTTTTATTTGCGTTCTTGGCAATACTAGTATAGAGCATCTACGTGTGTATGGGTTTTTGTGATAATGCTTGCTTTTATTAACTTTTTCGTATATATTATCTTATCTAGAATATTTAGGGGTATAGCTCAGTTGGTAGAGCAGCGGTCTCCAAAACCGCGTGCCGAGGGTTCAAGTCCTTCTACCCCTGCCAGTTTTTTTATTTTGTATCAAGTTATTTACGAAAATTAAAAATAAATTTAATAAAGTATTGCCTGGCTGCACTAAAAAAATTTTATTTAATTATTGGCGTTGCTAGAAAAAATAGATATTTTCTCAGGCATCGCCGAGAAAGTTATTTAATCTTCTGATATTATTACGTATTTATCCATGAAGATAATGTTACTGGATTCAAAAAAATTTGATATTTCAATATTTTTGTTGACAAGTTTTTTTACTTGTGATAAAATAAAACCAGTGCTGGGTGTCAAAAAATATTTTATGGAGGTTTTACTTATGTTCGGCAAAAAGTTTTGCGCAGCGTTATGTACTTCTTTGGCATTATCTAGTGCGGCTCCTAAGGCTGATGCAGGTAAAGGCGCAGCGGTGTATGGGTGTATTGCTGGTGGCCTTCAAACTCTTATAGGTACGGCTGAAACTGTATTAGGTATTTTAGGATTTACAGGTGCACTTGATGATAAACTGGCTATCGATGATATACTGCGTAAAACTAGGAGAGACGCGAAATTAATTGTTAGGGTTACCATGCCTCTTAGGAGGCTTCGTACTTGGAATACCAAATATACTTTCCGGAACGAGTAATATCGTAAATGGTGTGGCTGTTTCAGGTGTTAAATGAAGTGCTCAAGGCATTAAAGAAATCAAGTAAAAATTGGGATCACTAATAATTTTAAAGCCAAAAAATAATGCTGCTAAAATTATTGTTTTAAAGTGAAGTTTAAGTCATACAGTTTTAATTGCTGTATGATTTTTAATACGTTAGCATATGCAGGTGCACTTTAAAAATTAATTTTAAAAATTAAAGTATACAAGAATTTCTTTACGGCGTCGCCGTTATGGGTATTTATAATTTATTTTTTTAATTTATAAAAAACCAATATTTTTTTATCACAATATATCAAAAAAATTCATATTATATTCATGAGAGTAAATTTAAAATAAATTAAAATTATTTTAAACACAAAAGGCTTGACAGCCAGGAATTTAATATATATACTGTTTTGACAGTATTCAGGAGGTTGAAATCATGGCGGAGAATCACGAAAAAAATGCGATACTTTGCGGTAGTGATAAAAATATAAATAATATAGTTTTATATAGCACGGGATGCCCAAAGTGTCAGATTTTGGAATCGAAACTTAAAAAAAGTAAAATTACTTATTGTGTTGTTACTGACAAAAATGAAATGATAGCAAAAGGCTTTAAGAACGTCCCGGTTTTAAAAGTTAATAACGAGTTTTTTGATTATTACAAAGCTAATAATTTGGTAAACAGATGGATAAGTAATGCCGGGGGCGAAAATGCGTATAGAGCTTGATCTTGATAAAAATTTTGCCAAAAAAATAAAAGAATTATCTGAGAAATACGGCGAGAATTTTGAGTTTATAAACGGACTTTCGAACTCTCGTTTGAATTTTACTGATTATATTGAGAATTTTTTGCAAAATCAGAGCGTCGTAGACGTAGTGCTTGACTCAAGTTCGAATAGTACTACTCATGACGTGAGAACTATGCTTGCCGATATGGTCAAGCCACATACCAAATTACTTTCGTTTAATAAAATTTTTATTTTTTTGGCAAAAAAATACGGATTGGAAACTGCCAATAAATGGCTCGAAGAAGAATGGAACGGAGCTTCTTATTTGCACGATTCGGCTTCGTGTGCGTTTATACCGTATTGTTATGCATATGATTTGGAGCCTATTGTAAATCGGGGCCTGTTTTTTATAAATATGTTCAAAACAGAGCCGCCTAAGCACTTGACGACTTATAACGATCACGTTTTAGAATTTATAAGCTGGGCAGCCAACAGAACAAGCGGTGCCGTAGGACTCCCAAGTTATTTAGTTTATTCGTATTATTTCTGGTACAACGACGTAAAAAATAATTTTTATTTAAAAGATCCTGAATATTATCGCAGGCAGTGCTTCCAGAAATTTATTTATGATTTAAATCAGCCGTATTTAAGAGTAACTGAGTCTGCTTTTTCAAATATCAGCATAATGGACAGAAATTACTTAATAGAATTATTCGGCGGCAGAAGTTTTCCAAACGGTGAATACGTGATAGATCATATCGAAGGCATAATAGAACATCAGAAAATTTTCATGAAAGTCGTATCTGAAATACGCAACAAGACTATGATGACTTTTCCTGTATTGACTTATTCGCTTTTATATCAAGACGGAAAATTTGTAGACATGGAATTCGCCAGATGGTGCAATAAGCATAACATGCAGTGGTTCGATAGTAATTTTTATGTCGGAAATGATGTTACGAGTCTTTCGAATTGCTGCAGACTTATTTCTAATACTTCGAAATTAAATGCATTTATAAATTCTATCGGCGGTACTTCTTTGTCTATTGGAAGCATAAAAGTAAATACGATTAATTTAAGACGTATTGCACTTGAAAGTAAAAATAATATAAATAAATATTTTGAGATTCTTAAAAATCGCGTTGATACTTGTATAAAAGTTCTAGATACAGTGCGTGACGTAATAACTGAGAATATTAAAAATGGGCTTTTGCCGAATTATACTTATAAATTAGTCGAACTTGAAAAGCAATATAACACGATTGGAATAACGGCTATGTATGAAGCTGTTAACGAGTTTGGACTGATTAATACAGACGAGTTTGGTAATAAATCTTATTCTCGGGCAGGGCTTGATTTTGCCAAAAAAATACTTGATTTTATTAATAAACAAAAAGATTCTTATAATTTTAATTATAGTATTAATATAGAAGCAATACCTGCCGAGCGCGCGAACGTCGTACTTTGCCAGAAAGATAATATGCTTTTTGAAAATAAATATAAATATTTTATATACTCAAATCAGTGGATTCCGTTAATGGAAAAATGCTCTTTAAAAGAAAAAATCCGTTTGGGAGCAATACTTGATAAAAAATGCGGCGGAGGTCAAATTACTCATATAAATTTATCAGGCGATTTTTCAAACGAAGAACAGGCCTGGAAATTATTAAATTATATTGCAAAATCAGGAGTTATTTATTTTGCATATAACAGAAAAATTTCGGTATGTAAATCTGAGCACGCGTTTTTGTCAGAAACTTGTCCGAAATGCGGCGAAAAAGCTGTTGATACTTATTCGAGAATCGTAGGATTTTTAGTGCCACTTTCGTCTTACAGCAAAGAACGTAAAATAGAATTTAACAAACGCCGGTGGTTTAATCTTAATGAATAAAAATAAAAATAATAATAATAATTTTATTACAGTTAAGTCGATAGTTGACGAGAATTTTCAAGATTATAAAAAAATTTCGATGTTTATTGCTTTTCCAAAATGCGATTTTAAATGCTTTAAAGAACTAGGGCTTGATATTTCGGGCTGCCAGAATTATGAAATTTTAAAAATGCCTGATATTAAAATTAAAATTAGCGAAGTTTTTAATCGTTACATAAATAATAATATTACAGAAGCTGTAATTCTTGGTGGTCTTGAGCCATTTTTTAATTTCGACGAAATATATAATTTAATTTCATATTTTAGGCAAAAAAATTGCAACGACGATTTTGTTATTTATACAGGATATTATCCAGATGAAATTAAAAATTATATTCAAGAATTAAAAAAATTTGAGAATATAATAATAAAGTTTGGCAGATTCATTCCAAAATCTGCCTCTGTTTTAGATAAGATTCTTGGCGTAAAACTTGCTTCAGAAAATCAGTTTGCTAAAAAAATCAGTTAAAAAGTTTAAAATCACAAAGCAAGTTACCATTACCAATCGTTGATGCGTGTGTGTTTAAAATTTCTATTCCTGCTCCTTCATTAGTCTTAAATGAAAAATAAAAACAATGAGGTGCGCGACTCACGGCACAAGGAACTATTCCTAATTTTTTCTTGAACAATTTGGCAATACTTGAAATAATGTCACGCTCATAATCAGTTAAATTTAATTTTCCATTTTTATCATCATAACAATCAAAATTATCATTGTTGAAATAAATTTTGGCAGATCCTGATTTAATCAGCTCGGTTACGACTTTCTTATCATCCTCTTTTTTAAGTTCTGCAGTGTATTTATTACTTAAATCTATCAAAGACTTCTTTAATAATTCGCTTTCATTAAAACCGCCAAAAACTTTTTCCCAATTATTCTTTAACTCATCAGCAATTTTAAATTTTCCTAAGCCGTAATAAACTGTCCCTTTTGTTTTACCATCCGGGTTACCTTTATCACCAGGCTTAAATGCTTTATATAATCCCAATGTTATAAGACTTGCTGCTCCAACACCCAATAAAGTTCAAAGCGGCCAAAGTCTCTTTATTGTATTATAATATCCAGCAGACACCGCCGGAAAACGCCCGGTTTCGCCTGACAAAGAACCAGAAATAGACTTATTTGTGTTCGAATTCATTGCCGAGACACCCCCATGAGCGTTAACCAATGCGCTCAATAGTGCCAATGCAATTTTGCTATTAAATTTGTTCATATAACCCCCCTAAACTACAGAACATTAAATCTTGAAAGTCGCTACACCTAACACATTGTCTTATAAAAATTATTTTGTCAAGCGATTTTGAATAGACTTCTTTCGAAACGAAAAAATTAAACCTAAAACATTCTCTCCGGCAGCGCGGGCGAGAATATCTGTTACCAGTTTCGAAAGAATTCTGATCTTAATAATGCTACGTAAAATACTTTAATTAATAATTTTTATAATTAAAAAATTATTCAAAAATATTAAATGACTCGTATTTTTCAAGATCATATGACGGTTTATCGATATCTTTTAATTTTTTTGTAATTTTTTTCGTGTTATTTAAATCTGAAATATTTTTTATATTTTGCTTATGCCATTTTTTAATTATACCGTCCATGTAACTTAGTATGTAAGATCCTTTGGTATTAACACATCTTTCGTAGGCTTCTTTAATCATATCTTCACGAAATTCCCATTTTATAAACCAACGCAAAATTGTTTCTTCTTCTTTGGTTGTTGGTGCTCTATCTGAGATTCCGGCAATTTTTTCGAATTTTCTCCAAACTTTTCTTGAATTAGTAAGTAATGTTATTTTTTTTTCAGCAAGCTCAAGTGTATCGATGCCACTTCTTGCCCAGTCTATACCGACTTTCTCGATATATCGCGTTGAAACTTTGCCTATTTGTGCGCAATATCTTATTAACATAAGAATTACGTTACAAGGCATCCCCTCGCTGTCTTTTAAATTTAAAATTGCTGAAACGTCCATACCAGATAGTGGTCTGCCTAAGGTATTCTCGATTTCGTTTAAGAGATAATTAATTTCTTCGTCAGTTTTTATTCTTTTTGAAATATAATCTTTGCTGATTTTTTTATTAATTTTTTTTTCTGAATTTTTGATATTTGATTTTATATTTTCTTCGTTTTTGTTATTTAAATTTTTGATTATTTTCAAATTAACCCAAAAATCTATTGCTTCTTCGACTTCTGATACTTCTTTTTTGAGCTCCGTTGCGATTTGCTCGGCATTAAATTTTTTTCTAAATTCTTCTTTGATTGCAACAAGCAATACTTTAAGCTGAATATTACACGACAGTCTTATGATATTTATGTCTATATCTTGTACAGTTTTGTCAATCAAATAATAATTCATGCAATTCACCCCGATATATTACTTTTTTAATTTTACACTATTTTTTTTAATTGTGAAGAATAAAAACAGCTGTCGAAAAAGATTAATTTTTATCGTTTTAATTACCATACGAATACTGTATTTACTGGATTTCAAGAGTTTTCGTGTTTATTTATATGTACAAATCGAATATTTTTTTGAGCTAACAGTTGCATTTTTTTATTTATATTGTACAATTAAGTTCATAACTCAACCCAAGGAGGTGAAACGCTGTTATAGCGAGATTTTTTAGAAATTAAAATTTTTATTTATAAAGAGGTGATTATTTATGACTTTAAATATCAAAAATTTATTCAAAAAAGTTTGCATTTTAGGGGCATCAGCAACAATGGCACTTGGGCTTTGCGCACCATTAGCTAATGCAGCTGCTCCAGGTAGTGATACTGGAAAATTAAGAGGTGCTGTAACCATTGCTCAATCAACTACTGGTTTAACTGTTACCATTAATTTAAAGAATAATTTAACGTATACAGGTAGCGCTCAACAACTTATTGACAGTGTAGATGTTGGTGGTTTTGCAGGTACTCCAGGAGTTAAGTTATATTTACGTGCTGTTAGACCCGGACAAAGTGCAAGTGAAAACGTTACCTGGACGTTAGTATCCACTGATAAAGATGTTGATTGGCAGGCTCTAAATTCAATTACAGGTAACGAACCAGGTGAATACAATATATACTACTATTTAGACGGTAACGGCGCGTATCCCGACATTAATTCAACAACACCATAATTTTAATTCAACAAATATATTTTGACTTATTCGGTGGGGTGATGATGAATTGGGTAAATATTTTAAAAATTTTATCAAAATAAAAATTTTATTTATGATGATTTTTTTGGCAGTATTTTTTAAGGGTTTTGATAAAAATACTAAAGCCATCACCCCAACCGGTGATTCATTTGGAGAGTATGCCGGTACATCTACAATAATAAAAGCAGATTTACCTGAACTTGAAAATAAAGTTTTGACTTTAAAATATACAGGTGAAGAACAGCCAGTTAATGATATTAATAATATGTATGAAAATTCTGGTACTGTATATTACAAAACCGGCGAAAATAAAATTTGGAGTACAGAAATACCAAAATTCAAAGATATTGGCAGTTACATTATTTATTATTATGTCATAGGCGACAAAAATCATAATAATCTGGGCAGTCAAAATAATCCAATAGAAATAACAGTTAATATGGAAGTCTCAAAAGACGATTGGGGTACAAAAATAGAAGAAAACGGCATTGTAAATTATGTTACAGATAACGGTACGACCAATGCCGAAGTAAACAAAAACGGCGTTATCTGGATACGAGAAGAATCTTATGGGACCAGCGCATGGTATGGTCTTGATAATACGTCTGGTATATTTGCGCCGGGCTCGCGTTTTTGGGTAAGATGGCTGCACTCAGAAGACGACAAAGAAGAATTTGACACATATTATGCAAAATTAGATGACGCACACAAACAACGTGCCGAAGAACAAAGACTTTGGATATTCTTAACAGGAGTAACGGCACCTGACGGGACAGAATATACGAATTTAGACGTTAATATACCGTATTATATTCAACTTGGTGACGATTGGGATGAAGAAGACGTATATGCTTTATTTATTTCTGAAACTGCAGACGAGCCAGTAAGCGTAGAATTTGGCAGTGTAGCGCATTTTAATGAACAATTTGAGAATATAAACTTCCCAGTAACTTCAAGCAGATACGCAAGATTGCTCTTAAGACACTTCTCGCCGTATGCAGTTTACGACGAAGCAATAGATCATAATAAAAAATCAGAAGATATAAATACAGACGATATTATTGATTTAAACGTAGACACAACAACCACCCCAAGTAATATTATAAAAACTGGTATTAATGATACTCAAAAAATTTATTTAATTATAATATTTATGATATCTTTAATTATAATTATTTCTAATTTAAAGTCGATTAGTTATATCTGTGATAGATATCTTGATAATAAAAATAAAAATAAAATAATAAAAATAAGTGCGATTAAATCTAGATATATAAGATATATAATGAGAGAAATAATAACAAATCTTATATTTAGTAAATGCAAATTATATTTGTACCGTTGTTCTTTAGGTAAGAAATTAGTAATTAAATTAAACTTCATTCGATTGATTCTGTATCAGCAAGCGCAAAAATATAAAATCCAAAAAAATTTTGTATAAATTAATAATGCATTCAAATTTATAGCGCTTAGAAATATTGGCTCGAGCTTATTTAGTATATTTATTTGCAATAAATTTAGTTATTAAATTAAAAAAATTCTTTTGTAATTGAAAAAACGCTTGATGCCTGTCGAAAAAAAATTAAGATTAAAGAATATAATATTTTGTGTGATTATTAAAAATATTAATACACTTAGAAATATAAGCTCGAGCCTTTTAAGATATTATTCTCGAGACAAAAGCAGTTCTAAAAAAATAAGAAAATTAAATTTAAAATTTTAAGAATTTAAAAAGCCTAAATATAGCCGTTCCAACTTGAAAGTAATACAAATTACAGTATTGCTAAAGGTGGATGGAAGCTTCAGCTAGTTATCCGAAAACTAAAAAATTACGATCATCAATTGCGTAATTTCAGATGATTTTCTTCATTGAAGTGTTCACATGTTTATCTGAATCTATCCGATTTTAGCAATCCCCATTTCCCCCCACATTATGAGCATCTTATTTCTTTTTCCATTCCTATATTTTGTCATTAACACATCTGACTTGTACTTTCAAAAATCGAATAAACATTCTCTCCGCACCACCAGAGAGAATAACACTTTTAAAAATTTTCGCAGTACTTTTACCCGTTATACCAACTATTTCCAGCATCTCCTAAACAGTTATCTCCAAACATCATTTTCAAATAGTCACGAAAAACTTTTCCCCAAGAATTTTCTCGGACACTACATCCAATTGTTGCAACCCATAATTCAGCTATAAACTCACACGTGCTATCCATTGCTCTGCCTGACAGATGGCCAAATTTCATTTTATCATTTGTAGAAAACTTTTTATATACAAGATCTCCATAATCATATACATCTCGAGATATATCTGAAACTTCAAAAGTTTCTTTTGTTTCTATATTTAAATTATTTTCTTTTAATATATGTAAGAGTATTAAAAAATTTATATAATTAGCCAGTTTTGAACCGTCAACACTCAAATAATTGCCGCACAATTTATACCATTCCCAGTTTGCATACTTGTGCATATGTAAATTTGCCAACCCCACTTCATTAATCCAATATTCTCTATATATGCCATCAAGGCTATCTCCTCTTATAATAAATTCATGCAGTAAATGACCCGACTCATGTATTATGATATTTACTAAATTAGCTATTTTTCTTTTTTTATTATCCCAATTGCTCATAGCAAGCATTTTATTTGAAACATATTTGTCTAACACACTTGATTTGTCTGAAGGCCAAAATGCATTCGGATTTTTAAAAGGCAAGAAAAATTCTCCAATATTAAATTTTGAAATATATTCATTAGGATCTAACTGAATATTCCCAAAATTGCCTAAATTATTAATTGCAACCCAAGGATCATATTTATTTGTTCCTAAACTTGCCTCAAATGAATGTTCAGAAAATGTGTATGAAACCCCACATGTATTGTCTCTAGTTTTAAATATTAATTTGTGTCTCATGATACCATTCAAATCTTTGACAGCTTTTTTAAAAACAGGAATTTCTTTTAATAATTTATCGATTATTTTGTAATATAGATATTTAATTCTTTTATCAGCGTGTTCCCAACTTTTATCTAATTCAAGAATATCTTTATGATTAAATATAAATTCATTTTCCAAATTATGTAATATTTTATCAAATTCATAAGTCCCATATTTGCTTAAATCATTACTTAATTGTTCCAAATTTATATCAAAATTTGCTTTTACATCACATTGATTCGTAACAATTACTGAAGTAGATACGATAGATGACAATATTTTGCGGCTAAAACGATTCATAAAAAAATCTCCTTATTTTTATTTTGCTCTGTTTAACAGAACAATATTTTAATTATATAAATAAAAATTATTTTGTCAAGATTTTCTAATAATCGTATTGAAAAATTTTATGTATTTAGAACTGGCATTGCTAAAAAAGATAGATATTTTCTCCGGCGCCGCCGGAGAAAGTGATTTGGTTCTTTTACTACATTTATTTATACATGAAGATAATGTTCTATGAATTTTTATCACTTCTATTCATTTTGGCAATGCCTTAGAACTTATAGTATTGATATTCCAAATTAAAAATTATATAAATTACAAAAGTTTAGAAGAACGAAATTAGAAATTGAATTTTTCATAGAATTAAAATTATCTAAAAAGTGTCTAATATAGAACTCGAGATTGCCCCAAAGCAGCTCGATAGGACTGAAATTAGAATACTAAAAAAAATTCAAATAATTTTAAAATGATAAAATTCTATTTATGTACTAAAATAATTTAAAAAGCAAAAAATTAATTTTAATTTGATTGATTTTTTAACATTCTTTTATAATTTATCTTTAAGTCTGTTCTTATTTTTTTGAAAAAATCTGATAACAATTTTGAACATTCGGGCTGTAAAATACCTGAAATTAATTTTATTTTTGAATTAAGCATATTTATAGCACCAAAATTATTATTTTTTGCGCCATAAATTACCGTTTTTATTCTACAGTTATTTATTGCACCAACGCACATATGGCAGGGCTCAAGAGTTACATAAATTTCGCAACCCAAAAGTCGCCAATTTTTAAGTTTCTTACTTGCCGTATTTATTGCAATGATTTCAGCATGATTTGATATTATATTAGTCGAATTTACTAAATTATAACCCTGGCCAATTATTTGATTATTTTTTATTATCAAAGCTCCTACTGGGACTTCGTTTTTCTCATATGATATTATTGCCAACTCAAGAGCTTTTTTCATCCAAAATTCATGGTTTTGTTTTTCTATACATAACATAACAAAATTATAGCTTATTTTTTTAAAACAGTATACGTATTAAAATTCTGGGCATTGTCAAAATGAATAGAAGTGATAAAAATTTACAGAACATTATCTCTATGTAAATATAGTGATATAAAAGAATTAAATAATTTTTTCGCTGGTGCCGAAGGAAATATTTATCTTGTTTAGCAATGCTCTCGAAAGGTATTGCCAAAATGAATAGAAGTGATGAAAATTCATAGAACATTATCTTCATGTATAAATAAATGTAGTAAAAGAACCAAATCACTTTCGCCGGCGTTGCCGGAGAAAATATCTATCTTTTTTAGCAATGCCTCTCGAAATAAGTCTATTGAAATTTGGAACTTTATTTTTATAATAAAATACATGATGCTGTTATAGCTCAGTTGGCAGAGCACGTCATTGGTAATGACGAGGTCGGCAGTTCGAACCTGCTTAACAGCTCCAAAGATTTTAATTACATCGCAGTATTTTCGAAAAGTTTATCGCATTGTTTTGCTTCTTTCGTTTGTGAACGGCAAAAAATAAATTTAGAAAATTTAGAGTTAGATATTGATTTGTTAGTGTTTTCTTGATTTAGAGGTTTTTTTGGCTAGCTGGATTAGTAAAAATGTTCAAAAATATATGCAAACTTCCAAGGTATTGACAAAATATATAGAAAATGAAAAAATATTTAGGAAATAAAACACGGAGTGAAAAATGGAAAACGGAAAGATATGTCCAAAATGTTATGGAAGAGAATGTACAAAGAATGGAATAGTAAAAAATAAACAAAGAT
>JAGBNX010000033.1 GCA_017634155.1 Clostridia bacterium | reverse complement strand
GCTTTGGACAGCTGTAAATCGAGTGACTAAGAAACTTGTTGGCTTTTTTGTGGGCGACCGAAGTTCTGAAAGTTTCGAAAAACTTTGTGCAAACATTTCGCATATTGATGCTAAATTTTACGCTACTGATAAATTTTCAGTTTACGATATTATTCCAAGTAACAAGCATTTGATTGGTAAATCTAATACCTATGCTGTTGAACGTATGAATCGTCTTCTTCGTCATTACCTTGCTCGCTTTGCTCGTAAAACTTATTGTTGGTCTCGTTCTCTTTCCATGATTTATTTTTCTGTTTCTTTATTTGCTTTCTTTTACTAGCCCTTCTATTCATTTTGGCAATGCCTGAAAATGGGATACCAGAAGAATGGTACTCCTAGATGTAAGTGCAAAGATTGTGGGAAAACTTTTCAAGTATATTACGTAAATAACGGGGCTAAACCTGAAACTAGAAAAATGATCGTCAAAATGTCAATTAATGGAAGCGGTATTCGTGATACTGCGAGAGTTTTGGCTATTAGCAAAGATACCGTTATGTCAATTTTAAAAAAACTAAAAAATTGCTCACAAACGTTAATCCCAAGTATGTAAACTTAAAAAAGCCCATGAAGTTATGTATTGAAATGGACGAAATGTGGAGCAGAGTTCACTGTAAAAATCAGCAGTGTTGGCTTTGGCATGCTATTAATCACGAGAACGGTGATGTTATTGCATATGTTTTAGGATCTAGAAAAATTCAATCTTTGGAAAAGTTAACTACCTTAATTTCAAGTCTCAATTTAAATATATCTTGTGTTTATACAGACAACAATTTCTCATACCACGAGGTAATACCTCGTAAAATTATCAAAATAGGAAAACAAAATATTCAGAAGATTGAACGTAAGCATCTAACTTTTCGATCTCGCTTAAAACGCTTAGCTCGAAAAACTATTTGCTGTTCTAAATCTTTTGAGATGCATACTATTTTGTTTGATCTTTTGATCAACATTACCGAATTTTCTCTTGATAAACTTTTTTAGTACACAACCCTTTTGAAAATACTTGACCGTCTTATTGTTGCGTGATAAAATTTGAAATACTGAGATTTTGTAGGTGATTGTTATGAACAAAAATAACTTAAAAAGAATTGCAGTTTTTATGTCTATGATAGCAACGTTTCAGTCAAGATTGAGTGCTAAGAATATAATGCCTGTTGTTGCATATGGTGGCCCGGGGTTTTTCAGAGAACGATTTGAGGAAAATGAAGAAAAAAAAGATGCAGACAGAAAATTTTATCAAAATCCCAAAATTATGGTACCAGTCGTTATTGGTGGTACGACTGTTTTAGTCAGTGCAATATTGCTTTCACTTTTGGGGACCGGAGTTATTGGAAAAGAAGACAAGAAAGAGGACAAAAAAGAAAAAAAAGTGCCATTTAAAGTGCCGTTTGATGACTATCGAAAATTAGTAGAAAAAATATACTCCGGTGAAGTTTTTGGTTATTGTTCTGGTGTGGCTAATTATGATTATAATGGCAAAACTTTTAGTCCTAGTTTTAATGGCGTGGATGATGATTTTAAAAATAAGCCAGAAATATGCAAAAAATTAGATGCCGGGTTACTAACGAAATTTGCTTCGAGTTTTGTAGAAATAAAGAGTGGGAAAAAATGGCGTTTAAGTACTGATAATGATTCGATAGTTGGTAGGGTAGAAGTGACTATATTTTTCAATAGCGTAAAAAAACAATATGAGCTTAAATTTTTATGCGCTTCAGGGAACAGAGCCCACAAATATAGTGTAAAACTAGATGATGTGGTGAAAAAATGATTTTTAACGAAGAAAAATTTTTATCAAAAATTAGTGTGGCAAAAAATAAGAACGAAGTTTTAAAAATAAATTCTGAGTTAAAAAAATATCTTAAAGAGCTTTATTCTGAACTCAAGAAAATAGGGGAGGAGGACGAAAAAAAATTATTTGGCAAAAAAATTAATGATTTCAAAAATAAAATTCAGCCCGAAATAGAAAAAAAATTAAAATTATTTAACGAAAATCTTGATAATATTTCTTATGATCCGTATATATTTAAGCCGTCAATAAAAATTGGCAATTCGCACCCATTAATTAAACTTTATAAAAAGATGGAAAAAGTACTTATAAATCTGGGATTTTCAGTTGTGCAAGGCCCTGAAATCGAACTTGATAGATATAATTTTGAAAAATTAAACATGCCGCATTATCATCCGGCGCGCGATATGCAGGATACTTTTTATGTAATTTCGCCAAAAGTTTTATTGCGCTCACATACGTCGTCAGTTCAGATTAGAACTATGGAAAAACTCGAGCCGCCGATGAGCATAATTTCGCCGGGAACTGTTTATCGAGTCGATGATATTGATACTCAACACACTCCGATGTTTTATCAGGTCGAGGGGCTGACTGTTGGGGAAAAAATTTCGTTTGCCAATTTAAAATTCGTACTTATAACTTTTTTAAAAGAAATTTTCGGGAGCAGCACTGACGTAAGATTCAGGCCGACTTATTATCCGTATACAGAACCCAGTGCAGCAATAGATATGTCATGCCCAAAGTGCAATAAAAATGGCTGTGCGACTTGTTCGAAAACCGGATGGATAACAGTTTTAGGTTCTGGGATGGTCCATCCGAAAGTTTTTGAAGATTCAGGTGTAGATTCTGAAAAATATACAGGATTTGCTTTTGGTTTGGGACTTAACAGGCTTGCTATGATTTATTTTGGCATGAACGAAATCAAAAAATTTTATGAAAACGATGTTTCTATCTGGAATCAGCTTTAATTTAATTTTTAATTTTATTTTAAGTTTGGGAGACGAAAAATAATATGTTTGTAGTTTCATACAACTGGATTTTGGAAATTTTAAATAAAAATTTTGAATTTGAAGAAATTTTAAAAGCATTAGATACTTTGGGCTTTGAAGTAAAAGAAACAGAATCAGTCGAAAATTATTTTATATCTGGTAACGATTATTTAATAACGATTGAAGTCAAAGCTAACAGACCTGATATGCTTTCGCATTTTGGGGTTGCACGCGAGCTGGCTTCGTTTTTTGATATAAATTTAAAAGAACCTGTTTTTGATTTTTGTCAAGATTTTAATAATATTCAAGAAAAAAAAATAGAAGTAAAAATTAATAAAAATTTATGCGAAAATTATAATGCTTTTTGTATTGAAAATATAAATAATAATATTCAAACTCCTGATTATATAAAAAATAGATTAAAATTATTTGGGATTGAATCTATAAATCCTGTTGTTGATATTTCAAATTATGTTACTCTTGAGTATGGTCAGCCGACGCATGTTTACGACAGAGATAAACTTTCAGAAAATTCTTTGGAAATTTGCGAGAATAATAAAATTTGCGATTTTACTGATTTGTCAGGTAAAAATTTAAAGTTGCAAAACGGCGATATTATTATAAAAAATAATAACAAAATCGTATGTCTTGCTGGAATTATCGGTTCTGAAGTTACTGAAACTGACAAAAATACTAAAAATATAATTATCGAATCAGCTGTTTTTGATAAAATTCCTGTTCGCGTGGCTGCTAAAAGACTTAAAATTTCGACACTAGCGTCTTTTAGATTCGAGCGTGGAGTAGATTCTGAAAATTCTCTTAATATTTTAAATTTAATCGCAAAAAAAATTACTGATTTATGTGGCGGTAAACTCGTATATAAATTTATATATAAATTAAATAAAAATTTTGATAAAAATTTAAATTTAAGAGTTAATCGCGTGAATAATATTCTGGGGACTAGTTTAAAAATTAATCAGATTTCAGAAAGTTTAGAAAAATATAAATTTATATGTGATAAAAAAGACGATAATAATATTTTAGTTAAAATTCCAAGTTTTAGGCTTGATATCGAACGTGAAATTGATTTAATTGAAGAAGTCGCACGAAGTATTGGCTACGATATGATTGAACCGAAAAGCCCCAAAATTAATTTAATTTATCGCCCAAATAAATTATATGAAAAATTTGATATTTTAAGAAATATTTTAATTGGTTTTGGTTTTAACGAAGTCATAAATTATTCTTTTATTCCCAGTGAAATTTGTAATATAATTAATAATCTAGATAAAAATAATTGTATAATTTTACAAAATCCAATTTCGAATTTGTATGACTTAATGAGACCAAATTTAATTTATTCTTTGCTTTATTCGCTTTCTTATAATTATTCTGTAGGAAATTATAATAATTCTTTTTTTGAAATCGGAAAAATTTACGAATTAGATAAAAATTCTGAGACTTTTGCAAAAGAAACAGACTGTCTGGGGTTTATAATTTCGGGCAATAAAATCGAATCAGGATTTGGAATAAATAAGCCAATAAAATACGATTTTTATGATTTGAATTCATATTTAAATATTATTTTTGATTATTTTAATCAAAAAAATATAAAATTTATTCAAAAAAATATTTCTTACATGAATAATTATTATGATTTAATTTTCGAAAATAAAAATTTAGGATTTATAGGTGAGATAAATAAATCTAAATTTGTTAAAATCTTGCCGAATTTGAAACTCATAAAAGATAAAATTTTTTACTGTGAAATTAAAATTAATAAATTAAAAAGTTCGAAAAAGGTTTTGAGATTTGAATCAAAATTCCCTGCGATTATAAGACAGTATAATTTTATTTGCCCAAAAAACGTTTTTTCTAACGAAATTATAAATTATATTCAATCAACAAATAAATTAATTAATAAAATATCGATAAAAGATATTTACGAAGATAATAATATGAATATTAACGAGCATTCGTTATTATTTGAAGTCGAATACAGATCACCTGAAAGAACAATAAATTCAGACGAGATTGAGCTTATAGAAAATAATTTATTAAATAATTTATCAGAAAAATTTGGCATGAAAATTAAGAAATAAAAAATATGCTAAAATATTTGACGAAATAAAAATTTTGTTATACGCTGAAAATGGTTACTATGTTTATATTTGGGGATGGCGAAAGAACATGAATAAAAAATTTAAGAAAAAAATAGCAGTTTTGTCTTCAATATTTTCTATTTGTTCGGCACAAAATTCAAAGCCAATAAGTGCAGCAAATGAAAAAATTATAAAAGGCTTAGCGATAGGTATTCCGTCGCTTCTAGGTAGTGCAGGGCTTATCTGGTGTGGTATTAATTTGGTTAATTATTTAAAAAGTAAAGATAATAGTCAACAAAGAGTTAATAATAACGGTGATGAAAAAAAATCTCTAGACGGTACTGCAAAAGTTAAGTCAAAAAAATTAGATGGCACTGAAAAAGATGAGGCAAAAAAATTAATAGATGGTTTTCTTAATCAAGAATGGATTGCAGATAGCAAGCCTGATGCCTGTTATTGTAGATGTATTAATTATGAACTATTGAAAACTGACAGCCGTTTAGATAATGACAGTTTGGATTACAAAAATTATTGTCATAGTAAATTTGGGACAAGTTCTGTGAAAATGTTAATGATTTAAATACAAAAGCAGATTTTCACCTTGAAGAAATTGCTGACTTTTGGGGAAACGATAGAGATTCTTGTGACATTCTTAGATTGGCTTCTACACATGGTAATGATCTTAAAATTTTACAATTTAGTGTACCTGAAATTTATCGTGTTTGTTTTGAATTTGATATTAAAAGAAATAAAGTGTTAAGTTTGGAGTATTGGCGTTTCAGAGCTGATGATACTGTTTGTCATTTTTGTTTTAAACCTAAAGTCGGTTGCTAATAATTAATAATTTTTTTAGGAGGAGATATTATGAATAAAAAATTTAAGAAAAAAATAGCAGTTTTGTCTTCAATATTTTCTATTTGTTCGGCACAAAATTCAAAGCCAGTAAGCGCAGAAAATAAAAATCTCGTAAAAGGGCTGGCAATAGGTATTCCGTCTGTATTATTAGCCGGTGGAGTTACTTGGGGTATTGTTGAGCTTGCTAAATATTTGAAAAGTAAAGATAATAGTCAACAAAGAGTTAATAATAACGGTGATGAAAAAAATCCCATAGATGTTACTAAAAAAGATGAAGATTCCGGACTTATTAAGGATACCTCGGAAGTAGAAAAGGCGAAGAAATTGTTAGACAAGGCCCTTGGACAAAATTTGGATGCTTCTACAAAATGTAAATCGTGGTGTAGACACATTGGACATGGAATGGAATTAGAAAAAGATTTTGTAAAAGAAGGAGATTATGTTCAAAAAGCGATAGTTCCAAAGCCGCAAAAGTTGCCTCCAAATTTGAAAACATTTGCTAATTATCATTTTAAGCTTATGCATGATTGTTGGAACAAGAATAGAGAAAAATTTTCAGTTTTAAAGCGACCAGGACCATTAACAGGGTTTGAAGACTTAATTTTTAAGTTTGAAAATTTAGCAATTAGACTAACTGTGGCTGAGTCGAGTAGTGGTGTCTGTGGATCAAAAGTTGTTAAAAAAAAACAGTTGATTGATTTAGGAATTATTTTTGGCCCAAAAAATTATACTTCTTGCCTTTTTTGTTTTGAGCCAAAAGATATTTGTTTTCTTAATTAGTTAGTCAGAACTTGGGGGAGAGATATTATATAAAAATTTTAAGAAGAAAATGGCGATTGTGTATGCAATATTTCGGACGTTTTATTTTTTTTTTTTTTATTTTTCCTTTCTCGTTTTTACTATTGCTGTCCTACTTTTGCAATGCTTTTTTGCGGTATTGCCAAAATATATAGAAAGGCTAATAAAAGAAAGCAAATAAAGAAACAGAAAAAGAAATCATGGAAAAAGGACGAGACCAACAATAAGTTTTACGAGCAAAGCGAGCAAGGTAATGGCGAAGGGCATTGCTAAAAAAGATCGAAATTTTCTCCGGCACCGCCGGAGAAATTGTTTTGGTTCTTTTACTGTATCTATTTGTACATGAAGATAATGTTCTATGAATTTTTATCACTTCTATTCATTTTGGCAACGCCTTTTTTGCCCCAAGATTGATTTTTTAATATCAAGAATTTATAATTTCGGGCAATGAATTTTAGGAGGCGGAAATTATGGTAGATATTAAAGAATTAAAAAATAATTTGTTTTGTCCAAAAAAAAATTTATATTTAAAAATTAGTGACGAAGAATTCGAAAAAACACAGAATTTTGCTGAAAATTATAAAAAATTTTTGGATTTTTCAAAGACTGAAAGAAAATCAGTAGAATATTTTGTAAAAAAAGCTAAAAAAAATGGCTTTGAGGAATTTGATTTAGATAAAAAATATAATCCTGGCGATAGAATTTTTAGAATAAATCGAGGCAAATCTGTTGTATTTGCGATTATTGGAAAAAATAATTCACGCGAGGGCTTTAATATAGCAGTTTCTCATATAGATTCGCCACGGATTGATTTAAAACCTAATCCGATTTATGAAAATAATGAAATGGTTTTTTTTAAAACTCATTATTATGGCGGCATAAAAAAATATCAGTGGACTGCTATTCCGTTGGCGCTTTATGGCAAAATTATTTTAAAAAATCAAGATTCGATTGAAATTTCGATAGGCGAAAACGAGAGTGAGCCGTGTTTTTATATTTCAGATCTTTTGCCGCATCTAGCTAGAGAACAAATGTCTAAAAGTATGTCTAAAGCGATCGAAGGCGAAAGTTTAAATATTTTGATCGGCAGCTTGCCATTTAAGTCAGATACTGGTTCAGAACTTGTAAAACTCAATATTTTAAAAATTTTAAACGAAAAATATGGCATAATCGAACGTGATTTATCTTTTGCCGAACTTGAACTCGTTCCAGCATTTAAGTCACGCGATATAGGTTTTGACAGAAGTTTAATCGGTGGCTACGGTCACGATGACAGGTGTTGTGCTTTCCCGGCATTCGAAGCAATTTTAAATACTAAAAATCCTGAAAAAACTTGCGTTGTAATGCTTGCAGACAAAGAAGAAATCGGCAGTGATGGCAATACGGGTATGAAATCTTCGTTTTTTAGATATTTCTTAGCAGATTTAGCATCTATTGACGGTATCAAAACCCGGCACGCGCTTTCAAAATCCAGGGCATTATCGGCAGACGTAGACGCTGCTTTCGACCCGAATTATTCTTCAAGTTTTGATTCTATTAATAGCTCGTTTATAAATCGCGGCGTAGTGATAACAAAATATACAGGTTCCGGCGGCAAAGCAGGGGCTTCAGACGCTTCGGCTGAATTTATCGGCTATGTTAGAAAAATTTTTGAAGATAATAACGTTAATTATCAGCTCGGTGAACTCGGTAAAGTGGACACTGGCGGCGGCGGTACGGTTGCCAAGTATATTGCAAATTTAAATATCGATGTCGTAGACGTTGGAATTCCGGTACTTTCGATGCATTCGCCTTTTGAAGTTATTTCTAAACTTGATTTATACGAAATGTTTAAAGCAGTAAGAGCTTTTTTTGGTTAATTTAGTAAAATAAATTTAGTTAATACGAGGAATTATTTATGAAAGATGTAATCAAAGAAATTCTTGAAGCCAACGAAAAAGCTAAAAACGATATCGAAAATGTTGAAAAATTAAAGCTTGAATCTGCACAGCGTGTTAAAAATAAGCTAAGTGAAACTAGCTCAGAATATATTGACAAAGCAAGAATGAATATAAAAGTCATACAAAAAATCGAAGAATCAAAAGCCGAAGTAGAAATAGAAAAAATAAACGAAGAATGCGAAGTAAAAATAAAAGAAATAAAAAATATATATGATAAAAATAAAAATTTATGGATTAATAATATTTTTGATAATATCGTAGGCATATTATGATTAATTGTTTATATTTTGTATCGAATGTTATTATAGTAAAAATTAGAGCAAGATATGCTAAGAGACTCACTCAAATTGATTATGATAATCTTGTCACTTGCAAAAAAGTGTCAGAAGTTGCTTCATATTTAAAAAATAAGCAAGCTTATCGTGAATCTCTTTTGAATGTTGACGATAAAAATATTCGAAGAAGCTTTTTGGAATCTGTTTTGAATCAAAATTTTTTTGAAGATTTGGCTGTTCTTGCAAAATATGATTTGACTTTTGGGCGCGAAATATTTAGATATATATTAAAAAAATTCGAAATCAGACAGATCAGCAGATTTTTAATTTTTTTAAAATCGGGTGATGTTTCAAAATTCGAATGCAGCTTCCCAAAATTTTTAAAATCTAAATCAAAAATAAAATTTGATAATTTTAATAAAGCAAAAAGTTATAACGATTTATTAAATTTTGTTTATAAAACTGAATATTACGATATTTTAAAATCTAATATTAATAAAAATTTAGATTTTGATATAAATAAAATCGAAACAGAACTTTACAATAATATTTTTTCTATGTTTTTTGATGTAATTAATAAATTAAATTCTAAAATCAGAGAAAAAATAAAAAAATTTTTATATTCGTGTGTTGACGTTTCCAATGCCATAAGAATAACTCGAGCAAAGAAATTTTATAATTCTGACGATAATTTTATTTCTGATATAACTTTTAATTTCGGTGATTATAAATTTTCAAAATATGATTTTTTAAAAAATTCAAATTTTTCGAATTTTAGTTTATTTGGTGATAATATTAATTCAGTCCGGGAGCTCGAGAAATTTTTAAAAGTAATGCGCTTTAACTGGTCAAAAAAAAATATAAGATATTCTATTATTTCTGAAGTCGTTGGGTTTTCGTATGTTTTTCTAAAAGAGATAGAAATTTCGAATGTTATTAATATAATTGAAGGCGTCAGGTACGGTATTTCTAAAGAAAAAATTCGGCAGTTGCTTATTTTATAGGAGTTACAAAATGCCTGTTGTTAATATGAAACTTGTTAGTATAATCGGATTTATCGACGAGCTTGATTCTGCATCGCTTGCGTGTGCTTCGCTGTGTGCTTTCGAGCCGGATGTTGTCGACAAATTTTTTAAAGATGCAAATAAATTTACTAATTTTGTCAGTACAAATAGCGCTGTTTCGCATGAAAATATACTCACAGAAATAATTAATAAAATAAATAAAAAAATATCTGAATTAAATACTAGTGATTTAATGTCCAGAAAACAGATTATAAAATATATAGATTCTTTTAAAGAAAAAATAGATAAAAATATTAATAAAATTAATTTTTACAAAAATGAAATTAATTTAAATAATAATATTATTAATAATTTGAAATATTTTAAAAATTTAGATTATAGTATTAATAAATTTAAAAATTTTGAATATATACAAGTTAAGTTTTTAAAAATTTCTAAATTAGATTTCAAAAAATTGAATTTGCCTGAAAATTGTGATAAATTTATTATCGAAAAAATTTCAGAAGATAACGAAAATTATTATTGTGTAATTTTTATTTCTAAAGAATTCGAAAAAGAAATTAATTCTGTTCTTGATAAAATTAAGTTTAACGAGATAGAAATATCTGGTCTGGAATTTACTCCCAAACAAGAAATCGATAAATTAAAATTAAAAAATAAAATGATAGATGCAGAAATTTATAAATTAAAAGAAGGCATAGAAAAATTTTGGGAACATCAAAAAATAACGTGTGCTAAAGTCTATTCTTGTTTGAAAAAATATGAAAAATGTGAAGCAATAAAAAATTATTCAAAAATTTATAATGATAATTTTGTTCTTGTCGGCTGGGTTCCAGAATTTAAAATTAAAGAAATTTCTGAAAAATTAGATAAAATTTCCAGAGTAGAATATTTTGTAGAATCCGGCGATGAGCTTTTAAAATTCTCGCCGCCTACAAAGCTCAAGAATAAAAATATTTTTTCGCCGTTTGAATTTTTTGTTTCTACTTACGGCTTACCAAAATATTCAGATATCGACCCGACTTCGTTTGTAGCGATAACTTATACGATAATATTCGGCATCATGTTTGCAGATGTTGGTCAGGGCTTATTGCTTGCGCTTTTTGGGCTTTTTTTAAGTAAAATAAAAAAAATAGCTCTAGGCAAAATTATGACAACTTGCGGCATTTCGTCTTCTGTATTCGGATTTATTTTCGGGTCTGTATTCGGATTCGAAGAAGCTTTAAATCCGATTTATAATATTATAAATTTTAAGCCGATAAGAGTAATGGAATCGCCGATGAAAATAATAATTTCGTCGATATGTATCGGTATTTTTTGCTTAATTTTGGCAATGTGTGCAAATATTTATTCTCTTATGAAAAAAAATAATATTTTAGAAGCAATTTTATCGCATAGCGGTGCTTGTGGCATTGCACTTTATTCTTCGCTTATTTTATTGCTTTTGGGCAATCTGGGAGTTATATCTATAAATCCTATTATTTTAGAATTAATTATAATTTCAAGTTTGATTTTTATTTTTTTAAAAGAATTTATTGAAAATAAAGTTTATAAACGTGAGAAAATTAATTGGGGAGATTATATAATTTCGCAATTTTTTGAACTTTTTGAAATAATTTTGGGCTATTTTACGAATACTATTTCGTTTATAAGAATCGGCGTATTTATTTTTGTTCACGCTGGAATGATGATGGTCGTATTCAGTCTTGCGAATATGACGGGACAGTATTTGCTAACAGTAGTTCTGGGAAATTTATTTGTAACATGTTTCGAGGCTTTGCTTGTTGGCATGCAAGTAATGCGATTGCAATTTTGCGAATTATTTGGCAGATTTTTCGAAGGAGGTGGCCGAGAATTTAAACCTGTAATTACGAATTAATAAATTAATAAATTTTATAAATATTTAAAAAGCTTAATTTTTTGTGTTGCATTTTTGATTTTTTATTATATAATACACGGCAGAATTTAGATTGAGGGAGGTATTAAAAATGGCTGATTTAATAAATTTTGTTCCGGTTGTTTTTATTTTAATTTCTGCACTTTTTGCTTTATATCTTGCAAAGAAAAAAATAAATAAAAAAATTTTGTTTTTATCGCAGATTATTTCGACTTTTTTGGTTTCGGCAGGAATTTTTGCTCATAAAGCTTCGAATTTAGTAATGGCAGCTGAAAGTTCAGGTGTAAGTAATGCTGTTACCGGCGATAAGTCTATTGGATTTTCAATCGGGTTAATCGCGGCAGCACTTGCTTTAGGGCTTGCAGCGCTGGCAGCCGGAGTTGCACTTGCATCGGCGATTCCTGCGGCGATAGCTGCAATGTCAGAAAACGAAAAGACTTTTGGTAAATCAATGGTCTTTGCGATTTTTGGTGAGGCTATTGTTTTATACGGATTTTTAATTGCAATATTTATTTTAAACAAGCTTGATATGTTTATCGGAGTAAATTAATGCAAATTTTTTTGATAAGTGATAATAGCGATACGGCAATGGGCTTTAGATTAATTGGTGTGGCCGGGGTTGTTGTGCACTCAAAAGAAGAATTTGAAAATGAAATTTATCGGGCGTTAGAAAATAAAAAAATCGGACTTTTGCTAATTACTGAAAGGCTTGTTGAAAGTTATAGCGAGCTCGTTTATAGTTTAAAATGTTACAGGCATACTATAATAGTTCAAATTCCTGACAGGCATGGGAGTAAAAAATCGGCAAGTGATGTTATCGGCGGTTATCTTAAAAATGCGCTTGGTGTGAATTTATAATATAAATTTTTTATAATTTTTAGATTGTATTATTTATTTAAATTTAATAAGTAAAGGAGTGTTTTATTTTGGCAGAAAAATCTACGAGCCGATTTCTTCATTCTATAGACAAATTTGCAAGAAAAAAAAAGCTAAAATTAGCTGAAGAAATTAAACAAATAGAAGCCGAAAGTTTTAAAAAAGAAGAAAGAAAAATTATTGAAAACGCTCGTTTGCTTATGATGCTTGAACTTGCAAACGTAAAAAATAAGATTGCAATGCAAGTTTACAAAGTTAGGATAAGTTCAAAGCAAAAAATTTTTGATTTGAAAAATAAAATTCAAAAAGAAATTTTTGACGCTTGCGAATTACGTATTAAAGATTTTACTGAGTCTCCAGAATATGTTAAATACATCGAGAATGCTATTAAAAAATCTGAACAAAAATTAGGTGATAATTTAGAATTTTTTTTAAGAAAGCAAGATTTAAGTTTATTGAATTCTATAGAAAATATCACGGCAAGGCATAATATCAAATCTAGTACCAAAATAAAAAAAGGCGGAATTTTATGCTTTAAAAATAATTGCGTTCTCGATTTTACTTTTGATTCTCGTATTTTGGAACAAAAAAGATGGTTTTTAAAAAATTGCATGTCTAAGCTAGTATGAATTGGGGTTTGTGTATGAACAGTGAAGTTATATACGGCATAAATGGTCCTGTAATTACTGTTAAAAATTCAAGAATTTTTTCTATGTCCGAGATGGTATATATCGGCAACGAAAGGCTTATAGGCGAAGTTATAAAGTTAAGTTCTGATGAAACAGTAATTCAGTCTTATGAAGAAACCGGCGGATTATCTCCTGGTGAGCCTGTAGTCGGTACGGGTTCTGCCATGAGTGCGCTTTTAGGGCCCGGTATAATCGGCAATATTTTTGATGGCATACAAAGACCGCTTAAAAAAATTCAAGAAACTTCAGGTTCATTTGTCCCCAAAGGCTGTTCGGTTAATTTTTTAGACGACGAAAAAGAATGGCAAATCGAGATAACTGCTAAGATAAATCAAATTTTAACCGAAGGCCAAATTTATGCAATTTGTAAAGAAACCGAATCGATTGAACATAAATTCATGATTCCTATTGGAATTAACGGCAGGGTGATAGAAGTTAAACCCAGCGGTAATTATAAAATAAACGATATGATTTTGAGTTTGGAAACAGAAGACGGAGTAAAAAATATTACACTTTGTCAAAAGTGGCCGATAAGAATTCCGAGAAAGATTGCTAAAAGATTGCCGATTGATATTCCGTTAGTTACCGGTCAAAGAGTTATTGATTCTATTTTTCCGATTGCCAAAGGCGGCTCGGCGGTTTTGCCCGGTGGCTTTGGTGCAGGTAAAACTATGACTCAGCATCAGTTTGCCAAGTGGTGCGATGCAGACATAATAGTCTATGTAGGGTGCGGCGAGCGCGGTAACGAGATGACTCAGGTTTTGGAAGAATTTTCAGAGCTTATTGACCCAAAAACTGGCAGACCTATGTCAGAACGTACGATTTTTATCGCGAATACGTCTAATATGCCGGTTGCGGCGCGTGAGGCTTCGATTTATACGGGTATAACTTTGGCAGAATATTATCGCGATATGGGATACGACGTTGCAATGATGGCAGACTCGACTTCGAGATGGGCAGAGGCTTTGAGAGAAATTTCAGGTAGATTAGAAGAAATGCCGGCTGAAGAAGGCTTTCCGGCTTATTTAGTATCAAGACTTTCAGAATTTTACGAACGAGCCGGCAGGAGTTTAAATTTATCAGGTAGTACTGGCTCGATTACGATTATTGGTGCAGTTTCGCCTCAAGGAGCAGATTTTTCAGAGCCTGTAACGCAAAATACAAAAAGATTCACAAGATGCTTTTGGGCACTTGATAAAAATCTTGCTTATGCAAGGCATTATCCGGCAGTAAACTGGAACATGAGTTACAGCGAATATTTTGCAGATTTAGATTCTTGGTTTATTAAGAATGTCGGGCCGGATTTCCCAAAATTAAGAAAGCAAATCGTAGGAATTTTACATGAGGAAGAACGCCTTATGGAAATAGTAAAGCTAGTTGGCGAAGATGTTCTTCCTGATGATCAAAAATTATCTATAGAAACTGCGAAATTAATACGATTTGGCTTTTTACAGCAGAATGCTTTTCATAAAGAAGATACTTTTGTGCCATTATTAAAGCAAAAAGAAATGATGCGTGTTATAATTTATTTATATGAAAAAGTTAAAAATTTAATCACGGCTTCGATACCTATTGCCAAAATAGTCGAATCCGGAATTTTTTCAGATTTAACTAAAATGAAATACGAAGTCCCAAATAATAATTTGGAAAAATTTTCTGAATATATAACTAAAATTGATCAAAATATTAAAAAATTAATTTCATAATTGATTTATAAATTGTAAAACAGGAGGGATTTGATGATTTTAAGATATTCGGGGCTTACTGAGATTAAAGGCTCACTGATTGCAGTCCAAGGCGTGCAAAGTATCGTATATGACGAAATGGTCGAAATTTATCTTGATAATGGCACTGTCAGGCACGGACGTGTTACTCAAATCGAAGGCGATAAAGCAATAATTCAGGTTTTTGAAGGCACACGATTTATTTCGCTTTCTAATACTCAGGTAAGATTTACTGGTAAGCCTATGGAATTAGCACTTGCGCCTGATATTTTGGGCAGAATTTTCAGCGGTGCGGGAGTTCCGATTGACGGTCTTGGCGAGATTGCAGCCGAAAAATATATGGATGTAAACGGCTTGCCGATTAATCCCGTTTCAAGAATTTATCCGCAGAATTATATATGTACTGGGATATCTTCGATTGACGCTTTAATTACTCTTATTAGGGGTCAGAAATTGCCTATTTTTTCAAGTTCTGGTTTAAAACACAGTGAGCTTGCAGTTCAGATTGTAAAACAGGCAAAAATTACTGGCGATGAAGAAGAAAATTTTGTAGTTGTTTTTGCGGCGATGGGCGTCAAGAACGACGTAGCTTCGTATTTTCAAAAAGAATTTAGAAATTCCGGAGTTCTTGAAAAAGTTGTCATGTTTTTAAATCTTTCTAACGACCCTGTTATAGAGCGAATTTTAACCCCCCGGGTTGCGCTCACGGCAGCTGAGTATTTAGCTTTTGATTTGGGATTTCATGTTTTGGTCATTATGACTGACATGACTTCGTACGCTGAGGCTCTGCGCGAGTTCAGTTCTTCAAAAGGCGAAATTCCGGGCCGAAAAGGCTATCCCGGATATTTATATTCTGATTTTTCTTCGATTTATGAGCGCGCAGGTATGATTAAAAATAAAAAAGGCTCTGTGACTCAGATCCCGATTTTAACTATGCCGGGCGATGATATTACGCACCCGATACCTGATCTTACGGGCTATATTACTGAAGGCCAAATTGTCTTATCGAGAAATTTAGAACGTCAGGGAATTTACCCTGCAATAGATATTTTACCGTCACTTTCAAGACTAATGAAAGACGGAATTGGTGAGAAATTTACGCGCGAAGACCATGCGATTCTGGCCGACCAATTATTTGCTTCTTATGCAAAAGTTCAAGAAGTGCGTTCACTTGCTTCTGTTATAGGCGAAGATGATTTAAGCGAAAACGACAAATTATATATTAAATTTGGCACTTATTTTGAAAAATATTTTATAAATCAGGCTCCGACTGAAAATAGAACTATCGAAGATACTCTTAATTTAGGCTGGAAAATACTTTCAATTTTGCCAATTTCAGAACTTTCTCGAACAAAATCTGAAATACTTGAAAAATATTATATAAAAGACAAAGAGCTTTTAAATTTCGAACCTGATAGTAGCCTGTTTTCTTGAAAATTTTTGGTTTTTAATTATTTTTATTAAATTTATTTTTGGTATTTTGTATTAATATAAGCTAAAATTTAATTATTTGGTTAAAAGATATAAATTTTTATTTTATATTCAAAAAAATTATGAAAATTATCCAGATAGGCACTTTATTTTTTTTATTATTTGTGATATAATTAAAAACGATTAATCGATTTGAGTTTTATTTAGATTTTATCGGTTTATATTCTGTTTGAGAGGTGATACGTATGAATTTCATGAAGTTATTATTTGGTAATTACAGCAAACGAGAGCTCAGACGCATACAGCCTATTGTTGACGCTGTTTTATCGCGTGAAAAGCAATACATGAACATGGCAGACGAAGAACTTAAAGCGCAGACTCATGTTTTAAAAGAAAGACTTAAAAATGGCGAAACTCTTGATAATATTTTACCAGATGCTTTTGCTACTTGTCGAGAAGCTGCTGACCGTGCTCTTGGAAAGAGACATTATCCGGTTCAGATCATCGGCGGAATAGTCTTGCACCAAGGTCGAGTCGCTGAAATGCGTACAGGTGAAGGTAAAACTCTTGTTTTGACGCTTCCGACGTATCTTAATGCATTGGCCGGCAAAGGTGTTCATGTAGTTACCGTTAATGATTACTTGGCAAAACGTGACTCTGATTTGATGAGCAAAGTATATTCGTTTTTAGGTCTAAGTACTGGATTTGTAGGCCATGATATGAGCAACGACCAAAGACGTAAGGCATATGCGAAAGATATAACTTATGCTACTAATAACGAATTGGGCTTTGATTACTTAAGAGATAACATGGTTCAAAAAAAAGAAGATAGAGTGCAGCGTGGGCATTATTTTGCAATTGTCGACGAAGTTGACTCGATTTTAATCGACGAAGCCAGGACTCCGCTTATTATCTCGGGCGAGGGTGATAAATCGACTGAGCTTTATGCTGTTACTGATAGATTTGTTAGAGGGCTCAGAATGACAAAAGTCAAAGAAATTGACGCTAAAGAAGACAACGACGAGCTTTATAAAGATACTGATTATGTTGTAGACGAAAAAGCTAAAAATGCAACTTTGACTCCTGAGGGCATTAGGAAAGCCGAAGAATATTTTCATCTTAATAATTTGATGGACCCCGAGAATTTGACTATACAGCATCATATTAATCAAGCTTTAAAAGCATATGGCGTGATGACTGCCGATATAGATTATGTCGTTCGCGGCAAAGAAGTTTTAATAGTCGATGAATTTACCGGAAGAATTATGCAGGGCAGGCGCTACAACGAGGGCTTGCACCAGGCAATCGAAGCCAAAGAAGGCGTAGAAATTCAAAAAGAATCTAAGACTTTGGCATCTATTACGTTCCAGAATTATTTCAGACTTTATGATAAATTATCAGGAACTTCCGGTACAGTCGTTACCGAAGAAGACGAATTCAGAGAAATTTATAAGCTTGATATAGTCGAGATTCCGCCGAACAGACCTGTTAAGCGTATAGACGAATCAGATTTAGTTTACAAAACAGAACGCGGAAAATTCAGAGCTGTCATAAACGAAGTAAAAGAAGCACATAAAACAGGTCAGCCAATTTTGATTGGTACTGCTGCAATAGACAAATCGGAAATTTTGAGCAATCTTTTGAAAGAAGAAGGCTTGGAGCATCAGGTTTTAAACGCAAAGCATCATGAAAAAGAAGCTGAAATCGTAGCTCAGGCCGGCAAAAAAGGCGCTATTACGATAGCTACGAATATGGCTGGACGCGGAACGGATATTATGCTCGGTGGTAACCCAGAATTTATGGCCAAGGCAGAACTTAAACGTATAGGGCTTTCTCCAGAGCAAGTTATTGAAGCTACAAACGTAGATTTAACTGACGACCCCGAAGTTATAAAATTAAGACAAAAATATCGTGAATTTTTAGATAAATTTTCTGAAGAAATTAAGTCAGACGCCGAAGAAGTGCGTGAAGCCGGAGGGCTTTATATAATCGGCACGGAACGCCATGAATCGAGACGTATTGATAATCAGCTAAGAGGTCGTGCTGGACGTCAGGGTGACCCCGGAAAAAGCAGGTTTTATTTATCGCTCGAAGATAATTTGATAAGAATCTTTGGCGGTGATCGTATGGCTGCGATTATGTCAAGATTTAATATCGATGAAGATACACCTTTGGAAGCCAAGATGCTTACGCGTTCGATTGAAAATGCTCAGAAGAAAATCGAAATGCGAAATTTTGCTTCAAGAAAAAGTGTGTTACAGTACGACGACGTTTTGAGTAAGCAAAGAGATATTATTTATTCCCAAAGAAACGCTGTTTTAGACGGTGAAGATGTTCACTCGAAAATTTTAGATATGATAAAAAGCAGCGCAAAAAAAGTTGTTGCAAGATATTTGGCGCTTGAACCAAACAAAGAAAAATGGAATCTCGAGGGCTTGCGTGACTATTATTTAAATTGGGCGCTTGATAAAGATAGTCTAGTTTTTAGCGAAGAAGAATTGCAAAATCAGACTATAGATACGATTTCTGAATTTGTTATTAAAAAATGTGAAGAAAAATTTAATTTTTTAATTGATAATTATACAGAAGAATCGGTAAAAAATTTGGAACGCAGTATTCTTTTGCAAGTTGTTGACAAGCACTGGATGGATCATATGGACGCCATGGAAGAATTAAAGCGCGGCATAGGACTTCGTGCGTATGCTCAAAAAGACCCGATTATAGACTTTCGTGTTGAAGGTTTTGATATGTTCGACGCCATGATTGACGATATTAAAGAAGAAACTGTCAGGTCTATATTATCTTTCCAGAATAATAATGCCTCTGGCAGTATGCTCGAAGATGAATTTGATAACATAGATTCTTTTATCGATCAATTTAATAAAAAAGTATCAGAAAATCGCAGTACTGTAATGGGCGGCTAAAAAAATAAAAATAAAAAAATATTTTTTTTGAAAAATACTTGATTAAAATAAAGCTTTGAGTATAATCAGAACTGAGGCTTTCGAATTGACCTGTAAGTTTAGTATTTTGAATATTTCTAATGATTTTAAGGAGGAATTTGTTGTGTGTGGGTTAGGTAATAGTAAAAATAAGGGGAAAGTTGCAGTTGCATTGCTTAGTGCACTGTCCTGTAGTGGAAATGGAACTTTGGCAACAAGTGTGCCAAATAAAGACTCAGGGATAGTCGGGAATGTGTTGACTACTAGTCTTGGTGTTGGTCTTGGTGGTGGCCTTGGGGTTGCTGGCACATTGTTAATACAAAAATTGTTATGTAAAAATAGCAGTGGCAAAGACAATTTAGAAAATAAAGATTTAGTTAATAAAGTTGCTTTGCCAGAAGTTGATAAAGAAACCGGAGTGATAAAATTAAATAGTGTAAAAAATATACGCTATTTAGGTTGGAAAATGAAAGATAAAAATGGAAATTTAATTAATGATAAGGCTTTCATAAGATCCGGCAATACTAATAATTTAACACCTGAAGATCTCGCGGCACTTAAAAAGTTAGGTGTAAAAACAGTTATTGATTTAAGAATGAATGATGAAATTTGCGGGTTTCTTAGTGCTAAAAGAAAAACACCAATGGATAAGTTTTGTAATGATCCCGATGTAACTTATTATGGTTTGGGTATTCCTGTGACCACTTCTAGTTTTAAAAACTTTAATGAAATGTACTGTGAGTATTGTGCTGCTTTGGGGTATGACACTCAAGCAAATTCTTGGAATAAACAAATTGGTAGTTCTCCAATGTATTTTGGTCCGAATCAGATTTGGGCTATATTTGATGTTATTGCAAATGCACCTGAAGATGGTAAAATATTGTTTCACTGTTCTCATGGTAAAGATAGAACTGGAATTTTATCGGCGTTGCTTTTGTCTATTGCGGGGATAGATGTAAATATTGTTGCTAAAAATTTTGTTGATTGTTATAACCAAAATGGCAATAATGTGGCTAAAGATTTTACCGGTGTTGTTATGACCCAATTTATTAGTGATTTAGCGAATACATGGGGTGGAGTAGAAAGCTATTTAACAAAATGTTGTGGTATTAGTCCGGAAACAATGAAAAAAGTGAGACAAAGATTAAATCCTAAAATGTAAAGACATAGGGTATAGAGAGTAAAATTTAGATATTCATTTGGGTATCAAGTTAGAGGTGTCAAGATGAAAAAAAGAAAAATAAAACGAAAAATAGCAGTTTTAGCTGCAATGTTGTCGATAGGCCAGTCAAGAAGTTTAGCAATGGATCTTCCTGAAGTTAAAATAGAATCTCAATCTAATAGCCAACTTGTTAAATGTTTGAAGTTTGTTATTCCGTCTGCAATAGTTACTGTAATTGCTTTAGGTATTTTTAAAATTACGAATTGTTCAAAAAATACAGATAACGTTGATTTATCCAATGTTAGTGAAAAGACCGGAGAGATCAAACTAAATAGTGTAAAAAATATACGCTTTTTAGGCTGGAAGATGAAGGATAAAGATGGAAATTTAATTAATGATAAGGCTTTCATAAGATCCGGCAATACTAATAATTTAACGCCAGAAGATTTGGCAGCGCTAAAAAAGTTAGGTGTAAAGGCTGTCATAGATTTAAGATATCCTGACGAAGTGGGAAGAGAACCAGACAAATTTAGTGTTGAACCTGGAATAAATTATAGAAATATATCTATTTTTGTAATACACGGATCTTTTGCAAATGCTAACCAGATGGTAGATGATTATCTTTGTGCTTTAGGTTGTTTTAACCCAAGAACCGATCAAGAAGTCAACGACAAAAATAATGCTCGAAAGAATATTAAAAAAATATTTGAAACTATTGCCAATGCTCCTGAAGGTGGTAAAATATTATTTCACTGTTCTCACGGTAAAGATAGGACTGGGATTTTGTCAATATTACTTTTGAGTTTTGCAGGAGTAAGTAAAGAAGATATTGTGAAAAATTTTATTGAGTGTTACAATAGAGATGGTAAGTCACAAGTAAAATTATTTACTAAACAAGCTGTGGAAAAATTTATCGATTTATTAACTAAACGGTATGGCAGTGTTGAGAATTTTTTGAAAAGTAAATGTGGAATAAGTGATGAAACTATACAAAAAGTAAAGAAAAGAATTAACTCCAATTAAGCAGGCTGGAACGATTTTGTATTTTGTCATGGGGTATTAAAAAATTATAAAAAAAAAACCAAAAACCAGAGCGCCCCATCGAGGATGTATTCTGAGCAATAGTTAATAGTTTTATAAAATAAATTACCACAAGCTGACCCTATCTTCGGGCGCGACATACATTTTGTCGTCTGATTTGATATCAAATGCCTCATAAAACTCTTCAAAATTAGCGAGAGTTCTATTGGTTCGGATTTTGTTGGCGCTATGAACATCTGTTTTGCTAAGTTGTTTTATAATTTCAGGGCTCGCAATCATACGCCAAGTTGTCGCATAGCTTTCAAAAAACTTTTTGTAATCAGGATTTTCTTTTTTTGACAAAATATCTAACATGCAAGAAACAGCGCCGACATCCGCGATATTTTCAAAAAGTGTTAGCTTGCCATTGTTTTTAACGCCTTCAGAAATTTCTAGATTATCGTAAGCATTGACAAATTTTTCACATCTTTTTTTGAAATTTTCACGATCTTGGTCGGTCCACCAATTAACAGCATTCCCGTTTTCATCAAATTTTGAGCCTACTGAATCAAATGCATGACTTATTTCATGAGCAATGATAGCTCCGATTGCTCCCATATTTTGTTCTTCTGGAGCATTTATATCATAAAACGGACTTTGTAAAATACCTGCTGGGAATACAATCTCGTTATTTTGTGGCTCATAATAAGCATTTACTTCGTATGCAGACATTTGCCATTTTGTTTTATCGACTGGCTCATCTAATTCTTTATTGCGTCTTTGCATAAGCTTTTTTTGCATTTCGCAAATATTTGCAAAATAACTCCCACCGTCTTCATAATTTTTAATATCCGCTTTGTCTAGCTCATCAGACCATTTTTCAGGATAACCTATCTTTAATTTCATCGTATCCAATTTTTTTATGGCTTTTTCGCGCGTTTTTTCACTTAGCCAAGTTGCATTTTTTATTTTTTCTTTATAACTCGATTTTATTTTCAAAATTAAATTTTCAATATCTTTCTTTGCATCTTCACTAAAAAATTTTTGTACAAAAATTTTACCTAAGTCATCTTCAAGCCATCCACTAACTGCCCTAACGGCTTTTTTTTCAATCGACATTTTACCTTTAATACCAAAAAGCGCTTTATTTACTTCGTCTAAAGCATCTGTAAAATCTTGTGATAAATATCTTCCGTAGCGAATCAAAACTCTAGTTTTAGCATAAAGCTTTAAAATATCAAAATTTTTTTCGTTAAAATACTCATACGATTTTTTGAATTTATTAACGTCCGAAATTTTAACGCTTTTTACGTTTTTGAATCCCATATTTTCTAAAACGCGAGAAATATTCAAATTTGGGTATAATTCACTTAATTCTTCGATATTAAACATGTTATAAGTTTTGTCAATATCGTATAATTCCTGGGCTTCCAAAGTTGAATCAGACAAAATTTTTTCAAGTTTAGTAATCTCTTTTGCATCCAGTTGAGCTTTTTCTTTACTTTCGCCTGATAATTCCAAAAGTCTAGTTATAAATTTTTCATAAGCTTTTTGAGCATCTTCAGAATCAATAGTATGTTTTCTCAGGTGAGATGTTAACCCTATGATTTTCAAAATATTTTTATTACTGTCTTTCGCATCAATATCAATGCCCGCCGAAACTAAGCAACTGCGACCAGTTTCATTAAAAACTGAAAAATCTGCTTCCCAAAGTTCAACCAAATTTTTTGCATTGTCGTATAAATCAAGATATTTTTTTATAGGATTAACACCTTGTTTATTTCGACTTTCTAAATCAATTACAGACTTATAAAAATCAGCCAATTTTTGCTCAGCTGTGCCTTTCTTATTTTGCGTTTCTTGTACAGATGATAATTCTTTCAAGATATTAAGAATATTTTTTTCGTTTATTTCTGAAACCTGATTGATAGTTCCGTACATAACTTCGCCTTCAGGAATTTTTGCGTTTTTCATCCAACTTTCGTTTACACTTGTGTAAAAATCGTCCTGCAAACGCATCTTGCTTAGCTCGCAATTATTATTAAGCAAAGAAATATCCGAATTAGTTTTTACTGTATTGCTTATTGCTGACGTAATTCTAGCCTCTTTTTTAAAACCCGCTTTGCCTATCGAAAATAAACCTAGTATCATAGCCATAACCTTTCTTTTTTTATTTCTATTCTTATTTCTCTTGTTCATAAACCTCACCTCATTTAATAAAGTTATTGCTCTGCAAATTATATAACAGAACCAACCAACAAACAATGCGGCACAACACAACTGACTCGTAATTATACGACACGAAATACAAAGAGTCAATAGCTTTCTTTTGAGGCATTGCCAAAATGAATAGAAAGGCTAGTAAAAGAAAGCAAATAAAGAAACAGAAAAATAAATCATGGAAAGAGGACGAGACCAACAATAAGTTTTACGAGCAAAGCGAGCGAGGTAATGACAAAGGTATTGCCAAAATGAATAGAAGTGATGAAAATTCATAGAACATTATCTTCATGTATAAATAAATGTAGTAAAAGAACCAAATCACTTTCTCCGGCGTTGCCGGAGAAAATATCTATCTTTTTTAGCAATGCCATGACAAAGAAGACGATTCATACGTTCAACAGTATAAATATTGGATTTACCAATCAAGTGCTTGTTACTTGGAATAATATC
>JAGBNX010000032.1 GCA_017634155.1 Clostridia bacterium | reverse complement strand
TCAGTTTACGATATTATTCCAAGTAACAAGCATTTGATTGGTAAATCCAATACTTATACTGTTGAACGTATGAATCGTCTTCTTCGTCATTACCTTGCTCGCTTTGCTCGTAAAACTTATTGTTGGTCTCGTTCTCTTTCTCTTTCTCTTTCTCTATCTCTTTCTATGATTTCTTTTTCTGTTTCTTTATTTGCTTTCTTTATTAGCCTTTCTATATATTTTGGCCATGCCGCTAAAAAAAGGGAAATGTCAAAGAGCTATTGCTGAATCAAAAGAAAAATATACAAAGAGAAAGATGTGAATTATACGGAATGTAAATGTTGTGGAAGCTGTAATATCAAAAAATTTGCATTGCCAAAATGAATGGAGGTAATAAATTCACAGAACATTAATTCGATATATAGACAGTAGTACAAAAGAGTCAAATTATTTCCCTGGCTATACCGGAGGCTGCGTTTTTTTTAGCAATGCCTGACGTAAGGAAGATGTTGCAAAAATTTTATTGAATGTTATCATAAGAACAATGGGTTGCAGGTAAAACCGTTTACTAAGGGGAATTCATTGATTTATTGATTAACCGTTTTAAAAAATAAGTGTGGTGTCAGTTACACGGCGATAAAAAATCAAGCAAAAATTATTCCATCTTAAATTTTTTAAAAATAACAGGTGAAAGTGATGAATAAAAAACTCAAAAATAAAATAGCTGCTCTGTTTGCGGTGTTATCAGTTTGTTCGCCGCAGAATTCGAGGGCAGCAAATTCTACAAATAACATAAAGAAATATTTGGCAATATGTATCCCTGCGCTTTTAGGTGGTGCGGGGTTAATCTGGGGCGGAGTTGAGCTTGTTAAATATCTGAAAAATAAGAGTAATGATCAAGAAAATAAAAATCCAGACGGTGGTATAAAATTGAAATGTACAGGAAAGGAAAAATGTTTGGAAGGTCAAGAAAGACAAAATGCAGAAAAATTAATGGATGATTTTATTAAGCAAGAATGGGTTCTTAACAAAAAGTCTGAATGTTTTTGCAAATGTATTAAAAAATCTAAACCAGTCGCTGATATTGTTGACTATAGAAATTATCTATTTGGTAAAAGTATTGAGATTAATGATGAAACTATTGATGATATTGATAACAAAGCAGGATATCATGTCCAAAAAATGATTGAAAGTTATAATAATTATAAAAATGCTGGTGATTTTTATATTGTCAAAAGTATGAGTGCTGGGTGTGAAGTTGTACAGTTTTTCGCGGGTTTTGGCGTGATGCGTGTAGAGTATTATATAAAATCTAAAAAACCTCTTAGGTTAGAATTGAAATTTTTAGAGAATAACGAGGATAAGTGCCTTTGGCGTTTTGTACACAAAGATATTGCAAATAATTAATATTTTTTTAGGAGGTGAGATATTATGAATAAAAAAATAAAAAATAAAATAGCAGTTTTTGTGGCATTAGTTTCGTTATCTAAAAATAGTTGTTTTGCGTCTGAAGGGGTTTCTAACAATAATAATGATTGTAAAGCCTTAGTATCTGGTATCGCTGTTTCAAAATCTGGTGATAAAATTAGCCAAGATAAAAAGAAGATTCTTACGAAAGGTGAAAAAGCTGCAATGTACGCTATACTCTTTTCAGTTTGGGTTGGTCCGCCTCTTCTCATTTTTGGTGTTCCTACTTACTTGATTTTAAATAGTATCGCGAATAAAAAAATACAAGAATTTGAAAAGAAAAATGGTAATTCAGGAAGTTTAAAGCGTGAATTAGAGATTTTACAGGAGGGCGCCAATGCAGATCGAAGCACAGAAAGATTAGTAAAGAGAGTGGACGAATTATTAAATGAAATAAAATTAGGTGATGAACATGAATTAAAAAATTCAGGGTATTCTTTAGTAGATAAATTTTTTCAATACAACGATTGGAAGTTAAAAAAATATAGTTCTAGATCTCCAATTTTGCATGATTTTTGTTGCTATGATGAGCATGAGAAATTATCACCAGATAAGTCAATAAAATGTTTGAATAAAGACGAACAAGCCAAATGGCACTTTGATTTAATCAAAAACGAATGGAAAAAGAATAGAGAAAATTACCAAATAAAATATAATTATTATTGTTATAGTACCATAGAAATGATTAAGAAAAATGATGGTTTTGAAATTCTTGTGAGTTTTAGTTATAATAGAAGAACTAAAATTCCTTCTTCGATAAGCTTTTGGATCACAAATAATACCGATAATAAGAAAATTTGCCAGTATAAACATTTTTGTAATTGGTCATGGTATAGGTAAAATAATGATTTATTGGAGTTAATTTGAAAAAAATAATTTATGTTGATAATGCTGCGACGACTGAGATATTGCCTGAAGTTTTTGAAGCCATGAAATTTTGTTTAGAAAATCATTTTGGGAATGCTTCAAGTATTTATTCTCTTGGAAGACATGCAAAACAAGAATTAGAAAAATCAAGAAAAATTATTGCAAATTGCATAAATGCCGAACCTGACGAGATTTTTTTTACTTCGTGCGGAACAGAATCTGATAATTGGGCATTGAAATCTTGTGTAAAATTTTCCGGTAATGAACATATGATTACTTCGCAGATAGAGCATCATGCGATATTAAATTCTGCCAGATTTTTAGAAAATCACGGAGTTCAAGTTACTTATTTAAAACCTGATAAATTTGGTATGATTTTGCCGGAAACTCTTGAAAATGCGTTGCAAGATAATACTAAGCTCGTTTCGATTATGTTTGCTAATAACGAAATCGGGACTATTCAGCCTATTAAATATCTCGCAAGTATTTGTAAGAAAAAAAATATAAAATTTCACACGGATGCAGTTCAAGCAGTCGGGCATATTAAAATTGACGTTAAAGACTTAGGAATTGATATGCTTTCGGCTTCTGCACATAAGTTTAATGGCCCGAAAGGTATAGGATTTTTATATGTAAAAAAAGGCACAAATTTGCCAGCTTTTATTCACGGCGGTGCTCAAGAGAAAAATAAACGCGGCGGAACTGAGAATTTAGCTTCGATTGTCGGCATGGCCAAAGCGCTTGAAATAAATACGAATAATTTGGAATCGAATCAGGCAAAACTTAAAAATATGCAAAAAAAACTTATTGACAATATTCTTTTGATAGAAGAAACTATACTCACGGGGCATACTAATTTAAGTTTAAGAACTCCTGGAAGTGCCAGTTTTTGTTTTAAGGGCATCGAAGGTGAGTCGATACTTTTGAATCTTGATGCTTTGGGAATATGCGCTTCGTCAGGTTCTGCGTGTACTTCGGGTTCGTTGGATCCAAGTCATGTTTTGCTTTCAATCGGGCTTAGCCACGAAGTTGCTCACGGCTCGCTCAGGATTACTTTGGGGGCGAATAATACTATGGAAGATGTCGATTATATAATTTCAGTTTTGCCGCCGATTGTTAAAAAGCTGCGTGATATGTCACCTATTTGGAATAAATAAACAAAAATGTTTTATTTTTGGAGGTATTTTTATGCTTGATGTGATTAATAAAAAATTAGAATTTAACAAAATAATTTCGGAGTCTAACATTCCGGTTGTAGCTAAATTTTTTGCCACTTGGTGCGGACCGTGCAAAATGATTGCGCCGGTTTTTGAAAAATTGTCTCAGGAATTTGAAAATCAAGTTAAGTTTATTGAAATTGACGTCGATGATTGCGAGGGTATCTCCGGTGATTATTATGTTTCATCGGTCCCGACTTTTATTATTTTTAAAAACGGCGAAGAATTTAACAGAAAAAGTGGCGCTTTGGGCTATGAGCAGCTTGAAAATTTTATCAAGAGCGCTACTGCAGTAGTTTAAATAAATAATTTAGGAGTTATCGTGCAAGATTTAATAATAGTCGGCGGAGGCCCTGCCGGGATATCTGCTGCGATTTATGCCCTGAGGGCCGGAATTGATACTTTGATTTTAGAGCGCGATTTTTACGGCGGAAAAATGAATTATACAAGCGAAATTGCGAATTATCCAGGGTTTGTAAACATTAAAGGTGTTGAACTTGCAGAAAATATGTTCGAATGCGCTAAAAATCTTGGGGTCAATTTTGAATATTCTGATATAATTAGTTCAAATTTAAGCGATAGTGTGAAAATGCTTGTTTCTTCAAACGGTAAAGAATATTTGTGCAAAAGTGTGATTATTGCAACTGGACTAAAAACAAGAAGTTTAAAGTGCAAGGGCGAAGAAAAATTTAAGGGCAGAGGCGTTTCTTATTGTGCAACTTGTGACGGATTTTTTTTCAAAAATAAAAAAGTAATAGTCGTCGGCGGCGGTAATACGGCTCTTGAAGATGCACTTTATTTATCTGGAATTTGCAAAGAAGTAATATTAGTCGTTCGTAAGAAATTTTTTAGAGGCGATAAAATTCTTTCTGATAGTTTAAAAAATCATGATAATATAAAAGTAATGTTCGAAACTGTTGTAAGCGAAATTTTAGGTGATAAAAAAGTCGAAAAAGTTATTTTAAGTAAAAATAACAAAAAAGAAGAAATTTTTACAGATGCTGTATTTATTGCAATCGGTCAAGAGCCTGCAAATAACGCGTTTTCAGAAGTTACTTCGAATGATTTAGGCTATTTTTCGTCTGACGAAAGCTGCATTACGAATATCGAAGGCGTTTATGTTGCCGGAGATTGCCGCGAAAAAATACTCAGGCAGATTGTTACAGCTGTTTCGGATGGTGCAGTTGCTGCGACTGCGGCTGTGAAATTTATCAAAAATTATAAGTTTAAGTATGCTCATGCAAGAAATTAATAATAATGATAATAATAAAATTAAAAAAGATATAAAATCTATGAGTTTGGAAGAAATAATCGAAGATTTTATATCTTTTGGCCTAAAAAAATACAAAGCTGAACAAGTTTTTAGATGGCTTGCAAATTTTGCTTGTTCGTTTGACGAAATGACTGATTTATCTAAAGATTTGAGAGAATTTTTAAATAAAAAATATAAAATAATTTCAGCAAAAATAATTAAAAAAGAAATTTCTCAAGACGGTACGAAAAAATTTGCAATAATTTTTGAAGATGGCGCTATTGTTGAGTCTGTCTTAATGCAATATAAATTTGGGAATTCGGTTTGTGTTTCAACTCAAGTAGGTTGCAAGATGCGATGCAAATTTTGCGCTAATTCTGAACTTAATTTTTCTCGCAATTTATCGGCTTCTGAAATTTTAACTCAAGTTCAAATAATTTCTAAATCTGAGAATATAAATATTTCTAACATAACTTTGATGGGCGTTGGCGAGCCATTTGATAATTATAAAAATATTATTAAATTTATTAAAATTGCGACTTGTCAAAAAGGCATGAATATCGGAGCAAGACGCATATCTGTTTCGACATGTGGCATAGCTGATAAAATTAAAAAATTTGCCGACGAAAACTTGAGTGTTACTTTGTCGGTTTCGCTACATAGTGTAAAAAATGATTTGCGAAGTGATATAATGCCGATAAATCAAGCTTATAATCTTGAAAAATTACGAGAAGCTTGTATATATTATAACAAAAAAACTAACAAACGCATTTCATTTGAGTATATAATGCTAAATAACCTAAATGATTCTAAACTTGATGCCGAGCTTTTGTCAAAATTTTTAAGAAATATGATTTTTCATGTGAATTTAATTCCTGCAAATAAATTAAAATCAGGTATTTTAATTTCGTCGCCGATTGAAAAAATACATATTTTTGCCAGTTGGCTCATGAATTTAGGAATTAATGTTACGGTCAGAAGAACTTTGGGGTCGGATATCAGCGCTTCGTGTGGTCAGCTCAGGGCCAAAATAGTCGGAGGTAAAAATTTTGAAAGCAATATTTAAAAGCGATATAGGAAAAGTTAGAAAAATAAATCAAGATTGGGCAGAAGTTAAAAATTATCCGGATAATTCATGTTTAGTAATTGTTTGCGACGGCATCGGCGGCGTTGCAGGAGGCGAAGTTGCAAGTAAAGCTGCTGCACTCGAAATTTGTGATTATTTTGAAAAAAATCAAGAACTCAAAATTAAATCTCGAATTTTAGAAAGCATAAAAAATGCAAATAATAAAATATTAAATATTGCAAAATCTGATAATAAAATTCCAGATTTAGGCACTACTTGTGTTGTAGTTTTTGTACAAAATAATAATTTAGATAATAATTTATATGTTGCATATATTGCTAATGTAGGGGATAGCAGGGCATATTTAATTTCTGAAAATAAAATTAAGCAAATCACGTGTGATCATTCGGTTGTAAACGAGCTTTTAATGCAAGGCAAAATTACTTCTGACGAAGCGAAAAATTCGAATAATAAAAATATAATTACTCGAGCTTTGGGTTGCTCGAATTCTACTCCGGATTTTTATGAAATTAATATAAAAAGTAACGATAAAATTTTAATTTGTACTGATGGACTTACTAATTGCTTGTCAAATAAAGAAATTTACAAAATTTTAGATAAAAATTCACCGGAAAAGGCAATTGAAAATTTAATTAATAGCGCAAATCAAAACGGCGGAACTGATAATATAACTGTTGCATTAATTTTTTAATTTGGGAGGGATGTAAAAAATGGATAAATATATAGGCAAAAGATTAGATGCGAGGTATGAAGTTAACGAGCTTATCGGCGTCGGCGGGATGTCACTTGTTTACAGGGCTTATGACGTTATTGAAGCTCAAAACGTTGCCATTAAAATTCTAAAAGACGAGTATTTTGGCAACAGCGAGTTTATGAAAAGATTTAAGAACGAGTCTCGTGCTGTAGCAGTCTTATCACACCCAAATATAGTAAAAGTTTTAAACGTCAGTTTTGGTACGAATTTTCAGTATATAGTCATGGAGTATATTTCCGGGATTACTTTAAAAGAATATATATCTAAAAAAGGCCAAATTGACTGGAAAGAGTCAGTTCAGATTATTACGCAAGTTTTAAAAGCTCTTGCACATGCTCATTCCCGTGGGGTTATTCATAGAGATATCAAGCCGCAAAATATCATGATAACAGACGACAATATGGTAAAAGTCACTGATTTTGGCATAGCAAGATTTTTTACCAACGAAACTCAGACTATGACTGATAAAACTATAGGTTCTGTGCATTATATTTCGCCCGAACAAGCAAAAGGCCTCAAAACTGACGTAAAGTCAGATATTTATTCTGTCGGAATAGTTCTTTATGAAATGCTTACAAACAGATTGCCGTTTGAAGCAGATAACGCCGTATCAGTTGCGATAATGCAAATGCAGGTTGTGCCGCAATCGCCAAGAGTTTTAAATCAATCAATTCCGCCGGCACTCGAAGAAATTACTTTAAAAGCTATGCAGAAAAATCCCGAAAAAAGATATTTCGCTGCTGAAAGCATGCTGGAAGATATCGAAAAATTTACTAAAAATATAGATGTAAAATTTGGCTATAATTGCTTTGTAGATGAAAATCCGACTAAAATATTGCCTGAAAATCCAGATGAAGAAGAATTAGAAGAAAAATCCAGAAAAAAAAAGGCGCTTTTTATAACCGGCGGCATTGCAGCAGCTCTTGTAATTTTCGCGATTGTGTTTATGTTTATAACTATGTTTACTTCTTATGGGAATTCAAAAAATGTAGATGTTCCTAATTTTACTGGCATGAAAATTTCTGATGTTCAAAATGATAAAAAATATAAATTTGATTTTAAAATCGAACGTGTTTATGATTCGTCGCAACCTGATGGTGTTATTATCGACCAAGACCCAAAAGCGGGTTCAAAGCAGATAAAAGCTAACGGCTCGATTATTTTAAAAGTAAATTCTTCAGGAATTACAGTAGCAGTTCCTACAGTTGTAGGGCTCGGCGAGGAAGAAGCTAAATCTAAAATAATAAATACAGGATTAGTTCCTGAAGTTATGTATGTGAACGATTCAAATTTCCCTATTGGTAAAGTAAAATCAGTTGAACCTTATGAAAATTCCAAAGTTCCGTCAAATTCTACTGTTAAAATTTATGTTAATAAAAATTCGACGTCTGATGTTAAAGTTCCGAATGTTGTTGGAAAATCGTTTGACGAAGCTAAAAATGAGCTTTCTGGTTTAGGTCTTAAAATTTCTTCTGATATAAAATATGAAGACAGCAATGAAAAAAAAGATACTGTAATATCAATCGACCCTTTGCCTGGTGTATATATTTCGCATGACGGAACTGTAAAATTAACTTTGAGTTCAGGAGTAAAAAAAGAAAAAACGATTGCTCTTAATGTTGATTGGTCGGATTTGCCTGAATTCCGTGAAGATATTAATATAAAAGTGTACGTAAATGGCGAACTTGATTCAGAAAAGAGTACAACAGTAGAATCAAGCGTTACCAACAAGACTTTTTATTTTAAAGGTACTCACGGTACTAAAAAAATAAAAGTTAAAATAAATAATTCTTATGAAAGAATTTATGAAATAAATTTCGACGAGTATAATTAATAAAATTAAATATAAAAAATATATATATAAACAGGTATTTGTAGTGAAAAAATTCAAGAAAATAATTGAATATTATAAGCCGTATAAAAAAGAATTTATAACAAGTTTAATTTTTTCGGTCTTAACGGCTTCGATTGATACTTTTATTCCGTTTATTTGCAGATTTATTACTGATAAAGTTATAAAATTCGAGACAAACGAAGCTATAAAAATAATATATTATTTAATTTTGATTATATTATTTTTTATAATTTTAAGATATTTTTTTTATAAATATTGTTATCACAAGGGGCATCTGTATGCTGCCAAAATAGAAGTCGATATAAAAAACGATATTTTTAGGCATCTTCAAACTCAAGATTTTGCTTTTTTTGATAATGATAAAGTCGGTAAATTAATGACAAGTATAACTAACGATGCTTTTAATATCTCAGTTGTTTTAAAGCATACGCCTGAAGTTTTACTAGACGCGATTATAAAAATTATTTTTATATTTTGGTTTTTATTTTTTAATAACTGGAAGTTTGCTTTAATTTTATTTGTAATGTTTATTTTTGTAATTATTTTCATGTGGTATTTTTTGCCCAAAATTCAAAAATTGAACTCAGATTCACGCGAAATTTTTTCAGATTTAGCTTCGGATTTAGAAGAAAATTTATCGGGAATACGCACAGTTCAGTCTTTTAATAACGAAAATATAGCTATTAATAAATTTAATCAAAATAATATAAAATATTTAAAAACTAAAAATAAAATGTACCTGACAGAATCTATTTTTTATTCTGGTATTTTAGCATTTATTTATTTGTGGGCACCGATCATTACTGCAATTGGCAGTATTTTTATTTTAAAAAATAGCTTGAATATGAGCCAAGTTATTACTTTTTTAATTTATGTGGGAATTCTCGAAGGCCCATTGTGGGGAATTGTGCGATTAAACGATTTTTTAAAAGACGGTCTTGTTGGTTTTAATAGAATAATAAAAATTTTAGGGACTAAACCTAAAATTAAAAATTCTGAAAATAATATAAAACTTGAAAATATCAGAGGCAAAATCGAATTCAAAAATATATTTTTTGGATATAACAAAAATAAAATTATATTTGAAAATTTAAATTTAAAGATTAATCCCGGTGAGTATATTGCTCTAGTTGGAGCTTCTGGTTCCGGAAAGTCTACGATTTGCAATTTGATTCCAAGATTTTATGATATTTTAAACGGCGAAATTTTAATCGATAATATAAATATAAAAAATATAGAAATCAAAAATTTGAGAGAAAATATTGGTTTTGTCCATCAGGATACTTTTTTATTTTCAGGAACTATAAAAGAAAATATTAGTTTTGGCAAAATTAATTCTTGCGAAGAAGAAGTTATCGAAGCTGCAAAAAAAGCTTACGCGCATGAATTTATCATGAATTTGCCTGATAAATATGAAACTCATATTGGCAACAAAGGCTTGACTCTTTCAGGAGGCCAAAGACAAAGAATTGCTATTGCTCGAGTTTTTTTGAAAAATCCCAAAATTTTAATTTTTGACGAAGCGACTTCGAGTTTAGATAACGAAAGCGAAAAATTTATTCAAAAATCTATGGAAAAATTATCAGAGAACAGGACTATGATAGTTATCGCTCACAGACTTTCGACTATTAGAAATGCAAAAAGGATTTTAGTTTTATCAAACGGCAAAATTGTCGAAGAAGGCACTCATGAAGAATTATTAGCTAAAAACGGAATTTATTATGAATTTTATAATTTTTTATAATTTTGTATTATAAAAAAATAAAAAAATCATCCCCGGAAATACCGGAGATGGTCTAATCTATTTATCAATCTTTGTAGAACCAATTTGCAAGAATAGGACGCAAGTTGGTTAATCTACGGTCAAATTCTTCTCGAATCCAAACATCAATATCTTCCCCAAACGGCATTTTGGCTTTTATTTTGTAAAATTCTGCTCTAGGATTGTTTATAATCTCTATGTAATTAAAATCTTCGAATTTTAACTTTTCATGAGAAATAGTATAATTAACAGCCTGACGAATAAAACTCTCGATCATGTGAGACATAATTAAAATACCAACATTCGTTAACTCAAGATTGCTAAGCTCACTGATAATTTTTGCAAACTTATCCGTATCTTTACCATATTCAATAATTTTACCAAGCAATTCACGTATCTTTGTATTATCAAAATATGTTGTTAAATCATTGATCTTCTTACCGCTTGAATAATATTCTAACGCTTTACCGCGTTGAAATACAATTTTGTCTATTGATTTTGGAACTAATAAGTTCTTAAAATCTTCGTGCATACTCACACATAATTTCTCTTTAAGCTCTGGGTAGGTAAAGTTCTTAAAGTGTCTCGGATCGAATGTATCAGGAAATTTACGTTTATTCTTAGCTTCATTAAATTTTTTAATATCGGGATCTGGAAACGGAACAAGCATGGCTCCGTCCGTCGCACTAATGTTGAATCTATTATTATAATCTTTTTCCCACTCAGGAGATACTTTATCGTCTCGACTGAAAAATCCAAAACGATCATACTTTTCTATCCAAAATTTGTAAACCTTTTGCACTTTTTCTGAACAAAATGCTTCCTGACCGCCTCCAGTCTCGAGAAGATTAACAGTAATGCCAGCCTTAGGATAGTCCATAGCACCGCAATTACAACCAGCCAAATTAAGAGCTAAAAGCGATATCAAAATTTTGGCACGCATAGAATTCCCTAAAAACATAGGAACCTCCACATACATACAAATTTCCTAACTTGTAAAAAAACAAGTAGGATACTGACAATTGTGAAACAAAAAAATTTGAATGCAAGAGTTATGGTTCATTATTTTCTGTTTTTGTAAAAATTTGTAAAAAAGAATAAAAATTAATAATAAATTCCCCCCAGTGTAGACAAACAATAGATTCTATTATAAAATATGGTTTGGACGTGATTTTTTGGGTTAATCAGGGGATATATTGTTAAATTTGACTTGTAATTTAAATAAATTTTTTAAAGATAAAATTTTATTTAATAAAATCAGATTTTATTATATATATTTTTTTGTTTTTTGTCTTTTAATAAGGCAAATAGGTGCTTTTGAATTAATTCCTGTTTTTATAGATTCGTCGATATTTTCTGTTTTAGGAATATTCGGGTTTTTGCTGGCTGTTTTTGGTATTTTAAATAAAAATATAAATTTTAATTTTAAAAAAAATTATTTGTTATTTTTTATACTTGCTGTTTTTATATCTTCGATAATTAATATTAAATACGGGATTTTTAAAAATCTAAAAGATATTATTTGGCTTTTTATTACTTTTTTTGTTATTTATTCTTTTTCTAAAAATCAGCCAGGAACTGAACAAATTAAAGAATTTTATAAAATTCAAAATTTAATTACTTATGTCTGGGGAACTCTTGCATTTTTTTCTATTATGACGGCTCTGATGCAAATTAGTTATATTTCATATGTGAAAGAAGATTGGTATTTAAGAGTGGGAATAGTTGAAAATCGTCTTTTTGGAGTTTTTAACAATACAAATAGTGCTTCGATTATTTCGTTTATTTCTTTTATTTTTTCGATTTATCAGATTAAATTTAAAAATATTTTTTTTAATAAAAGATGGCTAAATTTATCAAATATTATTATACAGTTTGTATATATTTCTCTTTCTGAATCCCGCGGGACTTACATGATTTTAATATTTGCAGCATTTTTGGCATCTATATTTTGGGTTTATGATAAATTAGGCAGGAAAAATAGCATAAAGAATATTTTTATTTCTTTTATTTTTTCTGGTATTTTTTCGTTTTTTAGTTTAATATTAATATTTTTAGTAATAAAATTATTTGGATTAATAAGTATTTTTTGTTCTAAGATTTTTGGCGATAGTACTAATAATTTAATAGTCTCAAAAAGAGTTGATTTTGTTAATAACAACGATATTTCAAACTTGAGATTTAAATTATGGCTTGATTCTTGGGAGATTTTTAAAAATAACTGGCTTTTTGGCGTTACCGCAGGAAATTTAGTTAATTATGCAAAAATTAATTTTCCGGAAAGTTTAATAGCATTACGTAATTATTCGAGAGTACATAACACATGGATTGGAATTTTAGTATTTAACGGGATTTTTGGGGGGGCAATTTTATTTACTTTTTTTATAAAAAAAATTATTGGTATTTTTAAATATTATTTAAAATATAATATATACAAAATTAGTGAAGTATTTAACTTGTGTGTTTTAATTTTTTTGTGTATGGGATTATATGGCACTGTAGAATCTGAAATATTATTCGTAAATTCTACAAGTTCGTTAATATTTTGGTTCTCGTTAGGATTAATAAGTAATTTTTTATCAAATAATTTGTCGTATGATATAATAAAAATACGATAAAAATATAATTATTTATACAGGAGGAATTTTGAAAAAGATAATCGTCGCCGAAGATGAATTGGCAATAAGAGAATTTGTAGTAATTAATCTTGAGCGCGCAGGCTATGAAGTAACTGAATGCGATGACGGCTTGAAAGCTTGGCAAATACTTGAAGAAAAAAATTTTGAATTTGAAATAGCAATTTTAGACGTCATGATGCCTGGCATGGACGGTATGGAACTTTGCAAGAAACTCAGAAAAGCCAGCAAAACTATAGGAATTATAATTCTTACGGCTAAATCTCAAGAAATGGACAAAATCAGCGGACTTATGCACGGCGCGGATGATTACGTAATAAAGCCGTTTAGTCCTTCGGAATTAATAGCAAGAGTCGATGCGCTTTATCGCAGAGTCGCGATGAATGTTAAAATAATAGAAAATAATTTTAAAGAAAATATAGAATCCGGTGAGTTTTCGCTGAATTTAATAAAAAGAAGCCTGAAAAAAAAAGATAAAAAAATAGATTTAACAAAAGTCGAGTTTCAAATTATGGAATATTTTTTGTCAAATAGAAACAAAATTTTAACTAGAGAAGAGATTTTAAATCATGTTTGGAATCAAAACGGTGATGAAAAAATGGTAGATGTAAATATTCGAAGGCTTCGCGTTAAAATCGAAGACAATCCGTCGCACCCAAGGCATATTATTACTATTTGGGGTTCAGGATATAAATGGGAAAATTAAATAAAAAAATTAAATAAAAAAATTAATCGAGAAAATTAATATATGAAAAAATTAATAAAAAACTGGATTTTAAAATTTATATTTTTATTTTTAATTTTATGTGCTGTAATTTTTATTTTAATTATTTTAAATTTTAAAAATTTACATGTTTATTTATTTATTTTACTTGGGATTATTATTTCTTCAGTTTTATTTTTTATTTTTGGATTTTTGTTTAATAAAAAAATATTAAATAAAATACTCAGGTTAAATTCGATAGTTAAAAATTTTTTGCCAAAAGATGTCTTAAATCGTAATTTATATAGTGATTCTAATAGTGAAGATGAACTTGAAATTCTTTGCGATGACGTTGAGAATGTCATGTTTGAATTAAAAACGTCAGAACGCATAAAGAACGATTTTATTTCGTCTATGTCTCATGAATTAAGAACGCCTCTTACTGCCATAAAAGGCTGGGCTGAGACTATGAAAACTGGTGATTTTATTGATTTTTCGACCGTCAGACGGGGCTTAGATATAATAATCAAAGAAGTCAAGCGTCTTTCGGGAATAGTCGATGCAATTCTTGATTTTTCTGTTATAGACAGCGGCAGAATGATTTTAAATAAAGAAAAAATAGATATTCTGGCCGAAGTCGAAGATGCAGTTTATATATTCAAAGAACAAGCATCGGTCGAACAAAAAAAATTAATTTATAACGAGCCGAAAAGTCCATTATATATTTATGGCGATAAATCAAAATTAAAACAAGTTTTTATAAATATTATAGACAATGCTTTAAAATATACTAAAACTGGAGATTCTATTGGCGTAAACGTTTCTGAAAAAAATAATAATATTTTAATCGAAATTACAGATAACGGCTGTGGCATAGAAAAATCTGAGATACCTAATATAACTAAAAAATTTTTTAAAGCTAATAGCAATAAAGGCGGCTTTGGTATAGGTCTGGCGATCGTAAAAGAAATAATTTATGCTCACGATGGTACTCTTAAGATTTTAAGCGAAAAAGGCGTTGGTACCAGTGTTATTATTTCGTTTAATCAAGTAAAATAAAATAATAACTAAAAATAAAAGATTAAAAATCAGGAGATTTTAGTTGACAATTTTTGAGATTTATAAAACTGGTTTGAATATGCTAAAAAACAAAACTGAAGTGATTATATTAATACAAGAAGTTTTTAATATCGGCAGAACTCAAATTAGTTTAAATCCTGATTTGATTATTAATAAAAATAAAAAAAATATTTTTTTTGAGTATTTAAGACGAATAAAAAATGGCGAACCTATACAATATGTTTTAAAAAAAACTGATTTTTTGGGCATAAAATTAAAAGTTGGTCCAGGAGTTTTTATTCCAAGACCGGAAACTGAATTATTGGTCGAATATATATGCAAGAATTTTAATAAAAATTTTTCTGGAAATATAATTGATTTATGCTCTGGTTCCGGAGCTATTGCAATTTGTCTTAAAAAATATTTTAAAAATTCTAATATTTGGGCAATTGAAAAATCGCCGGAAGCTTTTGAATATTTAATTAAAAACACAGAATTAAATAATACAAAAATTAATTATATACTTGGCGATATTTTTACAGAATTTGCAAAATTTAAAGACGAAACTTTTGATATAATTATTTCAAATCCGCCTTATGTAAAAACTTATGATATTAATAATCTTGAAAAAAATATTAGATTCGAGCCCCATATGGCGTTAGATGGCGGCATAGACGGACTTGATTTTTATAAAAATATTATTAAATTATGGAAGTCTAAACTCAAAAAAAATGCAATAATAATTTTCGAACTAGGTATAAATCAATATAAAAAAATTCAAGAAATTATGCAAGATAATAATTTTTCTAATATAAAAATCATAAAAGATTTTTCAAATATAGAACGAATAATTATGGCAAATAAAAATTAGATATTAAATCTAAGTCAATATTTGGTATTGCCAAAATGAATAGAAGTGATAAAAATTCATAGAACATTATCTTCATGTATAAATAAATGTAGTAAAAGAACCAGATCACTTTCTCCGGCGGCGCCGGAGAAAATATCTATCTTTTTTAGCAGTGCCCAATATTTTTGTATATAAACTTTTTTAATTTTTATTTTTTTTACGATTTTATAAATAATTAGTATTTACACCAAGTTTTTTTATTAAATTTAAATTTTCAATATTTTTTTTGTTATGAAAAAAATCAAATATGCTTTTCGCAGTAATTTCGCCTATGCCGTCTATTTGTAGAAGCTCTTCTATAGTACATTTTTGTAAATTTTCTATATTTTTAAAATATTTTGCAATAATTTTGGCAGTTTCTTTGCCGACGAATAAAATTCCAATGCCGTAAATTAATTTTTCAAGAGAATTATTTTTTGACTTATTAATATTATTTAATAAATTTTTACCGATTTTATTCAAATAAATTTTTTGGTCAAAACCAAACATAAGAACTTGATTATTTGAAGCGCTTGCACTCCTGAACTGCTTATATTTTTTTAATATATTTTCGTTTAATTTATAAATATCTGAATAATTTTTTATTTCAGATTTTAAAATATTTATAGTTTCTTCGCCAAAATTTTCGATATTCATCGCATCTCGTGAAACAAAATGCAATATTTTAGATTTAATTTTTTCAGGACATTCTTTGTTTATGCATTTTAAAATTTTATTATTTTCGTTTTTTTCACAAACTAATTTGCTCTTGCACGATGGGCAAAAATCAGGCATTTTAAATTCCGGGCTTATTTTAATATTATTATCAGGTTCAGATTTTATTATTTCAGGAATTATATCACCTGATTTAATAACATAAACATAATTATATATTCTTATATCTTTATTTTTAATAAAATCTTCGTTATGAAGCGACGCTCTAGAAACAATCGAGCCGCCCAGATTTATTGGCTCGAAAATACACACAGGAGTAATTATCCCGGTACGTCCTACTTTTAATTCTATACTTATGCACTTAGTTTTTTTTATCTCAGGAGGATATTTAAACGCTTCAGCCCACTTGGGAAAACTTGCTGTGCTGCCAAGTTCTAGTCTTTTTTTTAGCGAATTAATTTTTAAAACTGCACCATCTGTTTGAAATTTAAAATTATGACGAGTTTTACCAATATTTTCGATTTCAGATTTTATTTCTTGAAAATTCTTGCATATTTTGAAATTTACCACAGGCAAGCCTAAAGATTTTAAAAATTCTAAAGATTCTGAATGCGTATTAAAATTTTTGTCTGAAATTTTTTGAACGTTAAAAAATAAAATTTGAAGATTTCTAGATTTGCATTTCTCAGAATCTTTTTGTCTTATCGAACCTGCAGCGGCATTTCGAGGATTTTTAAAAATTTTTTGTCCGTTAGATTCTTGAAATTTAATTAATTCTTGGAAGTCTAATTTTGGCATAAAACATTCGCCGCGAATCTCAAGATAATTTATGTTCGAATTAATTTTATGTGGCAAATTTTTAATAGTAAGAGCATTTTCTGTGATATCTTCGCCGATTATTCCGTCGCCTCGAGTCGAAGCGCGAGTTAAAATTCCGTTTTTATATTCTACCGAAAGTGAAATACCATCGATTTTGGGTTCTATAACAAATTCTTCGATATTATTTATATTAATTTTATTATAAAAATTTTCGATTTCTGCTATCGAAAAAGAATCATGAAGACTTTCCATTTTGATTTCATGATAAACTTTTGAAAATTTATCTGAGATTCTGCCGCCGATTTTGAATTCATGTTTAAATTCCGGGTATAATTTATATAAATTTTCAAGATCGCGTTTTAATTTATCATATTCCCAGTCTTCTATTTCAGGATTATCTTCTTCGTGATATTTTTTTCTATGGTAATTAACTTGAAATTCTAATTCTTTTATTTTTTTTAAATCTTCGTTTTTGCTCAAAAATTGGCTCCTTGATAAAAATACAATCTTTTCATATTATACAGTAAAAACCAAAGGATTTACATGAATAAAAATATTAATAATAATTTTAATAATAATTTTGTTATAGGCAGAAATTCGGTCTTAGAAGCTCTAAAGAGCGATTCAGAAATCAATTTTATAATGTGCTCAGGAAAAATTCCTGCAGAAATTTCGAAAATTGCTTCTAAGAAAAGAATTATTATAAAATATTGCGATCACAAAAGGCTGGATCTTATGTTTAAAAATTTAAATCATCAAGGCATAATCGCACAAATTTCTTCACGAAAATATGTAGAAATCGAAGATATTATTAATATTGCAAATAAAAAAAATCAAAAGCCGTTTATACTTATTCTGGATAAAATTCAAGACCCACATAATTTTGGTGCAATTATAAGAACTGCAGAATGTATGGGCGTTCATGGGATTATAATTAGTAAACGCCGCAGTGTTTCGATTACTCCGACTGTGGAAAAATGCTCTTGTGGCGCACTTTCTTACATAAAAATTTGCAGAGTCGATAATTTAAACCGAGCTTGTGAAATTTTAAAAAAAAATAATATTTGGATTTGCGGAACGGATTCAAGTGGCCAAAATTTTGAAAAATTAAATAATTTTTTTAGTAACCCGATTGCATTAATAATAGGCTCCGAAGGCAACGGTATGAGTAATTCTATTAAAAAAAATTGTGATGTTATCGCTTCGATAAACATGTATGGCAAAATTAATTCACTGAATGCCTCTGTTGCTGCCGGCATTTTTATGCACAAAATTGCTGAAATAAGAAATTGCTTATAAATCTGGACATTGTTTATTTTTTAAAATTATTAGTAAAATTATTTGCGAAAATATATTAGTTTTTTGCGTAAAGTGTTGCTTACCTTTTTGAAAGGTATTGACAAAATATATAGAAAAAGGAAAAATATCTAGGAATTAAAATATGGAGTGAAAAATGGAAAACGGAAAGATATGTCCAAAATGTTATGGAAAAGAATGTACAAAGAATGGAATAGTAAAAAATAAACAAAGATATCGGTGCAAGAGATGTAAGTATAATTTTACAAGGTCTACTTGTTGGAAATATTCAGATGAGATTAGGCAAAAAGCTATTAAACTTTATCTTGAAAGGAATGGTTTCAGAAGAATAGAAAGACTTATTCACGTAAGTCATATGTCTGTTATTAAT
>JAGBNX010000031.1 GCA_017634155.1 Clostridia bacterium | reverse complement strand
TATATACATATATACATATATAAAATTTTAAAATAACTGTCAATATTAAATTTCTTAAGAGAAGTTTCAAGTAATTCGCCGAATAGATGCGATGAGTCGAGCAGTCAAAAAAACACGGTATTGCGAAAATTAGATAAATTTGACGAAATATAGGGGCGCATCAAATAAAACAATTATTTAAAATTACGCAATCGATAGTCATACTTTTCTAATTGGATAAATTCAGTTGCATTTTCTATATATTTTTAGTATTGCTTTTTTTCAAATACAAAAATATAATGGTTAACGTTAGCTAACAGATTTTAAAATTCAATTTTTAGAAGTATACATATGCATTTTTTTAAATTTTCTAAGTTTTCAAAGTTTTTTAGTGCTTGTTTTAGTTTTAGTTTTAGTATCTTACTTTCTGGGTTTCAAGCACATAGTATGGATAGCTTGAATTCGTCATTTGCTACGGCTTCAGGCGAAAACGTTGATGAGGCGTTTGATATGTTTGACCATATTGTAGTTCCTGAAGTTTGCGAGATGTGTAAGACAAATAAGCCATTTTATATTTTAGCAGAAGATCAATTTTCATCACTTTCTTCACGACCTTTGATATTTTGTTGTTGTGATGCGAATTGTGTCCGACGATTTATGTCATCACGTATTAGATTTTATTCGGTTATTCCGGAAATCATTAATGGATTCAAAGATCACGGAGAATCTTCTCGTTTGTATATATCAGAGTGTTTAAGTGGAAAATGTGGCAACATCTTCGTAAATAGTAATCATGCTTACTCGTGCCCAAAGTGTGGATGTGATTGTGTTACCCGTTATTGGGTAGACTTATTCGATAATGAAGATAGTATTAAACGTTACAGGTTGAATATATTTTTATTAAATAATCTTGATTGTAGTTTAAAAAAGAAAATATTTTATTTTATCAAATCGGGAAAATATGGTTATGTTACTGGATATAACGACGTGTGGATTGCACGCGCGTTAGCTGGAGCTATGTGCGAATTTTCTTATACAGCGTTGAAGCAAATCTATCAAACTTTAGTAAATGGGCGGCTTGTGGGGTCTCAGATAATAAAAAATCAGGTGGTAGGTGGCAAATTAGAAAACGTTGTGTTAATTGTTAAAGACGAAGTAAAATGTAGAAGTTTAGAATTTTGTGAAGAATCTAGTTTAAATAAAAAGATTTTGGAACTTTCAAAGGAAGGGTATAGTATTGTTTACGGAGGTTTATTGAATGGTAATATTGATAGTTATGTTTATAGTGCGTTAAAAGAAGCTGGTTTGTTAGGTAATTTATTTAAATAATTTTAGAAATACGTATAAATTTTCTCCGGTAATTTCCGGAGGTCGGTTTTGTTTTCAAATAATAACCGGTAAAGTATTCTCTCCGACGCCGCCGGAGAGAGCATTTGTGATTTAATTTTTAAGTTTCGAAAGAAGTAATCACTTTTGCCCGTTTTTATTAACATCTTTATAATCAGCATCATATACGTTTTGATTTGGATTTTGATTATTTTGTCCTGGATTAGTTCCGTTTGGCTGGTCCTGTGCGCCTTGCTGCTGCGAAGCTTGATATAATTTTGTTGAAACTTCGAACATCTTAGATTGCAAATCATCTTTTGCTTTTTTTATCTCGTCGATGTTATTTTCAGATAATTTTTTTCTTAATTCTTCGATTTTTTGATTTAAAATATCTTTATCAGCCTGGTCAATTTTATCTGCACTGTCTTTTAATAATTTTTCGACTGAATAGCACATATTTTCGGCTTCGTTCTTTGTATCAATTTCTTCGCGTTTTTTCTTGTCTTCTTCGGCGTATTTTTCAGCGTCACGAACTGCGTTTTCGATATCGTCTTTAGACATATTCCCGCTTGAAGATATAGTAATATGCTGCTGTTTTCCGGTACCTTTATCTTGAGCACTGACGTTTACTATACCGTTTGCGTCAATATCAAAAGTAACTTCGATTTGAGGGATTCCGCGCGGTGCAGGAGCAATTCCGTCAAGTTTAAATAAACCGAGCTGTTTATTATCGCGGGCAAATTCTCTTTCACCTTGCAAAACATTAATTTCAACTTGAGTTTGATTATCAGCTGCAGTAGAAAAAACTTGGCTTTTTTTGGTCGGAATAGTCGTATTTCTGTCGATTATTTTCGTCATAACTCCGCCCATAGTTTCGATTCCAAGCGAAAGCGGTGTTACATCCAGTAATAACAAGCCTTTTACGTCGCCGCCCAGAACTCCGCCTTGGATTGCAGCACCCATTGCGACGCATTCATCAGGATTTATGCCCTTAAACGGTTCTTTGCCTATGAATTTTTTAACCGCTTCTTGAACTGCTGGAATTCTTGTTGAACCGCCGACAAGTAATACTTTGTTTATTTGCGAAATCTCAAGTCCGGAATCGCTAAGAGCTTGCCTTGTCGGGACCATAGTCTGTTCGACCAAATCAGCAGTTAATTCGTCAAATTTTGCTCTTGTAAGAGTTAAATCAAGATGCTTTGGTCCTGTTGAATCAGCAGTAATGAACGGTAAATTTATCGAACTCGTTGCAACGCCCGAAAGTTCTATTTTTGCTTTTTCAGCCGATTCTTTTAGTCTTTGCATTGCCATTTTGTCACTGCTTAAATCTATGCCACTAGTTTTTTTAAATTCTGAGACCATCCAGTCGATAATTCTTTTATCAAAATCATCGCCGCCGAGTCTGTTATTTCCGGCAGTAGCCAAAACTTCCTGGACCCCGTCGCCCATCTCGATTATAGAAACATCAAAAGTTCCGCCGCCTAAGTCGTAAACTAAAACTTTTTGGTCGTTTTCTTTGTCTATTCCGTATGAAAGCGCTGCAGCTGTCGGTTCGTTTATTATACGTTTGACGTCTAAACCAGCGATTTTACCTGCGTCTTTGGTAGCTTGTCTTTGAGCATCTGTAAAATAAGCCGGAACTGTTATGACTGCTTCAGTAACTTTTGCTCCCAAATAGCTTTCGGCATCAGATTTTAATTTTTGTAAAATCATTGCTGAAATTTCCTGCGGAGTATAACTTTTGCCGTCAATATTTACTTTGTAATCCGTACCCATGTGTCTTTTTATCGAAATAACAGTTCTATCCGGATTAGTAACAGCTTGCCTTTTTGCAACTTGACCGATTAAACGCTCGCCTGCTTTTGTAAAACCTACTATCGACGGAGTCGTACGCGCACCTTCCGGGTTCGGAATTACAACTGCTTCGCCGCCTTCTATTACTGATACGCATGAATTTGTTGTTCCTAAATCAATACCTATAATTTTTGACATATAAATTCCCCCTAAATAAATATTCTAATTTTAAATTTTAATTAATTTTAATCTCTAACTTGGACCATTGCGGGCCGTATTAATTTTTCGTTGATTTTATATCCTTTTTGATAAACTTCTGAAATTACAGTACTTGTTTCTTTGTCTTCGTCTTGATTTTCATCTGATTCGATTTTCGAACTTGCATTATGAATACTCGGGTCAAATTCTTCGCCTTTTTCGCCAAAAGATTCAACTCCGAGTTTTTTTAGTGCCTCTGAAGTTCTTTTGAGTATCATATTAAGCCCCTTTTCGTATTCTTCTCCGGCTTTTGCAAACGACGGCAAAGTTCGCTCGATATCATCGATTATCGGCAAAATTGCCGAAACAGCTTCGATTAAAGAATAACTCCTGATATTTGACTTTTCTTTTTTGCTTCTTTCCTGATAATTTTTATATTCAGCAGCAAGTCTTAAATATTTATTATTTAAATCAGCAAGTTCTTGTTTTAATAAATCATTTTGAGTTTTTAAATTTTCAATTTCTGATTTTTCGATATTTTTTTTTGCAATTTCGTCTTCGTTTGATTCTCGCCTCTGAACTTCTTCTATACTTTCTTCGATTTCTTCTTCAGATAAATTTTCATCGTTATCTATACTATTCATAAGCCTCCTCCTCAAATAAAATTAATCTACAAACTCATGATTTTCAAAAACATATTCCGGACGACTTCTGCTATATAACTAATTTTTGCAACAATATCAGAATAATTAATTCTCGTCGGACCTATAACAGCAATAGCGCCTTGATATGCTCCAATATCGTACTTTTTAACTATTATGCTGCAATCAGAGAACACATCCATTTCCGTGTTATATATATTGCAATCGCTCCCCAAATAGATTTTTAAACTGTTTATACTCGAAAAAATAAAATCAGAGAACTCTTTTGTTTGCAATAAGTCAAGAATTTTAAAAGCTTTTTGAAAATTCTGAAAATCAAACAAAAATTTTTCGCCCTTGATTTCAACATGTGTCTGACAAGATTTTTTTACAGCTCTCAAGACTGCTTCAAAAGCCGGAATCATAACTATATCTTTAGTTTCTCGTGCAAATAATATTTTATCCATTTCGATATTCAAAAAACTTATGTTTTTGCCTCTAAATTCGTTAAGAGCTATCTTGAACATATTCAAAATACTGTTATTTACTTCAAAACTGCAATTAAAAACCTGATTTTGAATCATTCCGGACGAAGTAATAAGCAACAAAACAACAGTTCTTAATCCTACTTTTACAAGTTTTATATCTCGAACAACAGATTCAAAAACCGGAGGAACAGCGAAAATTACTGTGCAGTTTATTATTTTCGATAAAATATCACATGCTTTTTTTATTATACTTTCAGGGTCGTAAGATATATCGTTAAACATGCTTAAAATATAATTTTTCTCATAATCTGAAAGTTTTTTCTCATGCATTAGATAATTTATATAAAATTTATAACCTTCGATTGTAGGAATTCTACCAGACGAAATATGAGGCTGCTCTAAAAATCCAAGCATAGAAAGCAAAACCATTTCATTTCTGACAGTTGCCGATGAAGGCGGATTTTTCATAAGCTTACAAACAGTTTCGGAACCTACTGGACTGCCAATTTTTATATAATTTTCTATTATCACAGATAATATCTTGGATGTTCTCCTTTTTAATACTTTTAATTCACCTCCCAAATTTTAGCACTCTGGACTTTCGAGTGCTAATTTTATAGTTTATAGCGCATCTTTTCATATGTCAATAGAACAACGAAAAAATTTGCAAAAATTTTTTGACTTTGCTAGAATGCAAACGTGTATTTTTCAATACACTGAATTTTAAATTTATTCAGGCTTTATTTTGTAGTTCTAAATCTTTCAGTTTCGTACGAATAATACAAATAAATGGAAGACAAAGTAGTTTTGTCGCCGAATATTTTGGGAATAGTTAAATATTGTTATCATGTGCTTGACTTTTTTTTATTTTAATGCATAATTAGACTGTGTTGTACATTTCTTTTGTTGAATAATTAGGGGAAGTGGCATAAAATAGGAGTAGTTGAATAATCAAATTTAGAACGCAAAAATACTATTTAAAGGGAGAATATGTTATGAATAAAAAAAATATAAAAGCTTTGGCTTTAGCGTCTATATTTAGCTTTAGTTTAGCGGGTGGTAAATTTAGTCAGAATAAAGTTTGCGCGGATATCGTACCTGAAGTAGCCAAATTTGTTGTTTATGGGGGTATTGGTTTTTTATTCGGTTTTGGTCTTCATGAATTCTTTGGTGTTGGGAACGAACCGGATAATAAAGATATTAATCATGATTACGATACTAATTTAATTAATATGTTAGGCATTAATGGCAAAAAAACTATGCCGTTTTCAAATATCCCACTTCTTAGATGGCAAGATAGTAATTGCTTTTTCCTTGCAGTTCTTTACACTCTTTATGGTCCGGAAAATATTGAAATTTACAAAAAAGTTGCAAATATGACAATCGAGCAAGCAGGTAAGGCGTATTTAGACTTTTGCAAAACGTATAATTGCGTAGATTTGAGCGGATTCGGTATTAATAACAATCAATTCATTACTGATGATAATTACTTTAAGAATATTTCTGGTTATCTAGTAAATGGGTGTGCAGAATTTCGAAATATGATTCGCGGTTTCATAGAGCTTTGTAAATTGTTTGTAAGAATGCATGATGAAGCGATTCCTGGTCAAGGATTCCAGATTATTCCTAGGGATATGACAGTTGATGAATATGGTTTTGAAAAAATCATATGTGGTGGTTATGGATTGCGCGACCGTGGGTGGTGCTTTGGGAGTCCGCATGAAGTTTTTTATAAGTTTGTGCTGGCTGATAACCCATTACTGCTAGCGTATGGTGATAAATCAAAATACGCCATGTGGGGGTTAGGGGGTATGCATCAACCCGCAAAAATCGAGAATATTAATCAAATTTCTTTCGGAATTCAAGGTGAAAACGGTAATTACAGTATGGATCAAAATGGAAAAATTAATATAAAAGGCAAAAACTATTATTTGGCCGCTTTTTATAGACGCCAAGGTGACAGAGATGGACATATTTTATGTAGGCAGCCAAAGTATAAATTTGATGAAAAGAATAATATAAAACTTGACGGCGTACTAAAACTGAGTTGCCTTAGTAGTTCTCATGTTTACGATAAGAAAAATACTATGCTTGATGTGTTGAACGAATCTGTTCTTGAATTGCGTTATGACTTAGAGGGTAATAACCCGCTAATCATCGGTGGGGCGAATTTTGGTTTCAGATTTGTGCCAGAAGAGGAAATGCTCAAGCATCAAGAGTTTTATTTTAGTAAATAGTATTAAATTTTGTAGTAAATATGTCTAAGATAATTTCGGAATTGGTAATATGTATTCTCTCCGGCGCCGCTGGGGAGAGTATTTAATTTTTAAGTTATTTTTTTCCGGCCAGCGGTAGGAGAGAATTTGTTTTTGATTTAATTTTTCAGTTTCAAAAGAAGTCTAATACTAAATTGATTTTCTACGATGTTCAAATTTTGGCATTTTAATTTTTCGTGCCCGATACCAGCCTTCGGGCATTAGAGGATTTTTATTTAATTCTGTATTTTCAAAATCGATAAGTTCGCTTTCGTTTTCACGGATTTTTCGCGCAAAGACAACAGTTCGAAAGCCTTCCATTTCGTATGAACAAGTCGATAACGAAATAATCTTGTCGTCTGGTAAAACTTCAACTGGAATATTAATTATTGATCTTATTTTTATTTCATAAATTAAATCTAAAAAATCTTCTTGAGAATCAAATTTTTGAGTAAAATAATTAAAAATTTTACCGTGTTTTTCAAGACTGTTAGTTTTAATTATAGCAAAAATTTTCCACTTGCCGGGTTGATATATACTGTCAAATTCTACAATAGAATGCTCTTTAAAATAATCTAAACTTGAATATTTAAGAAGTGCCGAAAACATCTTACCACTTTTCATACTGTGCCCGTGCATGACAGTATTTTGAGTATTACTATCAAATATTCCGGTATAAGAATTTATAAATATACTACCGTTTGGGTCTTTTTCTTTTTTAAAATTCCTGTCAAGATAAAAAATTGGTTCGTCTTTACTTGATTGTAAAACCGGATAATCTATAACTGTATTATTTATCTTGATCCAGCCCTTTATGTCTTGATTAATATTTAATAATTCCGTAAAATCCCTGTTCTGATTTTTATCTTTAATTTTTTTTATATTGTCTAATTTTTTGTTAAATATATACGGATTGATTACATAATATTTAAGAAGCAAAGCACCAGAAACACAAAAAATAATAATACTAAAAATTAAAATTATTTTTTTAAATAAACTTAAAAAATTATTATTGCTATTATTTTTATCATGTTGTTCTGTCATCATGAGTACTCACCACCGGTTCGTATATAAAATCTAAAAGTTCTTTTCGACAAGTATTTAAATCTGCAACTAAAACGCTTTGTTTATTAATCATTTTGCATTCAGCATTACTGGGGATTCTCTTAGGTTCTACCGGATATTTTATAAAAATTTTGTATTTTCGAGAAAGTGAAAGAATTTCGGGCATGGTAAAATTAGTCTTAACAGAATTTATAGCATTACCCGCAAAAGATATTAACTCAGAAATATTAAGCGTTTTTAATTTGCTTATTATAGCATTTATTACAGTTCTTTGGCGTTCTGTACGCTTAAAATCAGCAGTCGGGTCGTTTCTGTCTCTTGCAAACTGTAAAACCTGATTGCCATCCAAATGCATTTTACCAGAACCCGTCAAACGTCTGCTTGAACTATAAGTATTTATAAAATTTACTTCTTCTTTGGTAAGTTCTAGTTCTATTCCGCCAAGTTTATTTATTACGTCTTCGAAAGTTTTAAAATCGACTATCATGTATCTGTCTATTTTTACTCCAAAAATTGTTCTAATAACGCTGGTTAAAAGCTCTATTCCGCCATGAGCATAAGCTGCATTTAATTTACTGCTTCCATGCCCCGGAATCGGTATCCATAAATCACGCATGATAGAAATAATTTTAATTTTTTCGTGCCTTGCATCAACCGATACGAGCATCATGCTGTCACTCCGACCGCGTTGTTTACTTTCGATTTCGTCAAGCCCTACAAGTAAGACATTCAAAATCATATTATCTTTTAGAATTGCACTCGAATCGTCAAGATAATCAAGACTTGGGCTTTCATGATTAGAATTTTCATTATAAATTATTTGTAAAAGAATCATACCTATTCCGGCAAGCATAAGCAAGCAGAAAAATATAATAAGCAAAATTTTTACTAAAGATATTCTGCGCTTTTTTCGCAATTTTTATTTACCGCCTTTTAAATTAAATTATTTTATAAAAATAAATTATAACTTATAAAATAAAAAAATCTATCTTGATAATTATAGACATATGTTTTATAATACTAAATAAATTAATTTTCTGAATTTTCAAATTCTCAAATTTTTAAAATATTAAATATTAATTAGAATTAAAAGGTGATAAAAAATGTCGGGACATTCAAGATGGAGCAATATAAAACGTAAAAAAGAAAAAACAGATGCTCAAAAAGGTAAAATTTTTACTAAAATCGGTAGAGAAATATCAGTCGCAGTAAAACAGGGCGGTGCTGATCCGGCTTCAAATTCAAAACTTAAAGAATGCATTGCAAAAGCAAAGTCTTTTAATGTTCCTAATGATAATATTGAAAAAATAATCAAAAAAGCCGCAAGCGGTAATTCAGGTGCGGATTGTAAAAGTTTTGTTTATGAAGGCTACGGTCCTGGTGGAGTTGCATTTATGTTAGATATTTTGACTGATAATAAAAATCGTGCTTCGTCAAATATCAGAATGTATTTTTCAAAACATGGCGGCAATTTGGGGACTTCCGGCTGTGTTTCATTCTTGTTTGACGAAAAAGGTGTTATCGTTTTTGAAAAAGAAAATATTTTAGAAAAAAATATCTCAGAAGACGAATTTTTAAATGCGGCACTCGAAGCTGGTGCTTCGGATTTTCAACCTGAAGACGATTCATTTGTTGTGATAACTGAAAAAAATGATTTTGAAAACGTTAAAAAAAATTTGATAAACTTAGGGTTTGATAATTTTACTTCGGAACTTTCTATGATTCCAAACTCTTATCAAAAAATCGAAGACGAAACAATTAAACAAAAAATTTTAAATTTAATTGACGTTCTCGAAGACGACGAAGATGTTCAGTCAGTCTGGAGCAATTATGAATTTGACTAATAATAATAAAAATAATACTAATAATAATTTAATTGTATCAGTAATAGTTCCTGTTTTGAACGAAAAAAAATATGTAAAAGAATTTATTGAATCAGTTTTAAGACAGGATTTTGATAGAAATTTATTAGAAATTTTATTAGTCGACGGTATGTCACAGGACGGCACAAGAGATATAATAAAAAATTACTGCAAAAAATATAATTTTATAAAAATTTTGGATAATATCAAAAAAAATATTCCAAGTGCACTGAATATCGGCATCAAAAATGCTCAGGGTAAATATATAGTGCGCATGGACGCTCACACTTATTATTATCCTGATTATATTTCGAGTTGCATAAAAATAATTAAAACTGGAAATTACCAAAACGTCGGTGGACCTACGGTTTTAGGATATAAAACCAGAATGCAAAAAATAATTGCCGAAGCGCATTATAGCTTATTTGCTCTGGGTGGTGGCAAAAATCATAATATTAATTATGAAGGCTTAGCTGATACTGTACAATTTGGTACATTTAAAAAAGAATATCTTTTAAAAATGGGTTTATATGATGAAAATATAAAATTTGCCGAAGATGATGATTTAAATTTTAAAATTATAGAAAATAACGGAAAAATTTTTATAACACCTGAAATAAAATTTATTTATTATCCAAGAGATAATTTAATTTCGCTTTTTATTCAGTATTTTAAATACGGAACTTGGAAAATAGCAGTTATCAAAAAACACAAAAAGCCTGCAAGAATTTCGCATTTAGTGCCTATTTGTTTTGTAATTTTTTTGGTATTTTTCCCTATAATTTCAATATTTAGCAAGCGTGTTTATTTTTTTACTTCGGGAGTATTATTTTTATATATTTTTTTAGATTTAATTTTTTCTTTTAAAAAAGATTCGCTTTCTAATTTTTTTGATAAATTAATTTTATTTTTTACTCATTTATTATTCATATTTCGTACGGGATTGGAAATATATACGGAATTTTCAAATTTTTTAAAAAAAGTTTTTCAAACGAACAAAATTTTCAAAAACATGAATTTTCAAAGCCTGAACTTGAAAAATTACAAAAAAAAAATTTAGAACTTATAATAAATTTTAAAGAATTTTGTCAAAAAAATAATCTTAATTTTTTTTTGTGCGGCGGCGGATGCATAGGAGCTATAAGACACAAAGGATTTATTCCCTGGGATGATGATTTAGATGTTTTCATGCCACGAGAAGATTATGAAAAACTTGCTAAAATAGAATCTGATGAAAATTTTTATATTTTAAGAACTAATGAAAAAATTTTTACAGGTCAGAGTTTTACTTTAGTTTCGGATAAAAATTCGACGTTAATTAAGAAAGAACAAATTGGAATAAAAACTCCCAGAGGTGTTTCGATTGATGTTTTTCCCCTGGATGGCTGCCCGGATTCAAAAATAAAACAAAAATTTCAAATAATATTTGCCTGTTTATTCTTGCTTTTTATTACCCGAGTAGTACCAAAGAATCACGGAATCATCCCAAAAATTTTAGGTAAAATTCTTTTGAATATTATTCCCAGTAATAAATTAAAATTTAAAATCGCTTGTTTTTGCGAAAAACAAATGTCAAAATATAAAATTAATGACTGTAAATATATAAGAGAATTCTGTGCAGGACCCAAATATATGAAAAATTTATACAAAAAAGAAATTTTCGAATCTTGTGTTTTAAAAAAATTTGAAAATACTGAGCTTCCGGTGCCGATTGGCTATGACGAATATTTAAAAACAGCGTTTGGGAATTATATGCAATTGCCGCCTGAAAACGAAAGAGTAAATTCACATGATATAATATTTTTGGATTTAAATAATTCTTGCGAGAAATATAAAAATCAGTTTTAGTTTATGAGTTTATGATTGGTATTGCTAAAAAAGATAGATATTTTCTCCGGCATCACCGATAGAATGTCTATATTTGTTTGCAATACTCATCTTTCACAAAAATAAATATTTAAATTATTTTCTAATCATTAATTTAAAATATTGGTAATCCTCAGGATCTTTCCCCTCAATGTCCCACTCCAAATTTCCATCATATTTACATATTTTAAAAAGATTTACAGTATTATTATCTAAGTCAGTAACAGCTATACCATTATTATCCAAAATAGCCACAGCATTTACAGATCCTCTGATACCTTTTAAAACCGCATTTTCCAAATCGCCAGAATTCCATCCAGTAATAAGTCCATATAATCTACGCAAATTTAATAATGCTTTGATTTTTTCAATTCGAATGTTTTCTTCTTCAATTTTTCTTTTTTCATGACAACTAAATTTAATACGCGACAAGCTTTCATCCAAATCTATATTCTTATTTTTGACAGCTTTTAGGAACATTTCCATTTTAATCTTTTCAAGTTCCACCTTCTCATGATCAAACAGTTTTTTTGTTTTAGCGCTTTTGTATTCTCCACAATCTTCAACTCGCAATTCTAAAATATCTGAGAAACTATCAAGAACGTCAGATATTTTCTCCACAAGAATTTTTCTAGCAAAAGATTGCCTTACACTGTTTGCTATTGAATACTTACCTTTGAACAAAGTATCAGCATTTGTAGTGATTCCTAGAATTTCATTGATAAGTCCCAAACCGACCAAACCTGAAAGAGCAGCAATGAGTGCTGTTTCAAGCTGCCTGTATTTAGATTTTCCAAGAGATGGCATTACAGAATTATTTCTAAAATCAACATTAGACACTGCATCAATACTTTTCGAATTTTTCACGCTAATCTCGCTTTTACTCACTGCTGAAATTCTACTTCCTAAAACAGACATACATGAAAGCGTAAACGCTAACTTTCCGTTGACAAATCTTTTCATAGAAACACCCTCTCAGTCGACAGCTAAATAATACCATCGCGACAAAGAATTGTCAATAAAAAAATTTAAAAATTATTGTTAAAAAAAGATAGACATTCCAGTGTCACCGTAGAAAGTCTTGAATTTTTTTCATTTTTTAGATACACGTTATCAGAAATTATAAAATATAAAAAGGAGTTTTTTATGATCTTTGCAGCAATAGTCGCCGGAGGAGTCGGCACAAGACTTGGAAGTAATATTCCAAAACAGTTTTTAATGCTCGGCAATAAGCCGATAATTATTCACACAGTTGAAAAATTCTTGCTTTGTTCAAAATTTGATGCGATTTATATTGGGATTCATGAAAATTGGCTGCCTTATGCAAAAGACATTTTTGCTAAAAATAATTTAACAAGTAAAAAAATTTATTTTTCACAGGGCGGAGAAAATAGAAATTTGACTATTATGAATATAATAAAAGATATCGAAACTAAATTTGGCGAATCTAACGAGCATATTTTGGTAACTCACGACGCCGTGAGGCCATTTGTGACGCTCAGAATCATAGAAGAAAATATTAATGCTGCGAAAAAATTCGGCGCATGTGATACTGTAGTTGAGTCGCATGATACGATAGTCAAATCTGATATTTCTAGAACAGAAATAGAAAATATTCCCAATAGAAAATATATGTTCTTAGGTCAAACTCCGCAGAGTTTTAATATGCTTAAATTAAAAAAATTATATAGTGAACTGACTGAAGAACAAAAGCAAGAACTCACAGACGCTTGCAAAATTTTTTCGATAAAAAATCAAAAAGTAAGTTTAGTTATGGGAGAATTTTCTAATTTTAAAATAACTACGATTAGTGATTATAAAATTGCGCAATCGCTTTTGGAGATTAAACTTGATTAATTGTATTTATCAGCTTACGTCGCCGGGAAAAATAAATTTAAAATTTGAAAATATAAATTTTAATAATAAAGTTATAGTCAGACCAGAATATATGTCTATATGTCATGCCGATCAAAGATATTACAGAGGCAAAAGACCTGCCAAAATTTTGAAAAAAAAACTCCCAATGGCTTTGATTCACGAATGCTCTGGAGTTGTTTTGCAAGATAATTCTAATAAATTTTTGCCCGGCACAAAAGTAGTTTTGATACCTAATATTCTTGCCAAAAATCATGATGATAATAATAAAAATATTTATGAAAATTACGAAAAAGGATCAAAATTTCGCTCAAGCGGAGTTGACGGCTTTATGCAAGAAATAATTGCGATTGATAATAATAGACTAGTAGCTTTTGATTATGATTCAGATTGCGAGATAAATAATTATATTTTTGCGATTACTGAACTTGTAAGCGTCGCCGTGCATTCAGTCAAAAGATTTTTGAAAAATATTAGTAATAATAAAAATAATAAAATCGCTGTTTTTGGTGATGGCAACGTTGGATTTTTAACTGCGTTAGTTTTAAGAAAAATAATTCCTGATTCAGAAATAATTATTATTGGCAGACACGAAGAAAAACTTGCAAATTTTTCGTTTGCAAATAAAATTTTTTTAGATTCAGAAATCCCTGAAAACTTAGAATTTAATCACGCGTTTGAATGCACCGGAAATACGGGCAGCTATTTTGCTATTAATAATATAATAAATCATATAAATCCCCAAGGGACGGTTATTTTAATGGGCGTCAGCGAAGAAAAAATTTTGATTAATACAAGAAATATTCTCGAAAAAGGCTTGAAATTTATCGGTTGCAGCAGATCAGGTTACGAAGATTTTTTAGATTCTGTTAAAATTATGCAGGATAAAAAAATTAGCAAAAGAATTCTAAATTTAATAACTTTTGGCGGAAATATTAATTCTATTTCAGATATTCACAGAGTATTTGACGAAGTCTTGCACGTGCCGTTTAAACTTGTCTTCAAATGGAATTTATAATTAATTTTTATTTTAAATATAATCCAAAAATGTATTTTATCAGTAGGATAAAAAATTCTTCTCCGGCAGTGCCGGAGATGGGTTGGTTGTTTTTTATTTAATTATGTACTATATAATTAAAATTTTAATATTTTAATGGAGTTTTTATGCCTAAAGTAAGTGTTATTATTCCTGTTTTTAATGTCGAGAATTATCTCGAAAGATGCCTAAAGAGCGTAACTTGCCAGACTTTCAAAGATATCGAGATTATAATTATAAACGACGGTTCGACTGATAAAAGTTTTGATATTTGTAAAAAATTTGCCGAATCTGACAAAAGAATTATTTTAATAAGTCAAAAAAATTCAGGCGTCAGTGCGGCACGCAATGCAGGAATTAATATTTCGACCGGAAAATATCTGAGTTTTGTTGACAGCGACGATTTTATAGCTCCTGATATGATTGAATTTTTAATAAATAATCTTGAAAAAAATAATGCAGATATTGCTACTTGTGGTATGTACGATTGTTATATTCAAAATAATAATAAAATCAAAAAAATATGTAATAAAAACAAAAATAAATTTGGAATAATTGATTCGCGCGGGGCTTTGCAAGAAATTTTTATTAACGGCAAAGTTTCGCTTTTTATTTATGATAAATTATATAAGCGAGAATTATTTGATAACTTGAGATTTTCTGAAAATATGATTTACGAAGACGCCGAAATTATGCCGAAAATAATTACAAGAGCAAATAAAATATTTTATAGTTTTTTGCCAAAATATTATTATTTAAGACACGAAAATAGCTTGACGAGTTCAAAATTCAGAGAAAAAGATTTAGATATAATAAAAGTCAGCAAAGAAAATCTTGAATTTATTAAAAATAATTATAATTTTGCTCTAAAACAGGCTGAGTTCAGATTTTTTTGGTCGCATTTGGCTTTAATCGATAAAATGATTTGGAGCGATGCGAATTTTCAAGAATTTAAAAATATTTTGAAATTTGTAAAAAAAAATAAATTTAGTATAATAAGCAATAAGTATTTTACTTTAAAAAGAAAAATGCTTTTTGTTTTGTTACTTGTTAATATTAATTTATATAAAAAAGTTATAAAATTTTTTCATAAAAGAGGCAAATAAAAATGAGAACAAGAAATTCGCTATTAAATATACTCTCGAATTGTACTTGTTACGTAATATGGATGATTTCAGGTTTTTTAATACGAAAGACTTTTTCAGATGTCTTGGGACTACAATGCGTTGGCATCGAAGGCAGGTTTGCAGATTATGTCTCGATACTTTCTATAGTAGAACTCGGGCTCGGAATGAGCTTTGTTTATAGACTGTATGACCCGATTGCAAAAAAAGACTGGTCAAGAGTTTCCGTTGTAATTAATTTTTTAAAAAAATCTTATTTTATAATAATTTCTGCGATTTTTTTACTGGGATTAATTTCTTCGTTTTTTATTATTGATTCGATAAAAGAAGAATTTTCAAAGCAATGGCTCATGCGAATTTTCGTGCTTTATTTAATAGACGCAGTGTGCTCGTATGTTTATTATCACAAAAGAATCATGATAATCGCAGACCAGAATTCAAGAATAATAGGCTTAACGCGAGCTTGCTGTCTTGTGGGGCTCATGATTGCGCAGATATTAATTTTAAGAATTTTTAAGTCTTTTGAATTATATATTTTTGCTAAAATAATTTCTAGAATGGCAGAAAATTTTGTCATATCTTATTATTTTCATAAAAAATATAATTTAATAGACATGAAAACAAAAGTAAAACTTGATAAAGAACAGAAAAAAGACGTAATTCAAAATATAAAAGCCATGTTTTTTCACAAAATCGGCGGAGCAAGCTTAAAACAAATTTCGACTATTATTTTTGGTATGATAGCTTTGCCGCTTGCAGAAAACGGAATTTATTGCAATTACATGATAATAGTCGCAGCACTTTTGGGAATTTCTTTGGAATTTTTCAAAGGCATTATGGCAAGTTTTGGCAATTTATTAAGTACTGAAAAAGGCCCAAAAATAGAAAATAATTTTAACGTTATTTTTTTTCTTAATTTTTTGATGTATTCGTTTTTTTGCAGTGCGTTTTTATGTATTTCGGCTCCTTTTATGAGATTCTGGATAACGTCTGAAAATTCTGTTTTTCCCGTTTCGACTACGATCGCAATAGTAATATATATATATATTTTCGGCATGCGCCACAGTATTGACATGGCAAAAGACAGTGCAGGAATTTATGTTCAAGACAGATATTTTCCGATTATTGAATCTGCCATAAATTTTGTGATTTCTTATTTTTTGGCAAAAAAAATCGGAATCAGCGGAGCAATTTTAGGCAGCGTTATAGCTTCTTTACTAACTTCGTTTTTTACTCATCCGTATTTTGTGTACAAAATATTATTCAAAAAAAAGCCGTTTGAGTATTATAAAAAATATTTTTTGTATACTTTTATTACTTTATGCGAAGTTTCAGTATGTTATTTTTGCACTAATGCTATCCAAATGGGATCCAATTTTGCACAAATTGTAATAAATTTTATTTTATGCTTGATTATTTCAAGTTTTGTAAATATAATACTTTTTTACAGAACCAAAGAATTTACTTATGTTTTATCGATGGCTTCCAGATTTTTTTCAAAAATAAAAAAAATCAAAGCACAGATTTGACAGTACTGTTTTTTTGATATATAATTTTGTGTGTGAAACTTGTATTTAATTTTCACGACTAATTATAATTTTGAAATTTTTACAAATTTTTATGACTAAAGGAGGTATGATTATGAGTGAAGAGTTACAAAATTTAGATTTTGCATTAAAAACAAAATATTTAAATAAAAAATACGGTAATAAAAAAATAATTGATAATTTAAACATATCGGTAAAAAAAGGTTCTATTTATGCCTTAATAGGTAAAAACGGTTCTGGTAAGACTACTATTATGAGGCTTGTGTTGGGGCTTGCGCACCCGAATAGTGGTACAGTCGAGTTTTCTTTTGATAGACAAAAAATCAGCGGCGTTATAGAAAATCCGGCGATGTATCCTGATATGAATGCGCTTGATAATATGCTCTGTCAATGCTATGCGTTGGGAATTAAAGATTCCGAAAAAATTTCCAAAGAGCTTTTAGATACTGTGGGGCTTGGCGACTGTGGCAAGAAAAAAGTTAAGAATTTTTCGCTTGGTATGAAGCAAAGGCTCGCACTAGCTTTTTCTTTAATTGGCGAGCCTGAGTTTTTATTATTAGACGAGCCTATGAATGGTCTTGACCCTCAAGGTATGAAAGAAATGCGCGATATGATTGTAAAATTAAATCGTGAAAAAAACGTTACTTTTATAATTTCGAGTCATATTCTTGGCGAGCTTATTCGTATTGCAACGGATTATGCCGTAATTAACAAAGGCAAATTAGTACGTGAGTTTAGTCACGAAGAATTGATAAGAGAAATTGAACCGTGTGTTAGGTTAAAAGTCAATGATATTTCGAAAGCTATCGAATTATTAAATACAGAATTAAATATTAATAATTACAAAATGGATGGCGCTGAAATTTGTATTTTTGGCAATACAGACACTGCAAAGATAAACGAAATTTTAGTTAAGAACGATTTGATAATCGAGTCGATTTCTGCTCAAGACGGCGACTATGAAGATTATTTTTTAAAATTAATGGGAGGTGAAGTCTGATGTTAGGAATGTTAAAATCTGAGATTTATAAATTATTTAAGAAAAAATCGTTTTATATTTGTGCGCTTGTTCTTATGGGTCTTGCAGGTATAGCCGTTTGGTCTTACGAAGGTGTGCTAACTAGCAGGCTTAGAATTACAGAGTCAGGCTTTTTAAGACAATTGGGATATACGGGTTGGAATGGTATACAATTAGGTCTTGGAAACGTATTACTAATGAATTCTATATTTACTTCAATATTTGTTTGTTATGAGTTTTCTTCAGGTATGAATAAAAATCTGGCAATAAGAGGAAAAAATAAATTCGTTATGTATTTTTCAAAAATGATTGTTTCGATGATAGTGCCTGTTTTATATACGTTATTGGCGGCTCTTACATCTTATGCAATAGGTTCGCATTTATGGGGGGCTGGTAAATGGGAACAGGATTATATTAATTCTATAATTATCCCGCTTGGTCTTTTTGTTTTAGTCCAGATGGCATACCAGTCAATTTTTGTTATGGCTGGATATTTAAGCAAGAGTTCCGGATGGACAACGGCTATCAATTTTGCAATTTCGAGTTTAATATTGCCGGCGCTGGCCATAAAGGGCATAAATTATATTTTAGATACTTGGTTCGGAGTCAAAGAGTCTGTAGCAAAATATTGGCCCGGAGAAGGTTTTGTGAATATTTACGAGTATAAATATCCGTTAGATATTGAGCATGCTAAGGTTTTCCCGTGGGTATTGATGGCTTATTTTGTGATTCCAGCAATTATAGGTTCAGTTGTATTTTATAGAAGAGAAGTAAAATAATTTTTTGAAAAAACTCCTGAGAATGAATAATTTTTGGGAGTTGTTTTGTTCTAATTTATGGTTATTTCTTAGGGGGAGTTTATTGTTATGAAAATAATTCACAATTTTGTTTTAATGATTTCGATATTTTATTTATCGTGTGTTAAAGTTAATGTTTATGCGTTTACTGGAGCATTTCATTTCAGGTCTACCAGTGATTTGGTTGATAATATATTAACTTGGAGAGAAAAATACAAAAAATTGAGTTTGGATCAAAAATACGAAAATATGTATTGAAAAAATCCATATTTACTATATAATCAAGTAGGCAGTTTAAATTTTTTTAGGAGTGTTTATTTTATGGATCAGAATATTCTTATGAATCTTATGCTGGTAGTTCCAATAATAATAATGCTAGTTGCTATGACGCTTTCACAGAAAAAAAAGAACAAAAAAGAGCAAGAATTAAGAAATAGTATTAAAATCGGCGATGAAGTAACTACAATTGGCGGCATTGTTGGGACAGTTGTAAGCATAAAAGATGAAACGTTTGTAATTAAAAGTCAATCAGAACATATAAAAGTAAAAAAATGGTCCGTTGCAGCTGTTAATAAATCTGAATAAAAATATTTAAAGCACGTCAGTTATTTTTATTATGTTAAATTTGTAACAGCGTTTGCGTACTGTATTTCTTTTGAGACTAGTAGTAAAATTGCCAAAATTATACAAAAACGCACTCTCCTGCAGTACCAGAGAGTGATTGTTTGTTCTTATTTTTAAAATGTATGCAATATATATGTAATTAATTATTAATTCTATTAACTAATTCTTCTGGTAAATTTTTGTCAAATTTTGAATAAAATTCTTTTATATTCTTGATTTCAGATTCCCAGAGCTCCGGATTAATTTCAAGTATTTTTTTTAGATTATCATGTGATATATCAAGATTGCTAGTATCTATATCTTCGATTTTCGGTAATAAGCCTATTGGAGAATTTTGAGTTTCTAGTTTATTGTCTAGACGCTTTACAATCCAGTCGAGAACTCGAATATTTTCTTCAAATCCGGGCCAGATATATTTATTTTTATCGTCTGTTCTGAACCAGTTGACTCCGAAAATTTTTGGCGCATTTTCGCCGAGTTTTTTGCCTATATCGATCCAGTGCTGGAAATAATCTGACATATTATAACCACAAAATGGCAGCATTCCAAACGGATCGTGTCTTAGAACTCCGGTTTTTCCGTCTGCTGCAACTGTAGTTTCAGAAGACATTATTGAACCTATAAAAACCCCGTGATCCCAATCTCGTGATTCAAAAACCAAAGGAGTTAATTTCGCTCTTTTGACGCCTAAAATTATTGCCGAAATCGGGACTCCCATGGGATTGTTAGCTTCTGAGCTTAAACACGGGCAATTTTCTAACGGAGCCGCAAATCTGCTATTCGGATGCGCACCTGGCGTGCCCAAATTTATATTCCAGTCGTTGCCAAGCCAATCAATAGCATCTTCGGGCGGATTATTATCAAGATTTTCCCACCAGACAGTTTGATTATTTTTATTTAAAACAACGTTTGTAAAAATCGTATTTTTGCTGCCGGTTTTTAACGCATTCGGATTAGTTTTTTTATTTATTCCGGAACATGCTCCAAAAACGCCGTTTTCAGGATTAATAGCCCAAAGTCTGCCGTCTTCGCGAATTTTAAGCCATGCGATATCGTCACCGACGCAATAAATTTCATACCCGGCTTTACTAAATTTCTCGCCTGGTTTTAGCATAGCTAAGTCTGTCTTTCCGCAACCCGACGGTAACGCTGCGCAAATATATTTTATTTCGTTATTATAGGGCGTTTTTATACCAAAAATAGCCATATGCTCTGCCAGCCAGCCTTCTTGTTTGCCCATATAAGAGCCTAATCTCAAAGCCAGGCACTTTTTGCCTAAAATAGCATTTCCACCATATGCTGAATTTACTGAAATTACAGCATTTGATTCCGGGAAATGACATATGTATCTGTTCTCAGGATCGCAAGAACACGAACAATGCACGCATTTTGTCCAATTATTTTCTAGTTTATTAAAAGCAATCGAGACTTTTTTACCAACACGCGTCATAGTTAACATACTAAGCGCTACATATATAGAATCTGTAATCTGAACGCCAAATTTACGAAAATCAGAATCAATATGCCCCATACAAAACGGAATAACGTACATAATTCTGCCTTTGTAGCTTCCTGCAGCTATACTTTTAAGTTTGTGCGCTGCTTCGCTGGGCTCCCACCAATTGTTTGTAACTCCTGCGTTGATTTTTTCTTTAGAGCATATAAAAGTCCTATTTTCGACTCTTGCGACGTCGCTTTTTTCAGACCTATGTAAATAACAGCCGGGCATTAATTCTTGATTAAGCTTAGTTAACTCGCCGATCCCGCAGGCTATATTAAACAAAAGTTCTGCTTGAGTTTTTGAACCGTCAATCCAGACAATATCTTCAGGCGTCAGCCATTCGCTCATTTCTTTTACCCATGATCTAACGTATTCGTTTCTTAACATAAAAATACCTCAAATTTTATTTTTTAAAATTTTTAATTTTTTTTAAATTTAAAACATGATTTTTAAAATCATTGCCGCGTTCTTCAAAATTACTATACATACCAAAACTCGCGCACGCCGGAGATAATAATACTATTTTTATATTATTTTTTAAAGAATTTTCATATGCTAAATTTACGGCACTTTGCATAGAATTTGCAATATAAATTTCCGGCTTTTTCAAGTTTTGGCAATTCTGAACGCAATTCTTAATTTTTTCGGCTGTCTGACCAATAAGTATTAAAATCTTAATTTTATCGCAAATTTCTTCTGCTAATTTTTCAAAACTCAAATTTTTATCATATCCGCCCGCAATTAATATAATATTATTATTTTCAAAAACAGAAAATGCGCCTTTTATAACTCGATTCGGAGTCGACGCTATAGAATCGTCATAATAACGAACGCCGTTTATTTCAGTTACAAATTCGATTCTATGAGCAAGATTTTTAAAATTACTTGCGATATATTTTATATTTTTAATATTTATAAAATCATAACAAGCCGAAATCGCCGCCATAAAATTTTCTATATTATGCCTGCCGGGAATTTTTATCTCATTTTTGTGAATAATTCTAGAATTTTTATTATTTTCACAAAAAATTATGTATTCTTGATTATCAAGACAGCACCCATTGCTGACTTTAGATTTTATACTAAAAAATCTTTTTTTACCAGCACTTTTTTTAGAAATATTATTTAAAATATCGCAATCAAAATTAGTAACAAGCAAATTATCTCGCGTCTGATTTTTGAAAATATTAATTTTAGAATTTATATATTCTTGAAAATTTTTGTGCCAATCCAGGTGATTTTCTGAAATATTAGTAATAACTGCAATTTTTGGATTTATATCACAAGTAATTAACTGAAAACTCGAAAGCTCTAAAACAACAAAATCTTTATCAGAAATTTTATTTATTTGCGGCAAAATAGGCGTGCCTATATTACCACCTAAAAATACTTTTTGATTTTTATTATTTTTATTATTTTCACACGAATTTTTCAAAAGCTCGTAAATTAACGAAGTCGTAGTAGACTTACCGTCGCTGCCTGTGACTGCAATCAAATTTTCAGTCGGACAAAATTTTAGAAAAAATTCGATTTCAGATAATAAAATCAAATTTTTATTTAAATTTTTATTTTTAATTAAATCAGGCCTTATGCCGGGAGTCCTAAAAATCAAATCACAATCTAGATTTTCTAAATAACTCTCGCCAAAAATAAATTCTATTTTTGAATTTTTAAATTTTATTTTTGAATCACAAATTTTTTTATCTCGAACTTGAAAATTTATATTAATTTTATCTAAAAATTCAGCAACGGCTTGATTGCTTTTCGCAAATCCCAAAAGAGCAATTTTTTTTTCTTTTAAATATTCAAAAATTTTTTGTTCTGTAAAATTCAATTTATTTTATTATCCTTTTATAATTTAATATATAATATTTCTATTTTATAATTTAATCAAAAATAAATCTTAATCTTTTTATATCCAAAGCTTTTCCTGTTATTTCGTCAATATCAAAATAAACGCATTCTATTTTACTTGGCCCAAAATTATCATGTTCGAATCTTAACGGAATTTTATTTTTCATGCGTTTTATAGCAATTTCAGGCTTGACTCCCAAAACAGAATAAACAGCTCCGCACATGCCGATATCAGTTATATATGCCGTACCGTTGGGTAAAATTTCTTCGTCTGACGTCTGCACATGAGTGTGAGTTCCAAATATTGCTGAAATTTTGCCGTCAAAATAAAAACCCATAGCTCTTTTTTCGGCAGTAGCCTCGGCATGAAAATCAATAATTTTTATTTTAATATTTTTAGTTTTCTCTAAAATTTTATCTAAACATGCAATCGGACACGAAAGAGCTTCTAAATATACTACTCCTGACATATTTATAACGTAAATTTTAGAATTTTTTATATTAAATTCCAAAAAGCCGTTCCCGGGAGTACCTTCGGGATAATTAGCAGGTCTTATAATTTTTTGCGATTTATCAAGATAATCTATAAATTTTTGCCATTTGAACGTATGATTACCGCCAGTTAAAACATCTACACCGGCACTAAATAAATATTCTGCTGATTTTTGCGTTATACCGTTCCCGACTGCCGAGTTTTCTCCGTTTGCAATTACAAAATCGATATTATATTTATTTTTAATTTTTTCAAGATTTTCATGTACAGTCCTGCAGCCCAATAATCCTACAATATCGCCTATTGCTAAAATTCTTATCAAACAAATCGCCTTACTTTCGTAAAATTTAATTTCTCATGTTTTCATGTTCATAGGTCATATATAATATCACTTCAAGCACACATACCATAATACACTTAAAAAAAAAATAACCAAAATTCTCTCTGGCGACGCTGGAGAGAAACTCTTTACCTTTCCGACAAAATATATCTTTTTTGGCATTCCCAAAATATATAGAAGTGACAAAAGTTCATAGAGCATTAACGAATTTATAAATTATGAAAGATATGAACTAATTTCTTTACTATGCCGGATAAAACATCTATCTTTTTTTAGCAATACCTGCAATGCCTTAGGATTGACAAATAAAATCGCTATTGATAAAATAACTATAATTTCGGAAATACTTGGAGGGATAAGTCATGAAATATTCAAATTTGAAAAAAAAAGTCGCTTGTATGTTATCGATCTTGAGCTTAGGAATAAATTCTTCTAATTCCAATGCAGAAGATACAGAAAATTCCGTATCGATTCCAGTTCAGGACAGCGATAATAACAGTGATGCAAATAATAGAAAAAGTACAGCAGAAAAAATAGTGAAAAATACCAGTCCCGAAAATTCAGAAATCGATAAATTAAAACAAGAAATTGAAAATAATGCTTACAAAAAAAAGATTGATAAAAAAAATATTTCTGGACTAAAAATTGATAATTATACGCCAGAAACTGCTCAAGCTCCTAAAAAAGAGTTAAAAAAGACCCCGATGTCTCAGATGATTAGTTTTATCGTAGGGCTTGGAGTTATTGGTGGTCTTGGCTGGGCGGCGAAATCTATTATTAGTTTGATTTGGCAAAGACTGGCACGCGGTATACATTTGAAAAATTCAAAAGAACACAAAGAAATGCTTAAATATGTTTCTGAACTTTCAAGTTTTAGTTTTTCTGCAGTTAGAAAAATGGCGATGAGAATTTCGGAAGATAAAAAAGCAGCGTTATACATTATAAACAGTAATGATTATGAAAATCAGGATATAAAAATTGGTAATCCCGGAGAAAGTGTTGAAAATTTGATAATCTTTTGTCAAGGAAGTAAAAGCGTAAATATTGCAGAATTAAGTAATAATATAAAAAAGTTATCTGTTGTTTCTGGCGGTTGTATAAAAATTTGTAAAGTACCTAAAGTCGAATTTTTTTACGCAAAATGCTCAAACTTGATTGTCGATGAAAAAGATGAAACTAATGAAGAATCGCAACTTAAAGAAGCTGTTTTGAACATTCAAAATTTTAGCATAGAAACAGGAGAAGAAAACAAAATTTCGTCTATTAAAACTTCAGAAGAATTGCTTGATTTAATTAAAAATAAAAATAAAGTATTTTTAGGCGGCAATAAGCCGAATAACGCTCAATATAAGACTATAAAGGGTTTGATTTCAAATCACGGATTTGGAAAAGATAATTGGTTTACGATTTATAAAAAAGATTGATTCGCCAGTTAAATAATTTCAAGATTTTATATGATCCACTTGACATTTTTAATGCTTTAATCTATTATTTAGAAGCTTGACAATAAGTTTATTAACAAGTTTATTGTCGGAGGGGTGTCCGAGTGGTTTAAGGAGTCAGTCTTGAAAACTGATGATCCCGAAAGGGACCAAGGGTTCGAATCCCTTTCCCTCCTCCATGGAGAAGTACTCAAGTGGTCGAAGAGACACCCCTGCTAAGGGTGCAGGTCG
>JAGBNX010000030.1 GCA_017634155.1 Clostridia bacterium | reverse complement strand
TTATTATTATTATTTATTTTTTGATCAAAAACAGGTAGTTTTTTGATTTTTTCTTTAAGTTCCAGAACAATTCTTTTGGCCATTTTTTCTCCGACCCCTGAAGCCATAGTAAAATTATTTATTTTATTCGTAGCTATTATAGAAAAAATTTCATCAGGATAAAATTCAGAAAAAATTGCCAGAGCTACTTTTGGACCGACTCCTGTAACGCTTGTGAGCATTTTAAAACATTCGACATGAATTTTATCTTTAAAGCCAAATAGATCCCATGCGTTTTCTCTTATATTAAGAATCGTAAAAACATTAATTTTTTCTCCCGAAAATTTTTGGAGTTCTGAAAGAGTTTTTAAATCAGACTTGCACTTAAAGCCAATTCCTGAGCAATTTATCACAAAAAAATCTTTTTCCAGATTAGTTAAAACTCCGTTTAAATTATATATCATATTTTCCTTTTAAATAATAAATATAAAAATATATAAATCAAAAAAATCAACTGTATTTTAAAATTTAACAAAATAAAAAATAATATAATATGATTTTACATGTATAATTTTTAAAATTCAATATGAATACGAATATGAATAAGAATCAAAACTGGCAACAAGTTAAGATAAAACAAAAACATTCTCCAGTATGTCCAGAGAAAGAATAATAATTTTTTATTTCAAATTTTCACGATATTAAATTAACTTATCGCACTCCCTGCAGGCATTTCGTCCATCGTTATTACTTTTAAAGCTTCACCATGCTTTGCAGCAAGAATCATGCCGTTACTCTCAACTCCGCAAAATTTTGCAGGTTTTAAATTCGAAATCAAAATAATATTATGACCTATTAATTCACTCGGCAAATAATATTTTGAAATTCCTGACAATACGATTCTCTCAGAAATTCCGTCATACAACTTTAATTTTAATAATTTTCTTGACTTTTCTACTGGTTCGCATTCTAAAACCTTCGCAACTACAAGTTTTACTTTTGCAAAATCATCAATAGATATTTTATCTTCATTATCAATTAAATTTTTATTATCTTCCATTTTAAACTACCACAATTACCTTTAATAAAAAATATTAAAATTTTAATCTTTAAAAACAAACCCACCACAGCAAGAAAAACTTACAACATTTAACTATTATTTAATTTTCCCCTATGTGTTCCAAGCAACTTCAAAATAAAAACAAAAAAAGTTGGCATTTTCCTATTTTCCCGGTCCGTCGCCAGACAAGTATCTTCGGCACTACCGGGCTTAACTTCTGTGTTCGGAATGGGAACAGGTGGCTCACCGGCGTCATCAATACCAACATTGTTTACTATACTACAAAGATATTTTTTGTCAACACTTTTTTGAAAAATTTTTCAATTTTTTTCGTTTTTTAGCTTTTTTCGGCCTCTTTTTGCATAATCAAATTTCCGAATTTAACCCCTAAACCACTTGATAATGCTAGATTTACATCGTTTCTGAAATCATTCATATTTTTACTAAAAAACTTCCACCAATGTTCAGGGTCACCGTGATTTGAAGCTATATTACTTTGATGCCCCTCTTTGTGACTTATAATACTAAATTTTTCGGCAGGCGTTTGTTCGTTTGATTGTTTATCCGGCTGAATTTTATTAATATTAAAACTAAAAGTCTTACACAAACAGCAGCAAAACCAGACTAAATTTTTCCACATTTTTTCAAAATATTCTTTATGCAAGTTTGAATCATAACTATCTAGAATAGCGCTGCGCTCTTCGTTATATTTTATTCCAGAAGGTTCACATATCTCAATAGATATATAAATACTATTGCCTTCCCCACCGCAGTGCCAAGATTTAAAATTACAAGGCAAACACTGAAAAATTACTTTATCACTCAAAAAAAAATGCACACATACTTCTAAATCTGTTTTATTCCAGGCTTCAGACCATCTTTCGGGCATTACACCCGGTGTAGCAGTCGAATGAATCATAATTCCTTGCGGCTTAAATTCTTTGTTTTCCTTGAGATTTTTTAGACCTTCTTGATAACAATTATTTTTTTCTAGAATTTTCTGTACAAGTTCGGGAACAGCAAAATTTGTCAAAAATTTCTGAATAAAAGTAACTTCGCCAAAATTTATTTTCTTATCTTCATTTTTTTCTTGCTTAGAATTTTCTAAATTCTCTGAAATCTGTACTGTTTCAGGATTTTCTGTAGCATTAATATTTGAACATGAAAAAATAACAGTAAACAGTAAATATGAGAATTTTAACTGATTTTTATACATGAACCCCCCAAAAATTTTATTCGATATCAACAAGACATCGATAGTTATTATATCAAAAAAAGTCGAAAATTCAAATAAAAAATCTTTTTTAGTCACTACCAAAAAATGCACATCCAAAACATCTTGATATTTAATCTTGAATATAATACTATGAGCATTATTATTTATTATTATTATATCTGGCGTATTAATTTTCTGGAAATAGGGAGATGTTTGAATTTTGAACAGTTGTTTGATACTCGCCGCTGGTAACGGAATTCGTATGAAATTAAAATGCCCGAAAGTCTTGGCTAAAGTTCTAAATGCACCTATGATTTCGTGGGTTCTGGATTCTGTTATAAGCTGCGGAATAAATAACAAATGTGTTGTTACTGGTTACGGCAGCACGAAAGTCAAAAAATTTTTGAAATCAAGTAATTATAACTGCGAAACTGTATTTCAAGCCAAAAGATTGGGAACGGCTCATGCTGTTATGATGGCTAGTGATTTTTTAAAAAAAAATATTAACGGCGATGTTTTAATTTTGGGCGGCGATTCGCCTTTTATAGATTCTGATACGATTATGCTCGCTTATAAAAAACATAAAAAAAATAAAAATGCTGCTACGATTGTTTCGGCTAATTTTGAAGATCCGTTTGGATATGGCAGAATTGTAAGAAATAAATCTGGTAACGTCTGCTCGATAGTAGAAGAACGCGAGGCTGATAATTATCAAAAAAAAATTACTGAAATAAATTCTGGAGCCTATTGGTTTAATATTAAAAATTTATTAGAAACTATTGGATGTATAAATGCAAGTTCGCTTTCGGGTGAACTTTATTTGACGTCTATAATTTCGATTTTTATAAAAAATAATTTAAAAGTCGATGCTTACTGTGCCAGCGATTATACTGTCGCTTTAGGGGCAAACACTCCTGAGCAACTTGAAATGCTTAATCTTATCGCAAAAGCTAAAATTTTTAAAAATTTAATTTCCCGTGGGATTAATATTCCGTGCTGCGATAACGTCTTTATAAGCAAAAATGCCGAAATCGGTGAGGGCACTACTATTCTTTCGAACGTTATAATAAATTCCTGTACAAAAATAGGAAAAAATTGTACAATAGGTCCAGGTACGGTTCTCTCGGGCGAAAATATACCGGATAATACTAATTTGATTTTTTATAATTCTAATAATAATTTTAATAATTTTAATAATAATATTAAATCAAAGGAAGTAAAATATGCATTCTAAAATTAAGATTTTTTCAGGTACTTCTAATATTTCGCTTGCTGAAAAAATAGCTTCTGGATTAAATCTTGATTTATCAAAAATAGAAATAAGTAAATTTCAAGACGGTGAAATTTCAGTTCTAATAAAAGAAAATCTGAACGGCTGTCATTGTTTTTTGGTACAGTCTATTTGCAGACCTGTTAACGATAATTTAATAGAATTTTTGATAATAATCGATGCATTAAGACGCGCCCATGCAAAAAAAATCACTGCTGTGATACCGTATCTTGGGTACTCAAGACAAGACAGAAAATGCAGACTTGGAGAGCCCATAAGCGCTAAATTAGTCGCGAAAATAATATCTTGTGCCGGAATTGACGATATAATTATTGCAGATTTACATGCAAGTCAAATCGAAGGCTTTTTTGATATTCCGGTTTCGAATATCTCAAATCTTGCAAATTTTGCCGAAGATATAAAAAAAATCGAAAATTTTAGTCCTGAAGATTTTGTTATCGTTGCACCTGACGTAGGTGCCGCAAAGAAAACAAGAGCTTTTGCAAAAATTTTAAACTGCAATATGGCAATAATAGACAAAAATCGCTCGAAAGCGAACTGTTCTGAAGTCATGAATATAATTGGCAATGTAAATAATAAAAATGCTATACTTATAGATGATATAATAGACACAGCCGGGACTATCTCGAATGCCGCAAAAGCACTTGTCGAAATTGGAAAAGCGAGAAAAATTTATATTTATGCGACGCATGCAGTGTGTTCTGGAAAAGCTTTCGAAAAATTATCTTCTGGATTTATTAATCAAGTCGTATTTTCTGATTCGATTCCGATATTAAATCTAAAAAATAATAATATAAGAATTATTAGTATTTCGAATATTTTGGTTAGTGAAATTTTAAAATTTATTGGGTAAGTTATTATTTTAATTAAATAATTAAAGGAAGTGGGTTATATATGAAAAAAATTCGTAAAATTATTAGCGTATTGTCTATCTGTTCTGTGATGTCTTCAAGTACACGTGGGTATCTCACTTGGAATAGAGAACGGACGGTTGCATTAGCTACTATTGGTATATCAATTGGTACCGTTATTGTTGTGACACAATTAGTAAAATTATTTTCAGGAAAAAAAGATGATTCTGGTAATTTAGATAATAAAAATTTTGATAAAAGAGAACAAAATTGGATAAAAATTCTTTTAGGCGAAAAAATTCAAGACAAAAGCTTTTTGTTTCAATCTGGCGAAGCATTTAGAAATGCAAATGATAGAGCTTTAGAAATTCATCATAATTTTATACAAATATTTTTCCCAAATCTCGAAGAATCAGGATATGCCAATCAAGATTTGTGTTTAAATAAAAACCTAAAAAAATGGCAAGCTTTAATGCAAGATTTGGAGTTAAGATTTAAGATTCAAAAAAATTTAAAATTAAACGTAAATCGTATATTAATATTTTTTGGTTTTGAAGTTACGTTGGGAAATAATTCAGAAATAATAAAATTAAATGCCAAAGATGATGCAAGAATATTTGTGCCCGACAATGATCCAAGATCGCACAATAGATTAAGACTTACAAGAGTCTTAAAATGTTTAAAACTTTTTGGCCTTGATAGAGAGTACGAAATGATTATGGCGGCTATTGAAAACAATGGTCAATTCCAAAAAATAATGCGTAATTACGATAAAGATTATTCTGGCTTAAGGGAAAGTTATAAATATTGGCAAGATTCTCGAAATACTGCCTGTTTGTTTTAATTTAAAATTAATATTAACAAAATAATGTCTAAAATAGTCTCTGGAATGTTTAAAAATATCAAACTTGAAGTTTTTCCTAATAAAAATATGCGTCCGACTTCTTGCAGAGCAAAAGAGGCACTTTTTGATATAATTCAATTTGATTTAAAAAATAAAATTTTTATTGATTTATTTGCCGGAACCGGTCAAATCGGGCTTGAGGCACTTAGTCGTGGTGTGTCAAAATGCTTTTTCGTAGAAAAATCTAAAAAATCAGCAAGAATTTTAATGCAAAATATTAGTAAAATTTCAAAAATTTCAAATAAAAAATTAAATTTAGAAGTTTTTATTTTAGATATTTATAAATTTTTAGATAAATTTGATAAAAAAGCAGATATTATATTTTCTGATGCGCCTTTTGATTTGCCGATAAATAAAAAAATTTTTGAAAAATTTGCACAAATTATTAATCCGAACGGAATTATTATTATAGAAAACGAATCAAAAAATAAATATTTTGAATCTCCGGGTTCTTTTTGCTTGATAAAAAGATATACATATGGTAGGATAGCGCTTGATTTTTACAAATTAAAACCGGAGTAATTCTATGGAATTTGATGAAATAATCGAACAAATGGAAGATGTAATAGAATCGGCTTGGAAGTTACCTATGGGGCGAGGGCGCTCGGTTGTAGACGTTTCAGAAATCGAAAATTTAATAAAAAAAATGCAAATATCGCTTCCGCAGGAAATTCGTGAAAGTAAAAAAATAATTGCCAATAAAGATAAAATTTTGCAGACAGCAAAAGAGAGTTGCGATGAAATTTATAGAATCGCAAAGCAAAAAGTAAAACTCATGGTCGAAGAGCATGAAATAGTCAAGCTCGCCAAGCAACGAGAAAACGAGATAATTAAAGACTTAAAAGAAAAATCTGAAAATATTATTAATGAAACCAGAAAAAATATCGGAAAAATTTTAATCGAACTTGAGAATAATACTTCGCTTTTGAGTGAAAAAATTAAAAATTCTAAAAAAGAGCTCGAAAATTTAAAAATTTAGCTAAATATTTTATAAAAGTCAAATATTTTTTGTTTTTTATTGATATTTTCAAGGCATTGCTGAAAAGATAGTCATTCTCTCCGGCAGCGCCGGGGGGTGTTTTAGTTCGTTGGTGTTACTATATTTGTATATGAAAATAATATTTTATGAATTTTTATGAGTTCTATTCATTTTGGCAATGCCTCAAAAAATTGAATTTTCAAAAAAAAATATATTTTTTATATAAAAATACTTGTTTTTTTTTGACTTATTATATATAATATAAACAGAATTTTTGATAGTACCCTAGAATATATAGTTTTATCTTATAATTTCTTATGATTTTGAAAAAAAATAAATATTCATGGGGATTATAAAAAATTCTAATATCGTAACAAAGGATGTGATATTTATGAAAGGTAATTTTAGAAACTCGTACATGAACGATGCGGAAATCGAAAACGTCTCGGGCGGAATGAGCACAACACAAAAAGTTATAGTAGGAGTAGCCGCATTAGCAGGAACAGTAGCTCTTGCCTACGGAGCTAAAACAATTTATAACAAAACAGGTGAAGAAAAGAATAGAAGTGCAAAACCGTGGGACAAAAGCTTTTGGGGATTTGGAAAATACAGCCCTTCACCCTCCAGCCCCGACGGCGACAAAGATAAATAAGAACAATGATAGGGAATTCAAACCCCCAAGGCATGGCAAGCTTTTTGTTTGCCATGCTTGGGCCTAACTATTACAGATATATCAAATATTTACTTATATTTTTATAGTCTAAATTAACTCTTTTCTGTTACTCAGATATCTTACCTAACTATTACATTTCACTTTTTCAAGACGAAATGCAGTTTCAGTACGCGTGAACCCAAAAACTGTCACTGTAACATTCTGTTTACGTACAACGATTGCTACATCGTCGCAAGCTAAGACAATCCCTTCTGTAGGATGATTCAAAAGTTTTATTGAATTACAACTTTTTATGTTTTTACGAATAATTTGAATATAACCATCTGGCACAATACTTCCATAACCAAGTCTCAAATACTTCTCTGCCGGAGCCACAATCCCGAAATTATAAACTAAAACATTAACCGGAATTGAGCCAAGATTCTTAACACCTAATCTTACTAACTCCTGTTTTGCCGACTCTTCAATCACAATTTTGTCAATCTTTTTTTCCAACACACCTTGTATAGGCTCAGCTTGTCGTCGACACTCAAGTGCAAGCAGACATATATACCGCGAAGCATGACATGTACAGAACAAGAATAATAAACTTGCAACAGCACCTAAAACTTTAGAAAATTTAAAATACTTCATCGTAATATGTCTCCTATAAATTAAATTCAAAAACTTGCTAGCTAGCGATTATCATTATAAGTTAAAATCTGGGAAAAACAATATATTTTTGAGAATTTTTTTATTTTTTTAGATATTTTCAGTCAATAATCTCGTTTTTTCTGCAATTTTTAGTGCTTCTATTAATTTTTTCATGTTGCCTTCTAAAATACTATCCAGACAATGTTTGAGAGTGCAAAATAGTGTGTTAAACAAATGTATAGAGAAAAAAATAGTATTTAGAATTAGAGAAACTAAACTTAGCCGAAGCGAAATTGTTAAAAGCGCAAATACAGATTTTAAAAACAGATTTCATAGTGTCAATAGACCTAAAGAAACATTTAGACTTACATCTTAAAGCAGGGATTATCCTAAGCTCAGAATTGACACGTTCCGCACAGCTGGGGTTTTGAATACCAAAAAAGCCACCTCAGGCATAAGCCAGAGGTAACTTTTTAGGTATTGACAAAATATATAGAAAATGAAAAAATATTTAGGAAATAAAACACGGAGTGAAAAATGGAAAACGGAAAGATATGTCCAAAATGTTATGGAAGAGAATGTACAAAGAATGGAATAGTAAAAAATAAACAAAGAT
>JAGBNX010000029.1 GCA_017634155.1 Clostridia bacterium | reverse complement strand
TTTCTCCGGCGCCGCCGGAGAATTTTTTTATATTATTAAACAAATTTGCTACTCTTGTACTCTTTCGCTTTTAATGACTTCTTTTTTTGTTTCTTTATTTATTTTTTCTTACCAGTTTTCTCTATATATTTTGTCAATGACACATTTTGGACATATCTTTCCGTTTTCCATTTTTCGCTCCATGTTTTATTTCCTGAATATTTTTTCATTTTCTATATATTTTGTCAATACCAGTTGCCAAACTATGGGGCCATTCAAATTATTTGTAATCCCTCTTTTGCAAATTGGGCATTTATACTCTTTTTTACCCTTAACCCAACAATTAGAACACATGTATTGATGGCCACAGGGCACTATAAGTGAAATATTCTTGAAGCTGGAATCGTCACCACAAATAATGCATTCGCTTTTACTATCAAGCCCATTAAAATAAATTTTAAAATCTCCAGGATCCCCAAAATCTTTTCTACAATCATTTATGAATTTTTCTGCACATTTTGCCCCACAGACTTTTTTTGGATCGCAAAATGCTTTATCATCAACTACTCGATATTTTGCTTCCTTTCCTCGGCAAATTTCGCATGGGTTATTAATCTTACTCATAACCTCAATCGGATCAGGCGCAATCGTTGGCTGACTTTCCATAGCAATAGTGGCGTTACCCAATAAAAATAAGGTTCCAAAAACAGTGCCAAAAAATCTAGAAAATTTAAAATACTTCATACATATTCTCCTATAAATTAAATTTAAAAATTTGCCGGCCAGCACTATTAATGTAAATTAAAATTTTTAAAAAATCAATATTTTTTGAGAATTTTTTTATTTTTTTAGATATTTTCAGTCAATAATCTCGTTTTTTCTGCAATTTTCAGTGCTTCGATTAATTTTTCCATGTTGCCTTCTAAGATACTATCCAGGCAATGAAAAGTTGCGCCGATTCTATGATCTGTTACTCTGTTCTGGGGAAAATTATATGTTCGAATTCGTTCTGAACGGTCACCGGTTCCGACTTGACTTTTTCGTTTGGCGTCTATATTTTCGGCTTGCTCACGCTGTTTGGCATCTAAAAGTCTTGATCTCAAAACTTTCATAGCTTTATCTTTATTCTTATATTGACTTCTTTCGTCTTGGCACTCGACGACCAGTCCCGTTGGAATATGTGTAATTCTTATAGCAGAATCAGTCGTATTAACATGCTGACCGCCGGCGCCGCTTGCTCGATAAGTGTCTATCTGTAAGTCAGCCGGATTAATCTCTATTTCGACCTCTTCGGCTTCGGGCAATACGGCAACTGTTACAGTCGAAGTATGAATCCGGCCCTGAGATTCTGTTTCAGGTACTCTTTGAACTCTGTGAACGCCGCTTTCGAATTTAAATTCTGAATACGCGCCTTCGCCCGAAATCATAAACGAAATTTCTTTAAATCCGCCAAGACCTGTTTCGTTACTGTTTAAAATTTCTATTTTCCAGCGCTTTTTTTGCGCATGCATAGAATACATTCTGAAAAGATTTGCCGCAAAAAGTGCAGCTTCGTCGCCACCGGCTCCGCCTCGAATTTCTATTATTACGTTTTTATCGTCATTTGGATCTTTTGGTAGTAAAAGAATTTTTAGTTCTTCTTTAATTTTCTCAAGCTTTTCGTTTAAATTTTTTATTTCAAGTTCTGCAAGTTCTTTTAGTTCTTGGTCAGAATTATTTGATAAAATTTCTTTGCAACTCTCAAGTTCTTGTTTGAATTTTTTATATTCTCTGAATTTTTGAATTATAGGCTCCAGATGTTTTAGTTCTTTCATGATAGATTTTTGTAAATTAAAATCTTTTGAGATATTAATATTTAAAAGCTTATTATTTAAGCCATTATATTTTTCTTCGATTTTTTCGAGTTTTAAAAACATATTTTTTCACCTAAATATCTAGTATATTATCTTGTTTGGCATCGCCTACCTCTCCGGCGTCGCCGGAGAGAATATCTATCTTTTTTTAGCAATGCCTATCTTGATTTTATTATATTATCAAAATATCATGTATTCTGCAAAGCTTTATTTACGTATATATTTTAATAAAAAATAATTGAGGGATTTTATGAAAAATTTAGTATATTCTTTTTCAGAAGCTTTCGGACTTTCGAAAGATTTACTGGGCGGTAAAGGCTTTGGCTTGGTTCAGATGCAAAATATGGGACTTCCTGTTCCGCCGGGATTTATTATTACTACCGAAGCTTGCAGAGAATATTATGAAAATAATAAAGCTATTTCAGAAAATTTAAAAAATCAAATTTTAAGCCAAATTTTAAATCTAGAAAAAATTACTAATAAAAAATTATACAGAAAAAACGAAAAAAGCGATACTGTGCCACTGTTTTTGTCAGCACGTTCAGGAGCTAAAGTTTCGATGCCCGGTATGATGGATACTATACTTAATATCGGAATCACAGACGAATCACATAAATTTTTAATGGTAAATACTGCAGATTTGCAGTTTGCCAATAGCGTTTATTTGAGATTTCTACAAATGTTCGCAGACGTATATGCAGGAATTAATAAAGACGATTTTTGTAAAGCTTTTGAAAATTCAAATTCTTTTGAAGAAAAAATCAAAAAAGCCAAAGAATATTACAAAAAAAAATCAGGAAAAGAATTTCCAGAAGATCCGTATGAACAGTTGTTTTTAGCTATCGAAGCTGTTTTTAAGTCTTTTAATAACGAAAGAGCTAAATATTATCGCAAAATTAATAATATTCCTGAAGATTCCGGAACTGCAGTTACAATCCAAATGATGGTTTTTGGCAACTATAAAGAAAATTCCGGAACCGGTGTTGCATTCACGCGTAATCCGTCGAATGGCGAAAAAAAATTCTTTGGAGAATATTTAATAAACGCTCAGGGCGAAGACGTAGTTGCAGGAATCAGGACGCCTTCTTCGATTGAAAACTTAAAAAACGAAATGCCAGATGTTTATAAACAATTCGAAGATTCCGCCAATAAACTTGAAAATCATTTTAGTGACATGCAGGATATCGAATTTACTATCGAAAAAGGCAAATTATATATTTTACAAACTCGAAGTGCCAAAAGAAGCCCTGAAGCTGCAGTTAAAATCGCGCTTGATTTAGCAAAAGAGGGCAAAATTTCAGAGCAAGAATCGTTAAATTATGTTTCTGATTCTCAAATTCAAGGGCTGCTGCATTCTAAATTTAATTTAGAAGCTCTTAAAAACGCCAAAATTATTTGCAAGGGTTTGCCGGCGTCTCCTGGAGCAGCGGTCGGAAAAGCAGTTTTTGATTCAAAAAAAGCTCAAAAATATCATGAAAATAACGAAAAAATTATACTTATTAGGCAAGAAACTTCGCCGGAAGATATCGAAAGTATGGCAATTTCCGAGGGAGTTTTGACTGTTCATGGCGGGATGACTTCGCATGCGGCAATCGTTGCGAGAGGTATGGGCAAATGCTGCGTTTCAGGCTGCGAAGATATTTTAATAAATAATAACTCGTTTATTTGCAATAAAAATAAAATAAATATTAACGAAGGCGATTATATTTCTATTGATGGCACTTCCGGTAATGTTTACTTGGGAAAAATCGAACTTGAAAATTTAAAATTTTCAGATAATTTTTTAAAATTTTTAAAAGTCGCCAAAAAATACGGAAAAATAAAAGTCATGGCAAATGCTGATAATTATCAAAGCGTTAAAAACGCTGTTTTGGTGGGTGCCGATGGAATCGGTCTTTGCAGAACAGAACATATGTTTTTTGAAAAAGACAGAATAAATTTTATGCGTGAAATGATTATTTCTCAGACTCTTGAAGAGCGCCAAAAAGCGCTTGAAAAATTATTTGAATTTCAAAAAAAAGATTTTTTAAATATGTTTATTGAATCAAATGGAATTCCTGTTACTATTAGACTCTTAGATCCGCCGCTTCACGAATTTTTGCCTAAAAATAATCAAGAATTTGAAAAGCTTGCGCAAGATTTAAAAATTAGCAAAAAATATATCGAAGATATCGCTAAAAATTTATATGAATTTAACCCCATGATGGGTCACAGAGGCTGCAGACTTTTGATAAGCTATCCTGAAATTGCCGAAATGCAAGTTAAAGCTATAATTTCAGCTGCTATCGAAGCTTCTAAAAAAATTAATAAATTAATTACTCCCGAAATCATGGTGCCGCTCGTAGGCGATGTTAACGAGATTAAATTTTTGAAAAAAATTATTATTAATATTGCTGATAAAATAATTAAAGAAAATAATTTTAAAATTAATTATAAGATTGGTACGATGATAGAAGTCCCAAGGGCTGCGTTTATGGCAGATAAAATTGCCAGTGAAGTCGATTTTTTCAGTTTCGGAACCAATGATTTAACTCAAATGACTTTTGGCTTCAGTAGAGATGACGCGCAGAAATTTTTGAAAAAATATTACGAAAATAATATTTATAATTTTGACCCGTTTATGAATATAGATATTACGGGAGTAGGCGAATTAATAAAAATTGCCATAAAACTTGGAAGGCAAGCGAATAAAAATTTAAAAATAGGTGTTTGTGGCGAACATGCAGGAGATTCGAAATCTATCGAATTTTTTAAAACGCTTGATATAGATTATGTTTCTTGCTCTCCGTTTAGAGTTCCTGGGGCGATTTTGGCAGCTTCTAGATAAAATAATTTTTATTTTTTAATTCGAGAGATAAATTTTGAAAATAGGTGTATTTGATTCAGGTATCGGTGGACTTACTTTTGTAAAAGAACTTTTTAATTTAGTTTCGAATGTTGAAGTTATATATTTTGCTGATAGTTTGAATATGCCTTACGGCAATAAATCAAGAGAATATATAATAAATCGCGCGGAAATTATTATTGATTTTTTAAAATCAAAAAATTCAGAATTAATTATTTCGGCCTGTGGGACTGTCAGTTCTGTGTTACCTGATTTACAAAATTATAAAAATTGTGAAAATATTATTGGCGTTGTTAAATCTTCCTGTTTAAAAGCCGCAAAAATAACTAAAAATAATAATATAGGTGTTATTGCCACTGAACTTTCGATTAAAGAAAAATATTACGAAAAAATTTTATTAGATATAAATAAAAATTTTAAAGTTTATCCAAAATCTTGCCCAAAACTTGCTGAAATAATCGAGCATAATAACAATAATTTAAGTAATAAAAATTTAGATTATATACAATCTTGTGTTTTATATTTTGCGGAAAAAAATATTGATACGTTAATTCTCGGTTGTACGCACTATCCGGTTGTAAAAAAAATTATATCACAAATTTTAAATAATATTAAAATTATAGATTCAAGTATCGAGACAGCAAAATTCGTCTCAAAAATTTTAAGTAAAAAAAATAATTATAATTTTAATTATAATCAAAAAAAAATTGAGATTTATACTAGCAAGTTAACAAACGAATTTATTTTGAATGCAAGCAATATTTTATCTTGTGATTTATCTGAGAATATATATATCTGGTAATCTTTCTGGTGTTGCCAGAGAGATCTTTTATCAGTTTCAAAATAAGCCTATGAAAAAATTCTCCGGCAACGCCGGAGAAAATTCTGAATTTTTTAGTTTTGAAATAATTTTATTTTTTTAAATTTATTTTAATAAAAAATCAAAAATCATGATAATATTTTATTATTTTTTTTATTTTTTGTTGAGATGTTTTTATGTGTCTCCAGACAGTTGAAGGACATATCCCCAAGATTTTTGATATTTTTATTATGTTTAAATTTTTTTCGTAGTACATGATTAAGCATTTTTTTTGCCTTTTTGTTAAATCATTTTTTATAACTTTTTTTATAATTTCTAATATATAATAATATTTTGCACTGTTGCTATTATTTTGCATATAATTAAAATTTTTCACGCTAAAAAGTGTATCAGAAAAATTATTGAATCTGGCATGTTTAGTCATTTTTTGCTCCTTCGCTTTTAATTTTCAGAATATCTCCGATACATTTTAATTCTAAATAAATATCGTAGAGCATAGCTACGCGTTCACAGATATCTGATTCATTCAGGGCGATTTCTTTTGCATAAATTTTTTTTAATGACAAAATATGATTTTTTAATGCAATTGCTTCATTTATGTATTCATTTGCAAGTTTAGTATATGGCATTTTACCTCTTGTATGTATTTTTACGTGTTTTATATTTTTTAAGTTTGATATTGCAACAAAAAATAACAAACTATATTTATTATTATAGCACACTTTGAATAAAATGTCAAGACATATTTTTCATTAAATGTAGAAAATATACAAAAATAGCCAAAAAAAATTAGAAAAAATAAAAATAACACAATTCATAAAATAATAATTACGAAAGTGTTATTTTTAAAACGCATCTTATTTAAATCTGTTTAAATTTATATTTTTAAAATTATTATTCCACCAACTACTATTTTAATATCATATTCATTTTTATCGCCCAAACAAAAAACAAAATTGCAATCAATACCACCAACAACAACAGTGAAACCATGATTATATTTTACTTCAGATACCTCTAAATTGGTTTCGAATTTTTTCTCGCCAGCAATAAAATTTAAAATTGCATTTGCCATGGGTTCTTGACCGCTCTGCAACCCAACCATATTACTTTTAAAATAAAAATTATCACAATTACTACTCTTGCTGACTTTGTTATAAGCACTAACCAAATGACTTTTATTTTTGTTATAACTATCAACCAAATCCTTTTTAAATTTACCACCACGAAATACAGCATTCTCGAATTTTTTCAAAAATTCTTTTAAACCTGTATTTTGGGATTTATCTTTTTCACTTCTTTTGCTGCGAATAAGATTTGTAAAAGAATATTTGCCTTTGAATATACTATCAGATTCTTTACCCATAGCCCACGTTATACCAGCCGCAGCTTCGTTAGCTGCTCCGACTACGCCAACAGTAGCCCCAAGCCCAATTAATACTTTTTTCCATAATCCTCTTTTTAATACCGAGACACCTTTTTCGATTCTCTCATTTCTGGAACCTAATTTGGTATCTTTACTTGCTGAAAAATTAGATTTTGGTGCTAACATGCTTTTTTTAATACTTGAATCCATCGCCGAAGCATCGCTCGCCCCAAAAGCTAATGCTCCCAATAATGTAACTGCAAATCTGCGTTTATTAGATCTACTCATAAAGATCTCCTCCCCGAAAAAATTAAAATTTAAAAATAACTAAACAGCTCTTGCGCACATATTCACAAAGCGCCATGGCACTGCTAAATTGGTTCTTTTACTGTATCTATTTATACATGAAGATAATGTTCTATGAATTTTCATCACTTCTATTCATTTTGGCAATGCCTGGCTGGGATGGTTGGATTCGAACCAACGAATGACGGAGTCAAAGTCCGTTGCCTTACCACTTGGCTACATCCCAATAAAAATTGGCTGGGCTGGCTGGATTCGAACCAGCGAAATGACGGGGTCAGAGCCCGTTGCCTTACCGCTTGGCGACAGCCCATGGGGTGGATAACCGGGCTTGAACCGGCGGCCTCCAGAGTCACAATCTGGCGCTCTAGCCAACTGAGCTATATCCACCGCTGGCACGCCGAAAGGGATTCGGACCCCTGACCTACTGCTTAGAAGGCAGTTGCTCTATCCAGCTGAGCTATCGGCGCAAAACTTAACAATATCTGATCTGGTTAACGGCTGACCCACATCGTGATGTCCTATTATAGCACTAAATTTTTAAAATGCAATATCTTTCTGGGAAAGGCATTGCCGAAATGAACAGAAGTGATAAAAATTCATAGAACATCATTACCTTCATGTATAAATAGATATAGCAAAAGGACCAAATCACTTTCTCCGGCGACGCCGGAGAAAATATCTATCTTTTTAGCAATGCCCCCTAACTGAAAAGTGCTTGACAACAATAAAAATTTGCATTAGAATACAAACATACTGGTTATGTGTAGCTATGGTATTGCCAAAATGAATAGAAGTGATGAAAATTCATAGAACATTATCTCCTTGTATAAATAAATGTAGTAAAAGAACCAACTTTTTTAGCAATGCCTGTAGCTATATGTGGCTTGATTTTTTAAATTTTAAGGGGGACTGTTGTGAGCAAATATTTTATGAATAAATGTGTAGCATGTATGGCGTGTGCGTCGGTCTTGGGTTGCAAAACTTCAGCAATGAATATGAAAAAAAGCGAGGTAAAAAGTCCGCAAGCTCTTGGGGCAACGCAAGATAGTAAAAAATACAAAATCCCAAATAAAGTAAAAGCTTTGTTAGCTTTTATTGCAAGTGCGGTCGTCATTTCTACCGCGGCGATTCTGATTGCAAAAGGCTCTAGTAAAGATAAAGATGAGGAAGTTAATGGACAACAGGATAGTAAAGATGGCAAAAAAACAAATGACAAAAATATAAAAACTAACTTTAAAAACAAAAATATAAAGCAATCAAGCAATATCGAAAATAAGATATCTGGTCAAATTAATGAGAAAAAAACTGAAAACAAAGAAATGTCTAATGAAGAAATAAACGTAATGTTAGACAAAATGATTGATATTTTAAACAGCTTTGGGAGCAAAGATCAGCAGTTTTTAAGTGAATACGACGAGGCTATAAAAAACGCAAATGATGAAAAGCAAAAAGAAAAAATTTATAGTGAAGAATTACGAAGTTTTAGAAGCAAAAACAAAGCAAAATATTTTGAAAATATTCAAGTAAATTCTGTCAATGGCTCATGTTACGATCGTGAAGATTTTAAGTGGTACGCTTTGAATAATTTACCTCAGTTTTTTACTAATCGATTAGTGTCTTTTAAAAATAATAAATCAGACATAGAGCGTTATGGAGCAAAATTTACACATAATTCTGTAAAGTATAAAGGTGGCAATTACGATTGGCAATTAGAATTAAATGATAACAGTTTGCGAATTAAAGAATGGGGATATAATCATTACGAATTAAATTACGATGTGATATTAACGTTTTGCCAATAGTAACTTAGCTGAAATTTTATGCAAATTAAAATTAAAGGGAGAATTATTTTCTCCCCAATTTGTAATTATCTTTTGTTTTATCTTGTAACTCGTGTAACGGACTTAATTTTGTTTCATATCTATAGTCTTCGCCTTTTTGATTTATATACGAATTAATAAATTCATGCGAGGGAACTTCATTTTCGTTGCTATTAATTTTTTCTTGAAATTTAAAAAAATCCGAAGATTTTGAAATATCGCCGACTTTTGTATAGCCTTCTTTATCCGAAGTATTATCAGCAGTATTTTTTAAAATATCTCTTATATATTCTATATTTGAGCCGAGTTTTAACAGCGGAGGAAATTCTCCATTTGGAATTACTTCTTGCCAGTCTTTTTTTTCGTAAATTTTTAATAATTCGACAGCTTTGTGTAGATGTGAAACTTCTTGAATAAAAAATTGCTCCCAAATTTTTTTGATTTTTTCGTCAGTTTCGTCTTTAAAACAAGAATAATATAAATAGCATTCTGTATATTCATGGCACAGCAAGTGCTCGAACCAACTCATATTTGGGTCCATCAGGCTTTCGTATTGAGTTACGTGTTCTTCTTCTACAAGACCGATTTCTTGATAAATTTTGCGGCCGATATCAGATTCGTAAAATCCAGCAATATTCATATAATAATTCATTGTTTGCTGCTCAGCGGCAGTAATTATCGAAACATTAAGTCTTGTTACAGTACTTGCCGTTTTGGCATTTATATGATTTTTAATATTATCATACGGATGTCTATGATGCGAAATGGTAGGTCTGCCCGGCATTATTTCAGTATATTTTCCGACTAATTTTTCGGCATGAATTCCGTGTTCGAGTTCAAGCAAATCAGAATATCTATACAAGTGATCAAAATCTTCAAGAAGTGCGAAATCAAGTGCAGATTTTACGTTTATATCAGTTTCGCGTTTTGCAAGAACTGCTGTTAAGTCTATTGCAAGTTGTTCATAACTTATCGTAGTTTCGAGAATAGTTTCGTTAATTGGTCTTAGAGTAGCAATTTTTTTTTGCTGTTGCTTTTCGATATATCTTGATAGCGCGAGTTCACGTTTAATATCGTTATTATCGCAATTTCGTGCAAACTGATGTGAAAACCAGTTAGCTTCGTATTCTGTACCGTTCATTAAAATCACGCGAGTTTTAGTGTACGGGTCAGCTGTATTTTTATTATAAGAATAATCATAAAGACTTTTCCAATTTTGAATAGTATCAAAAATTTTTTCCGGTTTTTGATCAAACGGATTCAAATTAACTCCTCCTTTTTAGGTTTATAATTAATATCTTTTCTTCTTATTTGGTAAATATACTGATATCTAAAAAATATATTGCAAAAAAATATATAAATATAAAAAAGCACAGATTTTCTTCGATATTTCCAGATAAAAATTTATTTTATATTTTTACTAATATTAAAAATACTAAAAAAAACTGTAATTTTCTAGATTTTCGCTTGACATTTATTTTTTTTCGTGCTAGACTGAAATCAGTCAACTGTTATTGTCATGTTTCAGTCGTGTTAACTATATCTTATAATTAATTTGGAGGTAATGTTATGGTTATGAAAATTTTTTCTGGGTTCAAAAAGTCTAAGTCTAAAAAAATTATGTCGGGCATTGCGGCTTCTATGATGCTTTTCAGTGCTTGCCCAAAAGAGACTTTCAATAATAAAGTTTGCGCTATGGAAGACGGAGGTCGTGATTCTAAGACTGATTGGGTAACAATTGGTGTTACATTCGGTGTAGTAGCAGTTATAGGTATAGTTGGAGGAATAATTGCTTATTTTGAAAATAAAGCATGGCAAGAAGAGTTAGCAGCTAGAGATCGTTTGCTTTATGGTGCGAATGATTACATAAAAAATCTGGCAAAAAATCTTAAAACTATAATACCTCGTAGGTATAGCAATTTGTTTAGATCACTTGTAGAATGCAAAAATAGATTTGATCTTCTAAACTGGCAGGGTACAATTCCCAGCGGTATGGGGATTTCGAACTTAAGAAAAGTTAAGGACTGTTTGTATTCTCATTGGAGCATATGGGAACCAGCCAATGCATACTCAAATATTTATATGTTGGAAAAAATGTGTGATGATCTTGTAAGTGACGAGAGGTTCGATAAAAGCGTTGAACTCGAAAGAGAGAGAATAGACGCTAAAAAAAGTCAAAAAAAGATTATTCATCAAGTTAATAATACTCATATTGATAACAGCAGGACTAATATAAATAACACAAATTTTGATTACAGCAATAATTATAATACTAGTTATAATACGAATAATCAGTATGACACCAATTACAACACTAATTACAATACTGACTACAATTATAATACAAATTACAACAGTAACTATAACAGTAGCTATAATAATTATAACAATAACGGCTATTACAATGGCGGATACGGTTATTAGATATTGTAATTAAGTACTAATTATATTATTTCTTTGTTTGGAGGTGGGCTTTATGAAAAAAAAATTATCAAAAAAATTTTTGTCAAGTATTGCAGCATCGATGATGGTTTTTGGTGCTGCTCCAAAAAGTAATGCGCAAACATTAAAATATAGTGTCAGTTACAGAAATAGTAGCAGAAATAATAACAACAACGATATTGATGCCAAAAGTTTATTGGTAGCTGGCGTGGGATTAACTGCTATCGCTACGATAATAATAGCCGGGGTAGTAATTTCGGGTAAAGCTTATGAAGAGAAAATGCAAAAAAGACAGGATAAAATAAATACTTCAAGTCCTTATATAAAAAATTTAGCACAAAATCTTAAAACAATATTAAATGATGATTTATTTGACTCACTGATAAAGTGCGGAGGTAATGTTGAACTGAGGATTTGGCAAAATAAAGTTTTAAATTATGATTTGAGTGTAAATGATTTAGAAAAAATTATAAATGAGTTGTACATTCATTGGCTTAATTGTTATAGCTACATCTCATTGCGTGCGGATGCAGAAGTTCGAGTATTACGTAATAAGCACTGGCAATTAGTTGAAAAGAAAAGACACGAAGAAAATATGCGTCTTTTAGAAGAACGCAATCGAATTGAGAGAGAAAAGTTAAAAAATATGGGAAATAATTTAAATTATGGTGTTAATCGAAATATTAGTTATGAGCAAAATATTAGTTATAATTATAATTTTAGTAGTAATTATCAAAATTATTAGTTTGAGTTTAAAACATGAATAAATATGTAATAAGTTGCTGTTCTACAGCGGATTTAAAAAAATCTCATTTTGAAAGTAGAAATATAAAATATATTTGTTTTCATTATGAACTAAACGGGAAACAGTATTATGATGATCTAGGTGAGTCTGTGCCTTTTCCAGAATTTTACAAAGCTATGTCAAACGGTGCGGAGACTAAGACTTCTCAGGTGAGTTTAGGAGAATTTCAAACTTATTTTGAGAATTTTTTGCAAAATGGATTAGATATAATTCATTTGTCTATGTCATCGGGGTTATCCGGAGCATTTAATGCCGCGTTAGTAGCTAAGAAATCTCTTGCCGAAAAATATCCTGAAAGAAAAATTTATATCGTAGATTCTTTATCAGCTTCTTCCGGATATGGTCTAATTATGGATAAATTGGCAGATTTACGTGATTCTGGAATGGGTATTGAAGAGCTTTATAATTGGATAGAAAATAATAAGTTAAAAATGCATCATTGGTTTTTTACGACAGATTTGACTTTTTTTATAAAAGGCGGGAGAGTTTCTAAATTTTCCGGAACAATTGGCAAAATTTTAAATATTTGCCCTCTTCTTAATGTAGATAAAAACGGAAAACTCATTCCAAGATTTAAAATACGAGGCAAAAATAACGTAATTAATAAGACTGTCGAACAAATGAAGCTTAACGCTGAGTCAGGAATATATTATAACGATAAATGTTATATTTCGCACTCTGCATGCTATAGCGACGCTAAAGTTCTTGCAGAAATTATAGAACGTGATTTTAATAATTTAAATGGCAAAGTTCAAATTAATGATATAGGAACAACAATAGGCAGCCATACTGGTCCCGGCACTGTTGCACTTTTCTTCTGGGGTAATGAAAGAGTTTGCTGAATACATAATAATCAAATGTCTTCGACTGTAGAAATTGTTAAAAGTACACAGGAATATAAAAGTTAGATTAAAGATTTTTCTCCAGTGACGCAACAGAAATTATTTATTAATGATTTTGAATGAAATCTAGGAAAAAATTCGGAAAAAATACTTGATTTTTTATTTTTTTTTGATACGTTTTATTTATATGCTCGATGTACTTGGATACGTTTTATTTATGTGCTCGATGTACTTGTATGTTACGTTGCATGGTAATAAAAAAGTACAGACAGTAGATTTTTTGACGTAGGTTATATTAGTCAGATTTTTAATGGAGGAGTGAGTTTTTATGTCAAAATTTAATAGAAAAAAAATCGCAGTTACATTGGCGTTTGCGGCACTTTTTGGTGATAAGACTTCGGCAGCGAGTACAAATAAAAATCAGGTAAAAAGCTCGCAAGCCCTTGCGGCCTCTAAGATTAATAGCGCAAAAAGTAAGAAAAGTTGGTCTTTCTGGGCAAAAATTTTGATTGGCGCTGGAATAATAGGAGAGGGTTATAACGAGGCAGCAGGCATAATTAGTGGCGAAAGTTTGGTTACTGGTAAGATCTCCGTTTCGAACGCTTGCAGAAAGATTTTTTCTGGTAAACTGCAGGACGATGAGCAAATGAGGCCTGACGATGAATCAAATGAAAAAGGAAAGAAAAAGGAAAAAGCACAAGA
>JAGBNX010000028.1 GCA_017634155.1 Clostridia bacterium | reverse complement strand
TTGCAGCCGTTAAAAATATAGATAAAATAATTCCGACCAGAAAATTCATAAAAACGCCGGCTATCATAATAATACCTTTCTGCCACGCTGGTTTAGCTCTTAAAGATCTTTTAGCGTCACTCTTCTGGTTTTTATTTTTATTATATTTTTCCGAATCTTCTTCGCCCTCAAGAGCACAAAAACCACCAACCGGGAATAATCTCAAAGAATAAGTCGTCTCGCCGCGTTCGAATTTTATAATTTTTGGTCCCATTCCGATAGCAAATTCGTTAACTTTAACACCGAATTTTTTCGCCGTGATATAATGCCCCCACTCATGCGCTATAATAACAAAATTAAAAAGCAAAAATGCGAAAATATAAACAATCAAACTCTGCATAAGCATCACTTCCCATACATATTTAAAATATTCGTTTTAATTATATGCCAATAATAATATATTTGCAATTTTGTTGATATTTTCGGCATTGCTAAAAAAATAAATATTTTCCACGATGCTACCTAAAAAAATAATTTTTTTTATTTTTTACAATAATTCGTGTCAAATCAAATTGCTTGACAAAATTAAAATTTGTTGTATAATACGCTCGAAGCTTTGTGGGCATTCGAAGCTTTGTGAGCATTCGAAGCTTTGTGAATATGTACGCAAGAGCTATTTAGTTATTTTTAAATTTTAATTTTTTAGGGAGGAAATCTTATGAGTAGATCTAATAATCGCAAAATTGCAGTTACATTATTGGGAGCATTAGCTTTTGGGGCGAGCGATGCTTCGGCGATGAATACAAGTAAAAATAGAACACAAAACCCGCAAACCGTTGGTACAGTAGGGGGGGTTAGAAATCAAACTAAAAAAATAAACTGGAAAAAAATTGCGAAAATTGGCGGTTTTTCAGTTGCTGGATTAGTTGCTTTGGAGGCAGTTCACAGTGCTATAGGTGGGTTCACAGATTCTAAATTTGGTAATTATTCTATAGGAAGAGCTATAAAAAATTATGTAAATAAAAATAATCAGCCTGGCCCTGAAGATGAAAATCCAAATCCTGAAGGTAATGATAAAAAAGATGATCAAGATCAAGATCTAAAAGAACAAAAAATTGATAATGAAAATAGCGACGTGAAAGTTAATGATGAAGAAAAAAAATTTGAACTGCCGCATGGAGTTGTCACTAAAATTAAAGGAGGCCTTCAGAGAGCAAAGGGTGAAATCAAGAATAAAAATATCAATGTGAATAATGAGTACAATAATGTATTGGTACTTTTACGTTCGATTGCTTCCTCTGAGGTCATTAGTACTTATAAAGATTTGAAGTCTTTACTTCAATCCGATGACAATTTTGTTGGTTTGACTATAGATTTATCTGGCGATGGAAAGGGCGTTGGTTATAAAATAATATTTAAGAAACAGGATGATTATACTGGATATTTGTTATACAAATTAAACGATACTACTGGCGTTGTGCAACCTGTACGATGGAATGATAAAACATGGAACAATAGTGGTGCAGACGCGGAATTTCAATTAAGGTAAATAAGAGTACAAATTTCGAATCCCTCTAGCGTTGCCAGGGGGATTGTTTTATTTTTATTAGAGACAAAATTTTTTTATGATTTTTATTTTTGTGTTATAATAATAATTTCAAGAAATATAATTTAGTATTCAAATTTCAAATATAAAAATCGGAGACTTATGAATAATATTTCTGGGAATAATAAAAATAATAATAATAAAGGCCATTCTTTTGCAAAAGGCGCGTTTATAATTACGCTTGGCATGCTTGCTGTTAAGTTTTTCGGAGCTGTGTTTAAAATTCCGTTGATGTCTATTTTAGGCGGCGAGGGCAGCGCTTATTTTGTCGGAGCTTATAATTTTTATAGTCCTATTTATGCGCTCTCGACTGCCGGACTTCCGATTGCTATTTCAAAATTAGTTGCCGAAAACGCGGCTCTGGGGAGATTCAGAGACGTAAGAAAAATTCGAAGAATTTCTGTTCCGATATTTTTAATTACCGGTACTATCGGATTTTTATTAGTCGCAATAGGCTCTTTTGTTTATGCAAAAATATCAAAAGCTCCTGATTCTGTTTATTCTGTAATTATGCTGGCGCCAGCTCTGTTATTTTCGTGCTTAATGTCAAGTCACAGAGGCTATTACGAAGGCTTGAGAAACATGACCCCCACGGCAGTCTCAGAAGTAATAGAATCTTTAGGAAAAATAATTTTTGGTTTATCGCTTTCGTATCTTACTATCTGGCTTGGGACTCGAGAATATCAAAAAAATCATACTATTTTTGGCGTTTATTATAATAATATTGTCAAAGCAAACGGAAAACTTTTAGCATTTGCCTCGGCTGCTGCTATCTTGGGAATCGCAATCAGTGCCGCCGTCGGATTTTTATATATTTACATGCGTTATAAAATAAAAGGCGATAATATTACAAAACAAGAATTAATAAATTCGCCAAGGCCTAGAAATTCTAAAAAAATTCTAAAAGAAATAATAAAAATTTCTATGCCCATAGGACTCGGCGCTATTGTCATGAATCTTGCAGGCGTGATAGATTCGATTTTAGTTCAGCGCAGGCTCGCAGATATTACTTTAAATTCGCTTGATAAATTAAAAAATATATACGGCTCGCTTATACCAAACGAAGCTTTAATTCGCAATAACGTACATTTATTTTTATCAGGCTGCTTTGGCTTTACTTCTACGATTACTATGTTTTTGCCGACGATTGCAATGGGTCTGGCCGTGAGTACTTTGCCGTCAGTTACGACTGCGTGGACTCTTGGCGAAAAAAAAAATATAAAAAAAAGCATCGAAAAAATCTTAAAAATAACGTCTATAATTTCGATTCCGATGGGATTTGGTGTGTCTTCGCTTGCATTGCCGATTTTAGACTTAATATATAATACTTTGCATTCAGGCGAGCATATTGGCGAAATTATTATTGGCTCTCAAATCATGACAGTTTCAGGCATCGGCGCAATTTTTATCGCGTTTAGTATGCCTATTTGCAGTATGTTACAAGCAATCGGCAGAGCAGATTTACCATTAAAAATTTTAAGCATAGGCGTCTTAATAAAAATATTTTTGAATTATATTCTGGTCGGCATTCCAGAAATAAATATTCAAGGCGCAGCGATCGGCACGCTTGCGTGTTATATTTTTGTTTTTACCTGTGCACTTATTGCACTTTTTAGAAATACTAAAATAAAAATTAATTTTGTTTCTATTTTTATAAAGCCCTGCTTTGCAGGATTAATATGCGCATTTTCGGCAAATTTATTTTATAAATTTTTATCTCAAAATATAAACTCGAAAATTTCGACGATAATTTCGATAATTTTGTCTGCAATAATTTATTTTATTACGATATTTTTACTAAAAATTATTACAAAAGAAGAGTTAGAATCAGACAAACGTACTAAAAAAATTTCCAAAATTTTCAAAAAGTTCAAATTTATATGATTTTTTTTGATATTAGTTCAAAAAAAGCTTGTAAAACAAGAATTTGTATGATAGCCTGAGCCTGTCGCAGTTTTTTTGGCATTATTTTTGTTTTTATTATTTTTATTTGGAGGTTCAAATTATGAACAAATCGGAATTAATTACGGCTATATCAGAAAGAACTGGCCTTGAAAAAAATAAGGTAGAAAATTTTTTGAACGCTTTTACGGAAGTAGTTACTGAAATTGTATCCGGTGGAGACAAAGTTCAGCTTGTAGGGTTTGGTACTTTTGAGAAAAGGCACAGAGAGGCGCGTGCTGGCAGAAATCCGAAAACCGGCGAGCCAATACAGATTGCTGCAACTGACGTTCCTGCCTTTACAGCTGGGAAGTTATTTAAAGACGCAGTGAGTGCTTGATTTTTTGATTATTTATGTTATTATCATAACGAGTTTTGAGGGCAAGCGCTTTGAGAATTCAAATTTAAATTTCGTCTGATGATAAAGGACGAAATTTTTTAAGGGGATGTAGCTCAGTCGGTAGAGCGTACGGTTCGCATCCGTGAGGTCGAGAGTTCGATTCTCTTCATCTCCACCACCCGTTCCATAGGCGAACACTTAGAATCGCTTATGGATACTTCTATTTTAGATTTTTGGGCATTACAAAAAATATGAAGTTTATCTTTGAATACGTAAATTTTGTTTATGAATGTGTCTATTAAGGCTCTGCGAAATTTGATGTTATTTATGTCACCTTTTCTAAAACGTTCAAAGAAAAATTTTACTTGCTCAAATTCGAGTTTTGGATTTAAAATTTTTTCTTTTGCAAGTTCTGCTTCCAAATTTTGCTTTTCGAGTTGTCTCTTTTCAATTTGAGCAGAAATAATATCTACAGCTTTACCAGCTTCGAGGGCTTTTACTAAATTTTCAGTTGCTTTCTCATTTTCTTTGATGAGTTTTTTAAGTCTTTTTAAAGTATCGGTGTTGCTTTCTTTTTCGGAAAAATCGCAAATATTTTGGGAAATTTTGTCAATCTTATCGCTAGTAAGAATATTCATTACAGTTTTAATAACCAAATCTTCCAAATAATATTTTTTTATAGATTTAAGATGACATTTTCCTCTTCTATTTTTATTACACTGATAATATTGGTAAACTTTCTTGTTTTTGGATGTCCCACAAACTCCGGTCATAGGCGAGTCACAACATCCACAAAATAGTTTTGTAGTTAGCAAATAAAGCTCTCTTTCAGCTTTTGCTCTCGCAGGAGCTTTCTTATTTTTTTGAAGAATTTCTTGAGCTTGCCTGAAAGTCTCATCGTCAATAATTCGTGGGACTCCGTCTGGCGTTTCTTTCCCATTGTAGGAATAAATTCCAATATATTTCTTATTTGTCAAAATTCTGCGAATCGAACTTTTGTTAAAATCGTTGCCCAATGCAGTTTTTACGCCGTTATTATTCAAGTAACGTATTATCTCTGCCATTTTAGAGCCCTCTATGTACATTTGGAAAATTTTTTTAACAATAGGGGCCTCATCTTGGTCGATGGCATACTTTTTTTCTTGAATTTTATAACCGAGAATTTTCATTCCGCCGACTGCCAGGCACTTTTCAGCATTAATTTGCATCCCACGTCGAATTTTCTGAGCAAGTTCTACACTGTAATATTCGGCCATGCCTTCGAGCACAGATTCCATCAGAACTCCGCTTGCGTCGTCTGAAATATTTTCTTTCGCGGAAAGAACACGAACTCCACATTTTCTCAGTTTTGCTTTATAAATGGCACTATCATAGCGATTTCGCGAAAATCTGTCGAGCTGATAAACCAAAATTGCATTGAACTGACGTTTTGCACTATCAGCAATCATTCTTTGAAAATCTGGGCGTTTTTCGGCATCTTTACCAGAAATTGCCCTGTCTATGTACTCGCCGATAACATTGTAATCATTACGTTTGGCGAACTCGTAACAGACTTTTAGCTGACCTTCTATCGACTGTTCAGTCTGGGAATGAGAGCTAAATCTTGCATAAATTACAACGTTCATTCCGACTTATCCTCTTCAGTTAAAATTTTAAAAAGAGAAGCCTTAAGTCTTTTATTTGCAATAGTTCCAGGCTCAAAACACATTTCGATAAAATCTTTGAGTTTTTCGTTTTGTTTCGCAATTTCGATAAATGGTTTTGGTTTAAATTTGCACTCCATTCCCCTTGGATTGTCAGTTCTACCAAAGATATAGTCGAGCGAAACGTCGAAAAATTCTGCATACCAAAGCAAAACTTTTGTTGGAATTGCTGATTTTGAATGCTCATAGCTGTTGATGCTTGCTTGTTTTGCGCCGAGCATTTTGCCAATTTTTTCCTGAGAAATGCCTAGATCTTTGCGTAATTTTCTGATTCTTTCAGAAATTATTTCCATTAGTTACCTCCAAAAATAGTTTTCGCGATTAGTTTTACAATATATCAAATTCTAAGTCAACAACTGTTAGCTGTTGATTTTTTAAAATTCAAAATTAAGGAGTCAAAAATGACAATATTATTAATATTTTCAACAATTTTACTAAAAACGATAAATTTTTTAGTTATTTGTTATCTCTTGGCAAAAACATCGATGCTCGAAAGAGAGCTAGAAAGATTGAAGCTCGAAAAAAAACTCAAAAAAGGCGGTAAAAATGAAAAAAATATTGACTAACAATGAAATCAATTTAACATGTTTATGCTGTAAAAATCAGATAAAGGATGACGAAGATTTTTACGATATCGTCGGTTGTATCTTTTGCAAACGCTGTGTTGACGGTAGTTTTAAGAAGCATTTAGATGCTCAAATTTTTAAAAATTCAAAAAAATAGGAGTAAAATATGTCAGAACAAACCAGTATGTCTATTTATTTGTCAAATGAAAAAACGAAAAAGTATTTACAGTCAATTTTGGGAGAAAGAACCAATCAATTTATTACAAGTTTAACAAGTTTAGCAAGTAGTTCTAATTATTTGAAAAATTGTGATAGGAATTCGCTTTTGGCTTGCGCCTTGAAGGCTGCGTCGATGGATTTACCATTTGATCCAAATCTTGGGTTTGCTT
>JAGBNX010000027.1 GCA_017634155.1 Clostridia bacterium | reverse complement strand
TTACATACGGGTTACTCCATGCTTTTCCACACATCTTTTTTATCTGTTCTATTTTTTCTTGCAATTCAGAAGAATTTTTATTATTTTTAGCTTCTAATTTTGGTTTCAGCTCGCTATCTTGATTTTTGTTTTTATTTTCTAATTGAAAATCGATTGACATTGATAAATTCACCAACTCCAGGATTGCCTATTATGGTTCCGATGGTGGGACTCGAACCCACACACAGTCCCCTGTAACGGATTTTGAGTCCGTCTCGTCTACCATTCCAACACATCGGCAGATAAAAGCAACACGTGCTTGATTCTAAAAAAAAAAAATATAAAATGCAAGCAAATACATGCTAAACTTCTTTCGAAATTAGTGATTGGTATCAATTAAGTAACTAAGCAAAACTCTTTCCAGAGCATATAATAAAACTATTTTATTTTATTTTTATTTTCGAACAAATTTATTTTCGAAAAAAGTTTGCTTTATTTATTTTGCATATTTTATAAAAAATATTTATTTTATTTAATTAATTTATAGTGGAAAATATTCTGCTCCCGAAAGATATTTGTTGCCTTAAACTTCTGACAAAAAATAATTAGAATTTTTTATATTTTTTTGTTTTTTTACTTGACAAAAATAAATTTTTATGTTACAGTCATGAGGAAAGAATTGATTTTAAGCATTGCAAGATAAGCATAAATTAGTTCTACTTTGTTTAGGAGGTAATTGATATGAGATTCAAGAATAGAAAAAAATTAGCGACGATAATGACTTTAGCATCGGTTTTGGGTAGCAAAAGTTCAGCAATGAATACAAGTAAAAATATGGGGGTAGCAGCTAATAATAATTCAGAATCGTCTTTTAATAACCAATCAAAGTTAGATACTGAAAATAATATTACCAATAGGAAAATTATAAATAGTAAAAATCCAGATAATATCTCAAAAAAACTAAGTAATAGAGCGATGTACGGAATTTTAGCGACCGGTGGTGCTGGAGCTGCAGGATTGGGTGCGCTTATTTATCATGTTGCTGAATTATTATTTGGTAATCGTAATAAAAAAAGCGATTTTTTTGATGAAGCTGTTCTTGATGAAGAATTTACGAGGTACCTTAAGGAAAAGAGTGTTACGAGTATCACTTTAGATAATATGGGGATGCTTAGTTTTTATAGTTCAGGCAAAAGCATAAAAATCATCAATCCCATCAATACTGCAAAGTTGGAAAATCCTAATGTAAAAAATAATGAACTCGTTGATTCAGCGGCTACCTTTGCTAGTTATTGGTTCCCAAATTATTATTATTATCAATTGTATTTGTCTCGTAACATTGCATCAATTGCGCTGAGACATGGTTTGATTTTGGCAGGTATATGTGATCCGGACGTAGAAGATACGGCTGAAAAAATCAAAGGTTATAATAAACGTGAGATTATTTTGAACGTAGAATATAAAGATAAAAAATTATTAGTCAAAATATTTGACTGCGGTAGCATAAGAGATATAACTCAAGAATACAACAAAGATAATCCAAAGACAGATTTAGATAAGCGCAAAAAAGAATTTTATGACGAACTGGTAAAATTTATTAATAACGATGATTTTATAAAAAAATTATTTTTAGAATAATTTATATTTGTTTGCGTGTTTTGTATAAAAAAATTTTTTAATTAATTTATAGTCAAAAAGTTAGGAAATTTAGCTAAATCGTAGCCGCGCAGGAAATAATCTGCTCCCGTAATTATAGTTTTGCCATATGACGCGAGGCCGGCAATTACTAGTGCGGCTGCGCCTCTTAAGTCATGCGCCTGGAGTTTAGCACCCGAAAGATATTTATTGCCGTCAACAATTGCAACGTTACCGTTAATTTTAATTTTTGCACCTAGTTTTATCAGTTCCTCAATATGTCTAAAACGACTTTCAAATATCGTTTCGACAAAAACACTTGTTCCGATGGCTTTTGAAAGCATTGCCATTATTATTGCCTGAGCATCTGTCGGAAAGCCCGGATACGGCATAGTTCGGATTTCTTTGACTGAATAAAGAGTCTCTGGAGATATTATTTTAATATTATTTTCATGTGTTTTAATTAAGCAACCGGACTCTTCAAAAATAGGTACTGCTGAACTTATTAAATCTGGATTGATATTTTTAAGAATTAAATTACCACCGGTCGAAGCGGCTGCCGCCATCAGAGTTATAGCAACGATTCTATCAGGAATTATAGCATGTTCAGTTTTATTAATTTTATTAAATTTATTAGTGCCTTCGATTATAATTTTACTGCTGCCGGCTCCGTAAATTTTGGCTCCGATTTTATTCAAGAAATTAGCTAGATCTATAATTTCGGGCTCTCTTGCGGCATTTTCTATAATCGTTTTTTCTTCACAGATTATTGACGCCAAAATTATATTCTCAGTAGCACCGACACTCGGAAAAGGCAAGACTATATCTGCGCCGATTATTTTATTTTCAATTTTGCATTCTAAATTGCCATGAATATTATTTATTAAAATACCAAGCTGTTTGAGCGCCGAAATATGCAAATCTATTGGACGCGGGCCTAGTTCGCAACCGCCCGGAAACGTAAGTTTTGCGCGCCCTGTTCTTGCAATAAGAGCGCCCAGAAAAATTATCGAAGAACGCATTTTGCACATTAAATTTTCAGGTATTTCGTTTTTTGAAATTTGTGAGCTGTCAACAACAATAGTCGAATCTTCAAATTTTGTTTTGCAGCCTAGATAATTTAAAATTTCTAAGCTTGTATGAACGTCTAAAATATTCGGGCAATTTTTTATTACGCACTCGCCACGGGAAATTATCGTTGCAGCTAAAATCGGCAAAATGCTATTTTTGGCCCCTTGAACTTCTAATTCACCTGAAATTTCACATGGGCCATTTATAATAATCTTGCGCAAGAAAGCACCTCTTTTTTGTTATTCTTCATACTATTCGTAAGAAAAAATTGATGTTCGAAGTGCTTTTGTTACGTAAAATTAAAATATAAATGTGCTGTCTGTTTTTTTTTGTTTCAAGTGCACGTAATATGATTGACAAAAACAAAATTTACGATATAATTGCCGGAAGTGCGAGTGTACAGCTTGAGCTGTGACATAAGTTTTTTTAATTTGATAATTTATAGGAGGAAAGATACTTATGCGTAGAAATATCAGAGTCAAATTAGCAGCGTTAATGGCATTTACTTCAGTTTTGGGTAATAAAACTTTGGGTATGGGGTCAAATAACTATTTTGGAAATAGTAAGGGAATGTTTTATACCGGACAAAAGACTGATGAGTGGCAGAATCTTAGCAAAGAAAGTAAGTATGTTATCGTGGGAAGCGGCGTTGTTTTGTTGTTGCTGTTGGGAGTAGGCGCTTTTTATTTAATTAATAATAAAGATACTAAAAGTAAAATAATTAAAAATGATTTTTGTGATATTCAGCTTAAAGAAAGAAGTATCAAAGATAAAGGGAAAAAGTATAAAGAAATCAGCGACGATCAATTGGTCGAGATTACCAGGATCGTATTTGAAAAAACTAAAGAAATTTTGATATCTTATAAAGAGAATAATCTTCTAGGCAAATTGTATCACTTTTTTGTCAATAATATTAGTCTAGAGTATAGAGTGAAGAATCTTGGGACTCCGGACGAAAAAAAGAAACAAGAAGATATTCAAAAACAAAACGAAGGTAAATTAATATGGGTTAACGGTCTCGGTGGCGAAGCTATCAAAAATAAATTTTATATTGCAAATAATGAAAATTGCTTTCTTAAAGATATTGCGACATGTTTAAACAACAAAGAAATTATGAAAAATCTGGTTATTAATGCGGAAGTTGATTATTATTCTGGCGCAGTAGATTTGAAATTTAGTTTTAAATTAGGTGATGTTGAATGCAGATTTAATTGGCCTGGCCCTAGTCTTTTGTATATTGATTTTAAAAATAATAAAATTAAGAGTGTTAGCGACGGTGGGTTATTTGTGGGATTTGAATATAAAAATTCACCGTTTGAATCTAGTAAAAATTTGTTTGAATTAGAAGAAGTAAAAAAATGAATGTTATAAAAAAGTTACTTAATTAAAATTTAGAATAAGGATTTTTATGCATGAAAAAATAGCAGTTGCCATGAGCGGCGGCGTTGATAGTTCAGTTTCGGCTTTTTTATTAAAAAAAGCTAGTTTTGAAGTTCATGGCGTTACTTTTAAATTATTTGATTCTGAGAATTCAAAAAAAGCAATAAAAGATGCCAAAAAAGTTGCTGAAGCAATTGGAATTCATCATTTTGTACTTGATTTAACACGTGAATTTAAATCCAGCGTTATAGATTATTTTGTAAGCGAATACACGAATGGCAGAACGCCTAATCCGTGTGTTATGTGTAATAAAAATATAAAATTTGGTGCTGCTTTAGAAAAATTGTTAAACTTAGGATTCAAAAAAATTGCTACAGGACATTATTCTGAAATTATTAATTTAGATGACAGATTTGGCATAAAAAAAAATATTAATAAAAAAGATCAAAGTTATTATTTTTGTCTTTTAAATCAAGAGCAAATTAGTAAAATAATTACTCCTGTTTCGAAATTTTCAAAAGATGAAGTGCGAGAAATTGCAAAAAATAATAATATTCCAGTTTGGGACAAGCATGATAGTCAAGATATATGCTTTATTAGCAAGTCATATAGAGATTTTTTAATTAAATTTGGCGTAAAGAATCGTACTGGAAATTTTATTGATGAAGACGGAAATATTTTAGGGCGACATAACGGAATATTTAATTATACTGTTGGTCAAAGACGTGGTCTGAATATCTCTTTGGGCGAAAGAACATATGTAAAAAAAATTAATCCCAAGTCAAACGAAATTACGCTTTCGAGTCGTTATGCAGCCCAAAAAATAACTTTAAAAAATATTAATTTTGTATCGTTCGAAAGAGAAAAAATTCCAGAGAGCATAAAAATTTGCGTGAGATACAACAGCAAACCGTCAGAGGCTAAAATAATTATAAATAAAACAAACGAAGCTGAAGTAACTTTTAATACCCCAGCTTTTAACGTATGTCCCGGCCAGTTTGCAGTATGTTATCACGATAACTATTTGGCATTAGGGGGCGTTATAAACAAAATTTTCTATTAATTCTCTTGTCTTAGTTTGACGAAACAAAAAGTCTGTGATATCTGGCGACAATATTTGCGTTTATTTAGGTTCAAACTATTAAGGCCATTGCCGAAATTTATTGTTTGGCTCATATTTCGAAATTTATCTGTTTAACGTATTGACATTAATTGCCTATTACTCTAGAGTAGATGGGTAATTTTTTATTCAAAAATTTATTTGTTTACAGGAGTTTATTTTATGTTTTTTGATTTTTCTAAGTATCGAAAAGTTTTAGCAGCGGCGGTTTTTGTAACTTTAGAAATTAGTGCCGGTGATTCAATCCATGCAGGTGTTAATGCCGATTCGTGTGTTGGTAATAACGTTGGTGTTATTAACAAGTTGGATAATATTTCTAATAAGTTAGTTGGGGCTAGAGACAATTTTGCGGATCGTACTTTGAAATTATACAATGAGTTGCAAACAGCTTTTGGCGAAATTGTCGAAGAAGTTCAGAAGTGTCAACAAGAAATAGAAGCAGCTGCAAATGCGCTGTCGAATCAAGCTAAGAAATCGAATTTAAGTTCAAGCCAATCGAGCCGAAATATTGAGGACGAAAAGCAAATTGCCGATTCTTCGATAAAAGAAAATAATATTGAAAATTCGAATAAAGATGCGGATGTTAAAATTAATGAGATGAGTGGAGAAAAATATGATAGACAAAAATTAGTTGAACGTACTGAGCGTGAAACTGCGTTGTCTGCATTGATAAAAACAGGAATTGATAGATTAGTGATGAATAATGATGAGAGTTTTTACTTTGTCGGTCGTGACGGCAAACGTTATTCTTCTGACGATTTTAAGTCTGGCAACGAGGATATGAAAAGTGAGTTTTTAGCTATTGAAAAAGCGTGTTCAGAAACGTTGGCTAATGTTAAGGAAAATTCTAATAATTTTGATTATATAGAGGTTACTGGAAAGCCCGCGGTTGTCCCGGTTGTTACTGATGAGAACGGATTTCAAACCACTGATTACACTAAGAAGCACGAGCCAGCTAAGCTGATTGCAAAGGCTTTCAAGGGTGGTATGGTAGTCGCTGATTTTGATGCCAGCGCGGTCTGTGAAAATTTAAGAAAATGTGTACCAATTTTTGTTTGTTTGACACACAGATATTAGCATTTTGAACCGGCTACGAGCTCTTCAGTTACGACGAAAAGACCCTTGCTTTCAGCAGCGGCATTAGGCGAGACGCTTAGATTGACAAATTATTTGACGAAACAAAAAATTTGTGATGTACTAATGCCAATATGTGTGTTTGTTGAAGCACATAGATGTAAAAATTTATTTTAAGTTTTAAAAGGAGATTTTATGAAAAATTATCGTCACAGTAAGCGCAAAGTTGCAGCAGCATTGGCATTTATTTTGGGTTTTGGTGGTAAAGCCCAAGCAATGCTATCAGATCGTCCGGTAACTAGTGTATCCGGTAATTTTGATAAGAGTAAAGATAAGGGCGCGGTATCTCGGGAACAAGTATTGAAAGTGGTGTTGTTAACGGTAGCGGTAGCGGTTCCTATTATTGGTTTACCTTTAATTATTAATCAAATTTCTTCTAAAAATAACGAACAAAACATTAAGAAAAAGCTAGGTTTAATTTTAGAAAACATTGAAGACGTGGAGAGGGAATCTGATTATGATCCTGACGCTGTTATAAATGGCGGATACTATGAGTTCACAGATTCTAGCTTAAAAAAATACGTATTATCTGATCTTGATAAAGTGGATGTAAATGGCGTTAACGGGGATATGCTAAAGAATCGCTTGAAAACATTGTGCGAAAAATTCAGTAGAAATGGTTATGACTACACCAAAGGATGGCCAACCGGAGAGTTGTGTGAGAAAGGAGAAGATGAACAAGCTCCGTGGGAATATTTTTTTGTCAAAAATAGGTTCTCGCATAGCGGCATTTATCTTGTGAATAGTACTGTTGCTGCTTTTGCTATGGATGATGCACACAAAGCACTGCTAGCAAAAGAAATCATATTAATGCGCGATCATATCGATGACCCCGGATGGGAAGATGTCATATGTAGTTGTTTGGTATTGATGTGTACGCATGGCGGACAGTGCGCATGGAGAGCCACTTCTATTGTCGACAATATTTATTTTGCTTTAAATCAAAAAGCATACGAAGTTACTGGCAAGAATACGACGATTTTTGATATTGTATTTTCCAAATTAAAGCATATAATAATCGTTCGTTCGTTCGTTGCTATGAAAAAATACATGGAAACTGGAGTTAATAATAATTTAGCAAATTTTGACCCTTTAGGTTATGTTAATCCAGTGCTTGCTTATCTCAAGTTTAAGCTTGGAATTAGTCGCAACACCTGTAATGGTGGATGGGTTGTATGTGGCGGTGATACACGTGTTGATTGCGCTGGTCATGGTGAGAAGCTTTTGAAAAAAGAAATGTGTGCGTTGAGGCTGTTTATGTTAGCAAACAGAGCAATGCAAGAAGGAGTAACAGAAGAGCAGCAGAATGAAGCTGCACCTGACGTTGAATTGTCTTTCGAAGATTACTGCAAGTACACAATGAAGTCTGAAAATTCAAAACAAAAATTACTAGATGCAGTTGCAGATCTTAAAAAAATTTCTCCTGATGGCATGGGTGCCGAGGAGATTTTGCCCTGGATCAACGGTAGAAAGAAATTAAGTGTGTTGGATATTATTGCGAATTTAGGAACGTGGGCTGGTTGTAAAATCAAAGGCAACGCAAAAGAACTTCATAATTATTTATATGATATTATGCCTGAGTTAAAATATCAACTTGGAGTTAGATTTATAATTAATTGCTGTAAGAAGAATTATTTAAACCCAGTATGTTAGTTTTTATTATCTATAATTGCTAAAACTAGATAAAAAATATTTTCTCCGGCGTTGCCGGAGAGAATATTTGTTAATTTTTTAAAAAAATATTTATTATTAAAAATTAACTGAATTTAAAATAATCTAAAATGCCCTGATATATTGCTGATGCAAATTTATATTGATCGTCTTTTAATTTGATAGAATCGGCATAATTTGTTAAATATGCAAGTTCGATTAAAGCAGCCGGCATATTTGTTTTTCTCAGAACATAAAGCGAAGGTCTTATCATAACGCCGTTATTTTTGGTGCCTAAATCTGAAACTATCGAATTTAATATTGCAGTTGCCAAATAATATGCTTTTGAATCCTGAGAATAAACATAGCATTCCGTGCCGTTGGCGCTGTTATTTGTACTTGCATTTACATGAATACTTAAAAAATAGTCAGCTCGCCAAGAATTTGCTGAGTTGACTCTTGCTGCCAAACTTGTTGAATTACTTGTACCCAAAACTGTGTCAGGATTATCACGTGAAACTTTGACTTCAAATCTGGGGTCATTTTTGAGCATAGATTCAAGATATTTTCCTACGTTATAAGTTATATCCTGCTCAAAAAGACCGTTGCCTTCAGCACCGGCATTAGGCGAACCGCTCGGATTGTGCCCTTGATCGATAAAAATTTTGATTGCCAATATACTTGCCTCCTGTTACATTTATTATATTTATATTTTATTCTAGATTTTTTTAACTGTGATTTTTCAGATATTATTCAACAAAAGTAAAAAATAACCTCCGGCGGCACCGGAGAGAAATTCTTTTTAAATCTTATTTGTTTAATAAATAAACAAAATATGGTCTGTTACCACCATTGACTCGTAATAAATCACTACCATCTTTATCCTTGCAAAAATTAATGCAATAAATTTCGTTTTCATTTGTACCAAAAACAATTGTGTTTTCATCGTTGATTTCACGATTGCCTGGAATACTTTTTTGCGGTATTGCCAAAATATATAGAAAAGCTAGTAAAAGAAAGCAAATAAAGAAACAGAAAAAGAAATCATAGAAAGAGAACGAGACCAACAATAAGTTTTACGAGCAAAGCGAGCAAGGTAATGACGAAGAAGACGATTCATA
>JAGBNX010000026.1 GCA_017634155.1 Clostridia bacterium | reverse complement strand
GTATTGCCAAAATGAATAGAAGTTATAAAAATTCATCGAACATTATTTTCATACGTGAATTACGCGAATATAGTAATGCAAAAGTGCTAAATCACTTTCTACGTGGCGTCGAGTAAATATCTATCTTTTTTTGCAATACCAATATTTTTTGTGGGTAAATGATCTGAAAAATAATATGAAAGTTTTATCAAAAAATAATGTTCTAGAAGAATTAAAAAAATTCAAGCAAATATATGTAGTTTATTCGTGTAGCGATATTATTGAAAAATATTACATAACAAAGAGCTAAATTACATTAATATCAGCCAAATTTTGGACATTTTTCTTTTCCATCATATTTTTTCTTCTATCATAATATATTCACTCATTCAAGTCATATTTCATACTTTCTATTTTCTGTTGTTATAATTCTTAATTTTATTTTGTCAAACTCTAGTATTAAATAATAATTTAAATTTTTACTGTTGAAATTTCTCCGATGCCAAGACAATCTCTCCGGCAACCGCCGGAGAAAATTTGTTTAGGGGCTGTTATTTTAATACGTTGATAATTCGATAAAAAAATCACTGATAATAACTCAATTGTAAAGAAAAAACTTCACTACTATAATTGCTACGTTCACGCTTCTGTATCTCAAAAGCTCCAATTTTAAAATAAAGCCTGTAAGTCATACCATCATCCAAATCTACACAAATCTCATTATTACCAAACATAAATGGCTCATAAACACCTCCTCTTTTTAACACTTTTTTTTCGCCTTTAACAACCTTTAAAAATTCCGCTAACTGTTCAGCCTCTTCCGTACTGAATTCACAACTTTTTATCTTAGCCACTGCCTTATTAAACGACTTTAGCATACTACTGTACTTGCTGCCATCTAAACGTTTACAGACTTCTTTAACGTAATCATAACCTTTTTCATTTTTACCTGATTTTGGATTTTTACTTTGCTGATCTGGCCCACTTTTACCACCCAAAATTGTAAAACCAATCGCAGAAACAACCACAAGTGCTGTAACAACAGTTACTATCGCTAATTTCTGATTCTTAGTAAGTCCTTGTTTACTAGACTGATTATTACGAACAGCCGCCCCCCCTACTGCCGCAAGGGTTTGCGAACTTTGAGTTTTATTTTTTTCAATCGTATTCATGGCCGAAATATTATTTCTGTTGCCGTTCCCAGCACAAAACAATGTACTCATTAATGCAATCGCGATTTTCTTTTTATTACTACTATTGGATTTGCTCATGAAATTTCCTCCCTAAAATTAAAATTAAAAATTCAGCATAAAAACTCCAACTGGTGCTCCCTGAACTGTTTTATAATAACTAATTTTATTTTGCAAGCTTGATATTTAATAAAATTTAGATTTTTACTGTTGAAATTTCTCCGATGCCGAGTAAATAAGCTTTTAAACCTGATGCCAAAAGCGCCTTTTGCGTACTTATGGGAATTTTTTTCTTATGTAAAATTTTTCTATTTGGTTTTAAAATAAAAATCTGTGATTCTGACACTGCCAGAACTTTATTATTAAATAAATTATTATATAATACTATAGATTTTAATCTTTTACCAGTTTTGATTTTTGTAGTCTTATTATTATTTTTATTTAAAATTATAACATATTGATCTCGTTCATCGTTAGTTGGAGAAAAACTAAGTGCTATACCTGATTTTTTATTAAAACTATGTAGACATAAAATCTTGCCGTGATAATTAAATTCGTTAATATTTTCGCCTAAATTTTTAATATTTAATGCTAAATTGTCGCCTATTACAGCAAAATTATTATCATCAAAAAATTCAATAAACGAAAAAATATTATTTTCAAATGCTTTTGAGAAAATCGGTTTTTCATGTTTAAAATCAAAAACTTGAATAACTGATTTTGTCACGCCGTCTTCAGAAATTAATCCACAGATTGCAACTTTATCTCCGGAATCATTAATCGCGACGTCTGTTACGTACATTCTTGCAAAACAATATTTGTAAATATCTTTATTATTTAAAGACAAAACTCTGAGTTCGCAGCAATATTCGTCTGATTCTGTAACTAAAGCCAAATTTTCTTTGTCAGAAATCTTTCCTGTAATAATTTTGTTTTCGATACTACTTTTATTTAAAATTTTTGACTTAGTCGTAATTATGTAATCTTTACCGTCGGCGTCAAAAATAAGTGCTTTGAAATCTGAATTTTTTACAACCGGAAATCTAAAATTATGATTTATTTCTAGTAATTTTTGCAAACTTGGCGATAAAATCATGAATTTTGATTTGCTAATTACTGCAATATCGCTGCCGAAATTTATAAAATTATTCGGAATAACTTCGTCGGATTCTATTATCGAATTTTTATTTTTATTTATGCGATTAATATTATCTTCGAAAAAATTCTTAAAATTATTTGTTTTAATAATTTTTAAATTTAAAAATATAAAAACTGACAGAAAACTCAAAATAATAATTATTAGGCTAAAAATAATTAAAATTTTGTTTATTTTCATATAATTAATTCTCCGTAAAAAATTCGATTAAGATAAAGTCCGCAAGCAGGCAGAGTATCACCTGCAAGAGCGCGATTTTTAGATTCTAAAATATTTTTTACGTCAAAACAATTCATTTTTTTATAATTCGCTTTCAAAAGCGTGCCGATTATAATTCTTACCATATTATACAAAAATCCGTCCGCCTGAATTTTAAATTCTATAATATTTTCGTTATTTTTATCTCTTTCGGCAGCTAAATAATTAATATTCCTACACATATTATTTTTTTCACGATTATCAAAAGAACAAAAAGCACTAAAATCATGATAACCTAAAAAAATCTTACAAATATTATTAATTAAATTTAAATCTATCGGATACCAAAAATGGAAACTTCTGTTATGCATAAACGGGTCCAGAATTTTATGATTATAAATTTTATAAATATATTCTTTTTTTGTGCACGAATATCTTGCGTGAAAATTCTCTGGGACTTTCATGCAATCAATAATTTTTACATCGCCTGGCAAAAATTTATTTATAGCCAGAATTAAATTTTTAGGTTTAATTAAAATATTAGTTTTAAAATTCACACAGAATTTATTAGCATGTACGCCGGAATCTGTTCTTGAACAAGCTTTTATATCAGTTTTATGTTTGATTACTTTAAAAAGAGCGTTTTGAAAAATTTCCTGAATACTCAAAGCATTTTTTTGAATTTGCCAGCCATGATAATTCGTACCTAAAAATCTTAAAACAACTAAAAAATTTTGATAGTATTGCAAAAAAGCACCCCAAAAATCACAAGAATAACAATAAATATTGCAATTATGTCAAATTTTGTTATTTTATTTTCTTTAAGCTTAGTTCTTTCGAACGGCGCACCATAACATCTGCATTCCATAGCCGTTGCAATATTTATCGCTTTTCTAAAACACGAGGCAAATACCGGAATAAAAATCGGAAAAATAAATTTAGCTCTTTTAAATATCGAGCCTTTTGTAATATTTGCACCACGAGATTCCTGAGCAATTACTATTTTTTTTATTTCGCTCAAAACAACAGGTATAAAACGCATCACAAGAGTAATTATCATAGAAATTTCTGAAATATTAATTTTAAAAATTTTTAACGGTTTTAATAAAAATTCTGCAACATAAGGCATGTCACTCGCCGAAATCGAACTAATCATAATAACAGAAATCGCCCAAAATATTGACATGCTCAAAAACATCATAAAAAAATTTTGAATAAAAAAATCAGTTAGTTTTATAAATTTTAAATCTAAAATAATATTGCCGCGCGTGACAAAAATATTCGAAAAAAACGAAATTACCAAAAAAAATAATATTATTTTAAATTTTTTTAATTCTATTTTTTTGTCTAGAAAAAATAAATTCAAAATTAAAAAAGATAACAAAAAAATTTTTGCGGTCAGATTTATCGCTATAGTATTCAAAAAAGTAAGAACTATAGACAAAATCGTTTTAATTATAGAATTAACTCTTGATAAATTAATTATTTTTTTCATGTATTTAATTATAAAAATTAATATTTTTTAAAATTTTTTATTTTTAAATAAGCCAGAAATAAATCTTTTTTAATTATAGCAAACTAATTAAATTTTTCAATATTTAATTTATAAAATTTACCCGGAAATTTTTTTACAAAGCCCTTGAGTTCTAATTTTGAAAGTTCTACCGAAAGCTTATAAACCGGCATTTTAGTTAAATTTCTCAGCTCATCTATGTGAATCTTTTTGTCCCCCATTTTATCTAAAATAAATTTAAAACGTTCCGGAATATCTAATTTTTTAGAAATTTTATTTATATTATTTTTATTTAAATTAATATTTTTGTTCTGAAAATTAAAATTTTCTTTTAATATATCTTCAGCACATGTTATAACTTTAGCACCGTCTTCAATTAGAGCGTTCACGCCTTCAGAGAGCGGATTCTCAAATCGAACCGGAACAACAAAAACATCTCGACCCTGTTCAGCTGCAAGATTAGCCGTAATAATAGCACCGCTTTTTTTTCTTGCCTCGATAACAACAGTCGAATGCGATAGACCCGAGATTATTCTGTTTCTTACCGGAAAATTAAATCTCCTGACTTGATATCCAGGTGGATACTCTGAAACTAAAGCGCCAAAATTTGTTATATTCTCTCTGAGCGAAGAATTTTTTACCAAATACGGATAATCTATGCCACATGCCAAAACGGCAGCAGTATTGCCTTTAGCATCGATTGCTCCCTTATGCGCAGAACTGTCAATTCCAAAAGCACCGCCACTCACAACAGTGATTCCTGATTTTGCCAAGTCTCTTGAAATTTCATAAGCCATTTGAGTACCATAAATCGTAGCATTACGGCTGCCGACTATCGAAACACATTTTTTTAATAACACAGAAAAATCGCCGCTTATATATAAAACACACGGCGGATTCGAAGTATTTTTAAGCATTTCAGGAAAATTTTCAGATTCCAAACTTATTATTTTATAGCCTAATTTATCGCACTTTGCGCATATTTTTTTCGCATTATCAAGATTTTCTGATAACCTAAAAATTTCACTCTGAGTAAAAATAGAAAGCGAAACCCAAAAACTAAGCCCTGAATGATAAAAATCTTCAACAGACTTTATTTTTAACAAAATCTCAGAAATTTTATTACTGCCAAATCCTAACGCATTCTGTAACCAAATCCAATATAAGCAGTCACTCATATCTTATATTTTAGCTTAAATTGCATGCATCTTTTACAATACTTGAAAAATTATTCATATCCGCAATAGCAATCTCAGAAAGCATTTTCCTGTTCAAATTTATGCCTTTTTTCTTAATAGAATTCATAAAAACAGAATAACTAACTCCCAAAGACCTGCAAGCAGCCGAGATTCTGGTAATCCAGAGGTGCCTAAAATCACGCTTCTTGTGCTTTCTGCCGATATATGCATAATTACCGGATTTCATCACAGCTTGCTTAGCCATCTTGAAGTGCTTACTCTTGGCACCCCAATAGCCCTTGGCATTTTTTAATACTCTATTTCTGCGCTTGCGAGTGGTAACTGCACCTTTTATTCTTGACATAACTAACCTCCTATTATACTCATATACTTATATACTTATACTTGATATATTACTAGCCGATTAAATTTGTGATTCGCTTCATATCCGAAGAATCAACGAGAGCCCTCTTTCGTAAATTTCTTTTTCGTTTACGAGATTTTTTATTTAAAATATGATTTTTATTAGCGTGAGATCTTAAAATCTTGCCACTTCCGGTAATTTTAAATCTTTTTTTCGCACCACTGTGAGTCTTTGATGTATGCATAGATTCCTCCCCTACTTTAATTAAAAAATAAACTAAATTTTTAGATCACAAGAACTGATTGTTATTTGCCAAACAAATCATGAAATTTATTTTTTATCAATTTTTCTCAGAATTTGCAGACAAAACTTGTTTTTTATCGTTTTCTCTGGCAGAAGCCTCAGGCTCTCTCTTATTCTTACCTGAAAATTTATTTTTGTCAAGAGATTTCGAATTCTTTTTAACAAGTATGACCGAAACTTGTTTGCTTTCAAGCGCAGGCTTCCCGTCTTGTTCAGCAAAATCTTTGCAAAGCTCGTAAAATTTACTCAAAACATCAAAGCCAAGTTCAGTATGCTGAAGCTCTCTTCCTCTGAATTTCACAGAAACTTTAACTTTATTGCCGGCTGATATAAATTCTCTCGTACGATTGCACTTAGTATTTAAATCTCCGACGTCTATTCTGACTGAAAGCTTAATTTCTTTAATTTCTATAGTACGCTGTTTTTTTTTAGCTTCTTTTTCTTTTTTTTTGCGATCAAAACAAAATTTCCCGTAATCCATTATTTTACAAACAGGCGGTGAAGCATTAGGAGCAATTTTTACTAAATCTAATTTTCGCTCAAAAGCAAGTCTACGCCCCTCGTCTGACGAACGAACACCGATAGGCCCGTTTTCATCTACTAGAAGAATTTCTTTATCTCTTATCTCATCGTTAATCTGCAGATCTTTCGCGATTTGAAACCACCTCTTAATTAAATTTTTTGAAGAGACGCTGAGAATAATATCAAATACGAATAAGCTAGTCAATAGATTTTTTGACAAATAAATTGTAAAAAATATACGAGTCCCTATTAATCCAGTAATATTGTTCTCAAAAAAATCAATTAATTGCGAAGTCCAAGATCACAATACCAACTATCCATCTCCTTACATACGGTTGCGACCCCTGTGCAAATGCTTTCATTAGCCCAAAAATCAAAATAAAAGCTATGAGGGAAACGTCTCACACTACAAGGACGTATCCCCAACCTATCTTTAAAAAGCTTAACAATTCCCGATATAATTTCGCGCTCATAATAAGTTAAATCTAATTTTTTATCTAAATTATTGTAACAATCAAAATTATCACCGTTAAAATAAATTTTGGCACCTGAATCACCTGATTTAATCAATTCAGTAGTTACTTTATCATTGACTTCTTTTTTAAATTCTTCAGTGTATTTTTTATCTATTTCTTCTAAATAATCCACAAAAGAAGAAGCTTCCCCATTCCAATTACCAAAACTTTTTTCCCAAGCATCTTTTAAATCTTCAATACTTTTGAACTTACCAATACCATAATAGACTTTGCCTTTTGTGTTTTGTTCTTGGTCACCAGAATTTTTACCGAAAAATTTAATACCCAAAATAACTAAAATCACTGCAATAGGAATCCCCAATGCAACCAAAGTATAATAAAGAGGCTTTAAATTTTTGGGCAAATTTCTTGGCGAAGCCTGAATTTTAGTTTCAGAACTAAAATTCGTTGTTTTATCCTCAAAACTTTCATTATAAGGAATCGCTTTCTTAGCAATTCCGGTATTCATCGCCGAAATTTTATTTCCGGAAATAAATACACATGCAAGCAATATTGCTATTCTTTTCCTGCTGAATTTTCTCACAAAGACTCCTACTGACATACTTACCGTCGAACTAAATGATTTAATTATACAGTCGAAAAAATAATTTGTCAAATAGAACGTAAATTTAATTTCTAAATAAGTAATTTTATTTATTGTAACGTTTGAAATGATTCGAAATTTATGATATAATTTGCACAATATATAAATCAAAAAATTATATATTATTGCTTATTTTTTGAATCAGGAGTGATTAAAATATGAATTATCCGGTGACTTGCGTCTGGGAAGTTACTATGGCTTGCAATATGCGCTGTAAACACTGCGGTTCTTCTTGCAGTAAAGCTCTGCCAGACGAGCTTTCTACATTTGAAGCTTTAAAATTTATCGATATGTGCAAAGATATAAATCTCAGATGGATAAATTTATCTGGCGGTGAACCTTTTGTCAGACCCGATTTATTAATTTTGATAAAATATTTGTATGCTAATAATATCCCCATGAATATAATATCAAACGGCTGGCTTATAACTGAAAATATTGCTCAGGAACTTGCTAAAATTAAATATCTAAGAGTAATGATAAGTCTGGATGGGCCTGAGAATATTCATGATTTTATAAGAAGACCTGGTTCGTTTGCAAGAATTAAAAATTCACTTGAAATTCTTAATAAATATAATATCATGACCGGGTGTATTACTACTCTTACGAAACAAAATTATAAATATTTAGAAAATATAAGAGAATTTTTGGCAAGTATGAAAGTAAACTGTTGGCAGGTTCAACTCGGATTGCCCATGGGAAATTTATATAAAAATAAAAATTGGGTTCTTGACCCTAAAGATTTATTTAATATTATTGATTATTTGTACGAACAAAAAGGCAAAGACGGAATTCATATATTTCCTGCAGACTGTATCGGATATTATAATTATAAACTAGACGAAATTTTGAGTGAAGCTTACGGTGAGCCAGTTGGGAGCTTCAATGGCTGCAGCGCCGGAATTAGTAGTTTTGGGTTACTTCATAACGGCGATATTGTAGGCTGTACGTCTATAAGAGACAAAAAATACATCGAAAGCAATATAAAAAATCGTAATTTAAGAGAAATTTGGGAAGATTCTAATTCGTTTTCTTGGCGAAGAAATTTTAAAGCTCAAGATTTATCAGGGAATTGCAAAACATGCGAATATGCTTCCAGATGTCTCGGTGGCTGTTCAAATACAAGACTTACGATTAATAATTCGTTGTATTCAGAAAATAAATACTGTACTCATAATTTTATTATGAACAAAAATTAATTTAATTATTAACTAGAGGTGATAATCATGAATAAAAACAATAAAAATAAGAATTTAGATGAAAAAAATATAAACGAAAAAGAAATTGAAAAAGTTGCGGGCGGTTTACACATAGATCCTAAGATTTATAATAATTATAATAAACAAAATTTATTATTAGCATACGGTGGGCCAAAATTAATAGCGCCTAATTTAACAACAGAAAAATTCAAATTAAAAAAACAAGAAAATAATAAAAATATAAATACAAATTTTTCTAGCTATACAGAAAATAAAGAGTAAATCTTTTTAAAAACTGGAAAAAATAATTTCTCGACTGCGCTTGAAACATTGTAATTATCTTCGAAATGTCTATAAAGACTGCATTTATCGACGACAAATATTCTCTCCGGCGCCGCCCGGAGAGAGCATTATTAAATTTTTTTAATTTCTGTACCCGGATAATAATGAAACAATATATCCTCGTAAGTACAGCCCTGTTCTGCCATAAATTTAGCTCCCCATTGACTCATTCCTACACCGTGACCAAATCCCAAAGATTTAAAATTAAATTTTTCTGTCTCAGGATCAAAGTTTATAGTAAAGTTTGCTGAGCGTATTTTCATTGTGCCAACTATATGCCTAAAATTATGACCTATAATTTCGCAATCCAAAAATTTCATTTTCAAAACGTAACCAGTATCGTTCGTTTCTAAAATTTTGAACCAATCTTCAGGTTTAGTATCATCTAATTTTTTAGAAAATTCTTCGATTGAATATTTTTCTTTTAAAGTTCCAAAATATTTAGATAATTCTTCGTTTGCGAATCCTTCTTTTAAAGTTTTTGCTAAATCTGACTTGGAAATTTCAAAATTTTTTTCAAGATTCATGAAATCGCACTCTTTGCTTTCAACTGATTGCAAATACGGCAAATCTTGCGAAAATCCTACTGAACAAGGCGTTGTTTTTTTATAGCAACATGAAAAAAACATAGCGAGTGCTGGTTTGTTATCATAACATAGTACTAGATCTTTGACTTCACCTACGGCTTTTTTAGCTATTTTTTCATATTCTTCAAATTTATCACCCCAAAGTTCTTTGCGCTTTTCTAAAGAATAATACGCGAAATGTTTTATACAAGAATCTTTTTTGTAATTTAAATCTAAGCTTGAATTTATTCCGTTTTGGTACAAAAAATAGCTGAATATTGCTATTATTTGTGCCTTAACTGCTTCAGCGGCTTTAGAGTACCAATTTAAAGGAATTTCTGCGGGCCAAGCGCCAATCAAAAGTTCCTCCAGACTAATTTCTATTTCTTTACCAGAACTTGAATCATAAATTTTAATTTTTTGATTTTTGTTACTAATATCTGACTCTTCTGACATACCGCGTATTATAACTGTAGCAGTCGGCAAAAGTGCTGTTAATAAAAACGCAGCCCCAAAAGATATCGATTTCTTTTTAAGATATTCCAAATTTATGTTTTTAAAAATATCAAACACTTCTTTCTTTTTATGTTTTTTATAAAAACTAAATATTACAAATTTGACACACCGCGTTTTGTATTCTAGAATATCAAGCATAAGCTGTCAAGCTAATTTTTATGTAGAGAGAGGGGATAACTTTGGATAAAAAGTTTACACTTGGAATTTTGGGAATACTGGGTTTTATTATATTCCCCGTAAAAGTCATACTAGAACTTGTAGATTCTTCTTTGGTTAGAACTACGACTTTTGCATTAATATTTTCGGCGTGCGTTTTTTTGGCTATGTTGTTTTCGGCATTTTTATATGAAAAAAAAGAAAAAGAATATTTATTCAGAAATATGCCTTTGACAGTAATTAGTGCTGTTTGTTGCTTTTTATATTTATGGTCTTCTTTTTGTTATTTCAAAAATCAAGCACCGAGTGATTCAAAAGTAAAATATTTTTTATTAGCTAGTTTCTTTGCATTATCTTCTTTATTCTTTTTGTTTGTATTTTATGCGCATTTTAGAAACAAAAACATGTTTAAGAAAGCTCAGATTATAGTCTACATGCCGTTTTTTGCTTATTTGATTTCTTTGATGCTATTTTTTTCTTTCGAAATCGGCAGGCCGGATGCTTATAATATTCTCGCGCAGTCTTTGACTTTGTTATTTTTTGTTTATTATTCTAATTTTTATGTCAGATGCTACGATAAAAATTTCAAACGCCGTTGCTTTGTGTTTGGCATACCTGCGGTTTTTGTTACTCTTTGTTATTCAGTCCCAAATTTAATTCGTAATTTCGAAAGTTTTAACTCGTTAAATACTGTTTTGCAAATAACTTATATTGCGACCGCGGCGTATATTTTTACTTTTTTGGCTTCTGATTTAAAAAATTTGAAAAATTTACAAAACTCGGATCGCTTAGATTCAAAAGCTGCTTAGGATATTTTATATGAGAAAATCAGGCAGTTTATTAAAGTATTTTGTAAAAGAAGGCTTCAGAAATTTATATATAAACGGTTTTATGTCTTTTGCATCGGTAGTGATAATGGTCTGCTGTTTTGTTATGACTGGAATTGTATTTTTAATTTATCAAAATATACAAGTCGCACTTAAAAATATTGAGTTTAATAATAATATAACTGTTTATATAAAAGAAAATTCCAGTCAGGATTTGGAAAATCTAAAATCTGAAATCGAAGATATTCCTAACGTAGCTGCATGTAATATTTATCCAAAATCAGACGCTTTAGAAAATTACAAAGAAGTTTTAGGCGATTCTATAAACGATATTTTTGAAGAAGACGAAAACCCGTTTCCGGACGCTCTCAAAGTAAGCATGGAAGATTTATCTTATTACGAAGAAACTGTAAAAAAAATAACTGATATACCAGAAGTAGATTCTGTAAGTGACAGAAGTGAAATTGCTAAAAAACTTGCAGGATTAAAAAGACTTGTAAGTACTGTGGGATTTTGGATTACAATTGGCTTGGCCGCTGTTTCTATGATGCTTATTTCAAATACTGTGAGAATCACGATGTACAATCGCAGATTTGAAATCAGCATAATGAAATCAGTCGGAGCTACTAATGCGTTTATTCGCTCGCCGTTTATAGTCGAAGGCTTAATTATAGGCTTAATATCGGCTGCTTTTTCGTCGATTATTTTAAAATTAATTAGCACTCAAGCGCTCTTGCTTATTAGTAGTATAATTCCGCTTGATAGTTCGCTGTTTGACGTAATGCTAAAGAAAATTTTCGTTTATTTTTTTATTGCCGGTAGTATTTTAGGAATTTTTTCTAGCATTATTTCGATAAAAAAATATTTGAAACAAGAGGGTGGGATGGCAGTTGCTTGGTAAAAATAGAAAAAAAATATTATATAATTTTTTAGCTTTTTCTTTTTTGTTTAATTCTGTATTTGGAACGAGTTTGATTTCTTGTGCTGATTTTTTTTCGAATTTACGTAATAATATTTCAGATTTGCGTGAAAAAAAAAATAAAATAGCAAGAAAAATGCGAGAGCAACAGAAAAAAATTCAAAAAGAACGTTCTTTTCAAAAAAATACTAAAGCAACAATCAGCGATACTGAAAAAGAAATAGAACAAATTAATTTTTCAATCGAGCAAATGCAAAAGCAAATAATAAAATCTCAAGAAAAAATATCAGAACTAGAAAAATTAAAAGCTCAAAAATTACAAGAAATAAAAAAATTAAAAAAAAAGCTGAAAAAATTTCTTCGTCTTATGTACATGGGAAAAATTCCAAATACTTATGAAATTATTTTAGGTGCCAGTAATTTTAGGAATTTTATAGACAGAATTCAAATTTTAAAATATATATATCAAAGATTTATTAGTCTTAAGAATAAAATTATAGAAGAACTTGATGACGTTAAAAAATCGATTAATAATATCGAAAAATTAAAGCTTAAAATTCAAGAAACAAAAAATATGCTTGAAGAACAACAAGCAAATTTAAAAGAAAAAATTAAAGTTCTAGATGAACTTTACGAAAAAAGCAAACAAACTCAAGAACGTATTCAATGCGAACTCGACAGAGAAAACGCCGAACTTAGAAGAATTGATTCTGAAATTGATAATTATTATCGTTCGTTACTAGAACTAGAAAAAAAAAGATAAAAACAAAAGAAGAAAGAAAAAAATAAGAAAAATAAAGATAATAATAAAAATAAAGCGTATATTCCTAAATTTAGTGGGAACAAACCAAGATTGCTATGGCCAGTTAAAAATTTTACAGACATTACATCAGGTTTTTATGATAAACATGAGCGAAAAAAAGCACACGGCGCAACTGATATAGGCGGCAGCGGCATATTTGGCAAACCCGTTCGAGCGCCTATCGACATGATTATAACATCTGCAGCATATGGCTACAACGGCGGTTACGGGAATTTAGTCACAGCAGCATTCCAATATAATAGCAAAAGATATCAAATATATTTTGCGCATCTAAGCAGAATAAGCACAAGCCAAGGCTTAAATGTTTCCAGAGGTAGTATAATTGGCTATGTAGGAAGCACGGGATTCTCAACAGGTCCGCATTTACATTTTGAAATAAGAGAAAACGGCATACAAATTGACCCAATGTCATTTGCTTATGATTACTAAAAATTATAATTTTTTAGATAACAGTGCAAATCTCTCCGGCGGCGCTGGAGAGAATATCTGTTACCAGTTTCGAAAGAAGTCTAATATTAAATCAAAATGTGATTTAATGTATTACGAATTAAATTATCTAGGCACATAATATTTCTTAACTATGTCACCACGTGAAAAAACGAACCAAAATACACTATAGATATTTAGGTCTTTCAAAACTTTATCTTTTGGTACAATTTTCATATTTTGTTTCAAATCATCTACTTTCAAAAAATATTTTATTTTCATGTTTTCATCATAGATCACATAATACGCAAAAACATGTGTTGGATTAGTATAGTGAACATCATCATGAACTATAATGTATGTTGGGTAATAATTTCTGGTCGATAATTGAAAACATTCAGATAAATTCCAGAGTATCTTTTTACTTTTAACTATTATATTTACAATATAATTCTTTTCTCTATTATTAGGATCTCCCAAATAATTCAAAAGGCATGGTCGATTAGAATATGTAATAAAGCCATCTTTAAACAATTCATTTCCAATTGGGTAATGACATACGTACGTATAATTCACAACTTTCAAGTCTTCAAAATTTCTTGAATTATATTTACCCCAAATCATCTTAATGGGGTCATGACCTAAACCATCGGTTAAATAACTTTCTAAGCCATCTGGTACCGGTCTAACATCTGGTGGAACTTCTATTTTTCTGTCCAAAAAATCGCCGTTGTATTTTTCTCCAAGAATTTTATTAATCCAATTTATCGTTTTCATTATTTTTTCAGATTTGTAATCTCCGCACCTAATATCCGGACACATTAAAAATTGAATAAAAACATCATTCCAACAAAGATTATTTCCTCCTCCCCATTTGCATAAGAAGAAATTTTTTGCAATAAATTTTTTATCATTAGCATCTAATTTAATTTCATTATTTTTATTATTAAGTTTATCATAAATTAATCTTGCAACCAAACCCAAAGTTCCAATTCCAGCGACAACACCGATACTGCTAAGCGAAAATTTTACAGCTGGATTATTTAAAATTTTTTTGATTTTTTCGTATTTAAATTTCGAATTACTTTCTTGTTGAGCGTTTACTTGCATAATAAACCTCCACATTTTTCTGTTTATTCTATCACATTTTCCCGTTTATCTACAAGACTTAAAAAATAGAAATATTTTCTACGACGATGCTGGAATAAAGAATAAAATACCAATTTTAAAACTATACAAAAATATTACTTGGAAGATTTAGTTGTTAAGACTGTAATAGACTTCCTTCGAAATTGGTAACAGATATTCTCTCCGGCGCCGCCGGAAAAAATATTTAAATTTTTGTATTTAGTATATATTTTAATAATACTTAGATTAATATTTTAAAAATTTTATAGCTATAAAAATTGATTTTGTCTAATTAATATGATATAATATTCCCAGCATTAAGTTAATTTTTAGAATATACAAATATGGAAAAAATTAACGTAATTAAATAAATTTATTAATTAAAAAAACGGAGGTAAAATTTATGAAAAAAATCGGCAAAAAAATTGCAGCTATGCTTTGTATGCTTTCTACTGCAGTTCCAGGTAATACCCAAGCAAAAGATTCAGGGAATTACAGTATTAGCAAGTGTACTATTTCTTCAAGTAATAAGAAATATGAACAGATGTTCAAAAAAGCTACAAGTAATGAGTATTTAAAATTTTTATCAGGTTATACAACCAAAAAAAATAAAAATAATCCGGAAAAAGAATTTGTCACAGGAAAAATAGAATTTGTACCAATAGGTAAAGAACACTACAAAGATTGGATGAGAATCTTTGACTGTTTGCATGATGAAAGTCGAAAATATCTTAAATATTGGGTACATAATAAATTATCACTTAGTAACGATAGTATGCAAAAAGATTTCAAAGATATAATTTCTAATTCATGCGCTTCTAATCCAAATAGTGCAAATTTTATGATAAGATTTTATGAACTTTATGAGACATCTAAAACAGAAGAAGAAATTAAAAATAATGAAACTAAAATTAAGTTTAAAGAACCAAAAATTGTCGGGCACATTTATCTTAACTTATTAGAAGAAAATAATCTTATGTCAGGTTATGTTATAGATAAAGATTTTCAGGGTAAGGGTATTGCTACAAAAGCGTTAAGTTTAATAACAAAATTGAGCTTAAAATTGTATAAAGATGGTTTCTCACCGGGCAAATCTATTGTTATGTACATAGTAGACAACAATAAAGGCTCTAACAGAGTTGCTGAAAAATGTGGATTTGTAGATATGGGACGCATTCATGGGGTGTCGTGCGTAGATCCAAAAAAAAATAAAGTACACAAATGGGTAAAAAAATTAACTACAGATTCAGATTCAGACTCAAAAATTAAATATGCCGGTTACGTTGGACTGGGTATTGCAGGCGGAGCTGGTATCATTGGAGGTGTCGCACTTTTAGAAAAAGCCATTAAAAAAACTCAGTTAAAACAAAAAAATATAAAAAGTCTGAATTAAAAAGAAATCAAATCAATCTAACTCTCTTAGTTTAACACTTACAACTTTTTTCAAAATAACTGACTGCACACTTATATCAACAGTATCTCCAATTGAATGCTTTTTTATTTCTTCTACAAGTTCACTGGGATTTTTAACAACTTTTCCGTTTATTCCGATTATCATATCACCACGACTTACACTCCGGCTTAGCTCACTTTTTTCTGAAATTCTTTCAATAACAAGATTATCGTTAACGGTTACACCTATCGCCGGGCGCAATACTTTACCGTGATTTATTAAATCTTCAGCAATTTTTACGGCATCGTTTACGGGTATAGCGAATCCTATGCCTTCTGTATTTTCGGTTTTTAAAGTATTTACGCCTATAAATCTTCCGGAACTATCAACCAAAGGTCCACCGGAATTTCCCGGATTAATTGGAGCGCTTGTTTGTATAAAATTCGTGCTCCAGACGTCGTCGTATACTTTTCTATTTAAAGAAGAAATCATACCACCTGTAATAGTCCCCTGAAGACCATTCGGGCTGCCTATTGCATATACTTGTTCTCCGATTTCTAATTTTGAAGAATCGCCAAGAGCTATAGCTTCTAAATTATTTTTATCAATTTTAATTATCGCAATATCTGTGCTTCTATCTCTGCCGATTAATTTTGCTTTAATTTTATCGTCTGGCTTATCGCAAAAAGTTACGGATATATCTGAATTTTGATCGCAGCCTTCGACGACATGTGCATTAGTCAGTATATATCCGTTAGATTTTATAATTATACCAGAGCCAAGCACTTGACTTTGCATAGGACCTGAAAAAATACTAAAGCCTTCGCGAACTACAAAAACTCCAACGACTGATTTTGAGCATTTTTTATAGACTTCCGAAGCAGGTAATCCCTGGGGAGCATCTAAATTTTCCGGAATTTTTAAACTTTCTTGCGATTTTAAATTACTATTTTCGATATTTTCGATTTTTTGACTTATAACATCCGAAAAATCTATTTTTTTAGATTTTAAAAAATATGTGCATATAACCAATAAAACTGAAATAAAACTAATTGTTAAATAAATTATAATATAAATTTTTCTTTTATTCTTTTTTTTTAAAATTTTTAATTCGTTTTCGCTAGTATTAAAATTATTAAAATAATTATCATAATAAATATTTTCATGTTCTTGATTATTATTATCTTGATTATTACTATCCGAATTCCAATTATTCATATTATTCATAATTAATCACCTGAAATTATTTTAATTACAAAATTTATTTTAATTATATTATAAAGACTCTACTAACATACGGAACTCGTCGCCGCTGAGTTTTTCTTTTTCAATAAGTGAATTTGCGACTTTGTGCAAAATATTTATATTTTTTTCTAAAATTTCTTTAGCTTTTTCGTAGCCCTTGCGTATAAAATTACTTACTTCTTTGTCTATTTTACTTATCAACTCCTCAGAGTATATCTTATCAGAGTTTATGAACGAATTTTCAGGTCTATCACAAACGACAGGACCAATTTCATCACTCATGCCATATTTCGTTATCATAGATTTCGCCATATGTGTTGCTCTTTCAAGATCGTTAGAAGCTCCGGTCGAAATATCATCAAATATCAAGCTCTCGGCGACTCTGCCCGCAAGCAAAGTAGAAATTTCTTCTTGCATTTTTGTTTTAGAAACATACATATGATCTTTTTCAGGCAAATAAAGAGTATAACCTCCGGCTGAACCCGTAGGAATAATAGAAATTTGATGCACAGGATCCTGAGTTTTACAAAAATAAGTCACAATAGCATGACCGCTTTCGTGATATGCTGTAATTTCTTTTTCTTTTTTACTCATAACATGCGATTTTTTCTCAGGGCCTACTACAACTCTTATAGTAGCTTCTTCGAGATTTTTATTTGTTATGACTTCTTGATTTTTTCTTGCAGCCAAAAGCGCCGATTCGTTTAACAAATTTTCAAGATCTGCACCAGTAAATCCGGCTGTAGCTCTGGCAACGTCTTTTAATTTTACGTCTTTATCAAACGGCTTGCCTTTTGCGTGAATTCTTAATATATCTTCGCGGCCTTTAATATCCGGATAGCCTATAAATATACTTCTGTCGAATCTTCCTGCACGGACAAGCGCTTTGTCAAGAATATCTGCTCTGTTAGTTGCCGCTATGACTATAACACCTTCGTTAGTCTCAAAGCCGTCCATTTCGACTAGTAACTGATTGAGAGTCTGCTCGCGCTCATCGTGGCCTCCAAGGCCTGAACCTCTTTGCCTGCCTACAGCGTCGATTTCGTCGATAAAAACAACACATGGAGCAGTCTTTTTTGCTTGACCGAATAAATCCCGAACACGCGAAGCACCTACGCCTACGAACATTTCCACAAAATCAGAACCAGACATAGAATAAAACGGCACTCCGGCTTCGCCAGCAACAGCTTTTGCCAAAAGTGTCTTACCAGTCCCCGGAGGCCCGACAAATAATATGCCTTTTGGGATTTTTGCTCCTAACTTGCTATATTTCTCAGGTGTTTTTAGAAAATCTACGACTTCTACGACTTCTTCTTTAGCTTCGTCTAGACCGGCGACCATATCGAATTTTATCTTAGAAGTCTCCCCCATGTCTTTCTTCGCTTTATTTTTCCCAAAAAGTGACTTACTGCTGTCACCGCCGATTATAGTAACCTTGCGCATGATAAACCAAAGCATTAAACCAAATAAAAGCATCGGCAAAACTGCATAAGTCAGAGCGTTAAATATCCAAGAAGTCTCTGCAGCTTTTACCAAATCATAAGTCATAGGAGCTTCGGGATGCGCTTTATCATAGCTGTCTATATATTCTTTGATATCTTTATACATGAGTCCTGCGCTCGGCGCCGTAAAATGAATATATTCGTTATTTTTGAGCTTTATATTCATGTCTCCGGAGCCCAGATTCATGCTGAATTCTACGACTTCGTGATTTCTAAATTTATTTACTATCTCAGAATAATTTCTAGTTTTCTGGGACATCATATTACTTATTACACTTGCGATTAATATTACAATCACAGAAACTATTAAAAATATTATAATATTTTTCGGGATTTTTCTTTTGTGATTAGACATTCTTTACTACCTTCTTTTTATATATTTTTTATATATTTTTTCATATTTTGAAATTATTTAATACAAATTTGGCCGATTAGTTTTGAATTATTATTTATTTTATATTTTTCAGAAACTCCAATAGATTCTACCCATACTAAATCACCACGCGACTTGTCGACAAGAATTCCTAATTCTTTGCGTTTTTTAACAGGAATTTTCAGTTCATTAAATAATTTTCTTAAAATTTTTGTACAGCCTCTTTTTTGTGGACAAAAAACGTCTCCTTCTTTTTTTGTACGAAATTCAAAATTCGAAACATCTTTTTTTAAATCAAATAAAAAATCTCTTGATTCTTTATATTTAAAATTCAAATTTAAATCTTGCGCAGAAATTACACGAATAAAAAAATTTTTCGAATCAAAACTTTTAAAATTTTCAGTTTTATTTGAATCCTCGCAAACCAAAAATCCGTTTTTTATAATTAATTTTTTGTTTCCAGGCAAATTAAACGCGTGTATTCTATTATTTACTAAATAATCTGCAAGTTTAATATGCTTAGATTCAATATTAATATTAGTACTAAAATAATTCAAAATCAACTTGAAAACGCGATTTTTGAGAGCATCTGGCAATATTTTTATTTTTTCGCATTCGAAATTAATTTTAAAAAAAATTTCTTTTGATAATTTATCAAGATATTCGTTTTCTATGCGAATATTAGCAATAAAACGTGCTATATTCTGTTCAAATTTTTTATTTATTTTTACAAATTCCGGAATAATTATATTTCTTATTTTATTTCGTGAATATATATTTGAAAAATTCGAACTGTCGCTTACGTAACTTAATTTATTATTTTTAACATAATTTTCTATTTCTGTTCTCGTAACATATATCATAGGCCGTATAATATTATCGCGTTTTGCCGGGATTCCCATAATACCTGAAAGACTGCAGCCTCTTGTTAAATTCAAAAAAACAGTTTCGATATTATCAGACAAAGTATGAGCCGTTGCAATTTTTGAGTTATTTTTTTTAGAAATTTTTTCGAAAAAATCATACCTGATTTTTCTTGCAGTTTCTTCTATTCCAGTTTTTTTAATTTTTGAAATTTTTAAAATATCAAACGAACCCGTAATACATTCGATTTTTAAATTATCACATAATTTTTTTACGAAATTTTCGTCTCTCAGACTTTCTCGACCTCTTAAATTATGATTTACATGTGCGACTATAATTTTTATATTTTTAAAATTATTAACAAAAAAATGCAAAAGCGAAACTGAGTCCATTCCGCCTGAAACGCCAATTACAATCGAACATGTATTTTCAAGCAAATTAAAATCTTTAATAGCTCTAGAAATTTTATCTTTCATAAAAAATCTCTTATTTTTTTTTATTTTTTTTCAAAATTTTCTCTTGCAGTAAATCTTGTATATTCGGGCTCCCAGTGCAAACTTATTGTTCGAGTCTCACCGTGCCTATTTTTTGCGATTATGCATTCACATTCGTTTTGATCTACTTTTTCGTCCATGGGCTTATAATATCCCTCGCGATATAGCATAATTACTATATCAGCATCTTGTTCGATCGAACCTGAATCACGCAGGTCTGATAATAGTGGCCTATGGTCTGACCGCTGCTCGCTGGCTCTTGACAGCTGTGATAAACATATAACCGGAATATTAAGCTCTTTTGCCATGATTTTTAACTGACGCGTTATATCTGAAATTTCTTGCACTCTGTTACTTATTTTTTTCGCACTAGATATTAATTGCAAATAATCTATTAATACTAACGAAACTCCGCCGAGTCTTCTTACTTTGGCTTTCACTTCGTTGACAGTTATCCCGGCCGTGTCGTCTATATATAATTTAGAATTCGAAAAAGCTTCCGAAGCTTCTGTGAGTCTCCCCCATTCTTCCGGATCTAAATGCCCTCTTCTTAATTTATTTCCGGGGATTTTGCCTTCCATGCTTAATAATCTCGAAGCCAGTTGTTCTTTGCTCATTTCTAGACTAAAAACAGCTGTTTTTAATTTTTCAGAAACATGTTTTGCTATATTTAAAGCAAAACTTGTTTTACCCATTGCAGGTCTTGCGGCGATTAATATTAAATCACTTTTGTTAAGTCCGGTTATCACAAAATCTAGATCGCCAAATCCCGTAGGGATTCCAAGTATTTTTGTTTGCGACTCAGAATTTAATTTATCAAGTCTGTCAAAAGTTTCCATCAAGACTTCTTTGATGCTTACAAGCGTCTGATTTGACTTACCAGAACGTATATCAATAAGTTTTTGTTCAGCAAAATCGAGTAATTTATCAGTTCGTTCGCTTGAAGTCGATTCTTGAAGAATTTCGCGCGCTAGCGAGATTAAATTTCTGAGTTCAAATTTATCCTGAATTATTTTAGCATAGCTTTCGATATTAGAAATCGACGGAACGATCTGAACTATATCTAGCATATAATTTTTTATTTCGTTCTTTTGAACGCTATCAACAGGAAGATTCTCAAGAACTGTTACATAATCGATTTTTTTGCCGAGCGAAAACATATCGATTATACTTTCATAAATTAATTTATTATTGGGAACATAAAAAAAGTCAGAATTTGGCAAAATTTCTAAAACAAGATTCAAATAAGAGCTATCAAGCAATATAGCGCCAAGAACTGATTGTTCAGCTTCTTGACTATATGGCATTAAATTTTCTAAATTTTTTTCGCTTGACAAAATACTCCCAAAAATAATTATTTTTTAAAATTTACTTAATTTTATCTGCAAGATATATTTTCATAATTAATTCAATATTAGAAATAAGAGCAGCCAAACGGCCCCACTCTTCTACAGGCAAAACACTTAGTATATTCGACATTTCAAACGTAATAATTTTATTATTTTTATCTTTAATTGATTGGTCAAAAGATTTTATTATATTGGCGCCCCAATTAAAACTCTGATTTATTAATTTTGTTGAAATCTGTATATTAGCTTTCGAGTCATCAATTTTAACTGAATCTTTTTTGATTTGTTTGACTAATTCTTTGGATTCACAAATATAACCTTTACATATTTTTGAAATTTTATCATATTTCAAAAGTTTTTCGAAAACATCAAGTACTATGCTTTTACAATAATCATAACTATCTTTGGACGCATAATTATAATTTTTATTTAATATACTAGCGTTTTCCTTGAGCATATCAAGTATAAATTGATTATTTGCATTTGATTCCCATTTTTCCAAATTTTTTTCATTATCGAGCCATTTTTTATGCAATTTCATAAATTCTTGAAATTCCAATAAGCCATTTTGCCTACCGGAATCTGTTGTATTAATATTTTTTATGTCTTTGATAATATGATCAAAGCAATTTTTGACTTTTTCCGCATAGGGATACGAACCCATATTAATTTCATTACTACTAAAATAATACATCGCCTTAGATGTATTTTGGAATATACCTGACGTTAGCATTAGTGAAGATAAAATTCCTGAAATTAACTTTTTAGCCATTAAAAATCACCTCTTTAATAGTAAAATAATAATTAGCGTACGCACACATTCAAGTCTACCATATCAAAAAATTTTTTTATAATTTCACTTATCTAAAATATCTAAAACTGTAAAAGCTACTGTGGCGCATAAAACTTTTGCGCCGGATTTTTCGAGTTCAGTTTTGCATTCAAGCAAAGTAGAACCAGTTGTAATTATGTCATCACAGATTAAAATTTTTTTATTTTTAAAATTTTCCAGAGACTTATAAACGTTTTTTACGTTTTTTTGTCTTTCATAAAACGACAGTTTGTGCTGTTTTTTATTATTATAAATTTTTTTTAGGCAATTTTTGATAGGTTTTCCTAATTTTTTCGCGACTTTTTTAGCCAAAATCTCAGAATGATTATATTTTAAATCGTCTTGAGAACTTGGGAATATTGGCACAAACGTAACTAAATCAATTTTTTCGTCTTTAAATATTTTTTTTATGCCCAAATACAAAAAATCTGATAAAACTAATGCTATATCTTTGCAGTTTTTAAATTTAAATTTGTGTATTATATCTCGAATTTCGTTTTTGTATTCAAAGCATGATACGCAAGTTAATTCATATCGAATACTATCAACGATTTTGGGCTTAAAAATACTTTTCAAATAATTTTTACAATTATTGCATATATAATTTTGGCTTTTTTTGTTGCAAATAACGCATTTTATCGGGAAAAGTACAAAATTTATATATTTTTTTATCCAATTTAGAACGTTCATAATTGTATTATATAACAAAAATTTCTAGTATAAAATATTAATTATTATGCATATTGTGCAAATTTCAAGCATAAAATTATTTGTGATGTTTTATTTTTTTTATAAATACTCGTTTGGTTATTGTAATTTTGAATTTTATTGTGTATAATATACACATATTTTGTAAAGGAGTTTTGTAATGATAAGCGAAAAATTTCAAGAAATTATCAACAAAATGCCTCCAGAAGTCGGAACCATCGGAGTGCTTGATAAAAAATTAACGATAATTTCGTGTAATAACAGACAAATTTTAGGTACAAAATCAGAAATCGAGAGTTTCAGTTTAGTTTCGAGTAATAGTTTTATAAGACAAGGCGGATTTACATATAAATATTTCGGCGATAAAAAAACAGACGAATTTATAATTATTGTATCCGGAGAAGACGAGCTGGCATTAAATTATGCTGAATTGCTTTCGGTCACTTTAAGCCAAATTGTAGTTTATTATAATAACAAGCATAGCAGGTCAGTTTTTATAAAAAATTTACTTTTTGACAGTATGCTGCCTGGAGAAATCGATTTTCGAACACGTGAGCTTAAAATAACTGATAAAGTTAATAGAGTATGTTTTGTTATTAAATCAGAGTCTTTTATGCGAGATTTGAATTTGCCAGATATTATACGAAATATATTTCCGGACGCGACAAAAGATTACATACTTGATATTGGTGAAAATTCAGTAGTTCTTGTAAAAGAAATCGAAAAATCGATAGATGAAAGTAGACTCGAAAAATTAGCCGTTTCTGTTATTAGTTCAGTATCTTCGGAATATTACATAAAATTAGTCATAGGCGTCGGTTCTATAGTTCAAAATATCGAAAACGTACGAGATTCTTTTCGGCATGCACAGCTTGCTTTAGAAGTAAGAAGAGTATTTTCAAACGAACAAAGCGTTTCAATGTACAGTCAACTTGGAATCGCCAGATTAATTTATCAAATTCCCGTTAATTTATGTAAAATTTTCTTAAAAGAAGTATTCAAAAAATGTACGATAGATTCACTTGGCGGCGACTTAATGTTTACTATAAATAAATTTTTCGAAAATAGTTTAAATATTTCAGAAACTGCAAGAAAATTATTTGTTCACAGGAACACGCTCGTCTATAGGATAGAAAAAATTAAAAAAGATACCGGACTAGATTTAAGAAATTTTGAAGAAGCTATCGTATTCAAAATTGCACTTATGGTCAATAAATATATGCAAGAATTTAATGTAAATCATAAAAATAAATAAATAAATTGCTGTGAAGTTTAATAATGTCAATAAATATTAAAAATGTCTCAAAAGTCTATCCTAATTCAGTAACAGCATTAAAAAGCATTAATTTAAGTATAAATACCGGCGAGTTTGTGTTTATAACCGGAGCATCGGGCTCTGGCAAGAGTACGCTTTTAAAATTAATTATGAAAGAAGAAGAAGCAACTTCGGGTAAGATTCGTGTTTTTGGTTCAGATCTCGTCGGAATGAAAAAAAAGAAGATTCCGTTTTATCGCAGGACTATGGGAATTGTATTTCAAGATTTTAGAATAATAGAAAGCATGACTGTTTTTCAAAATATAGAGCTCGTGATGCGAGTTGTCGGAGCGAGTTCAAGAGCAATAAGAAAAAGAGTGCCATATGTTTTGAGCTTATTTTCAATGGAAGACAAAGCAGATAGATACCCAAGAGAGCTATCAGGTGGCGAGAAGCAAAGAGTAGGAATTGCGCGTGCTTTAGTAAATAATCCGAATTTAATAATTGCCGACGAGCCTACTGGTAATATCGACCCTTCTATGTCATACGAAATCATGGATCTTTTAGCACAAATAAACAAACGCGGAACTACTGTCTTAGTCGTAACGCATGATATGTCAGTAGCCAGAAAATTCGATTTTAGAACAATAGAGATAAATAAAGGCAAAATTATTAAAGATACTTCGCCTCCGAAATCTGATATTAAAATTTCAAACATATCAAGTTCTAGTTTTTTAAGTTCTATTAGAAACTAAAATACAAAAAGACAGACCTTAAATAAAAAAATTAAGGCTTGCGGTTTTTGTTAGGGTATTGCCAAAATGAATAGAAGTGATGAAAATTCATAGAACATTATCTTCATGTATAAATAAATGTAGTAAAAGAACCAAATCACTTTCTACGGCGTTGCCGGAGAAAATATCTATCTTTTTTAGCAATGCCCTAACAAAGGTATTGACAAAATATATAGAAAATGAAAAAATATTCAGGAAATAAAACATGAAGCGAAAAATGGAAAACGGAAAGATATGTCCAAAATGTTATGGAAAAGAATGTACAAAGAATGGAATAGTAAAAAATAAACAAAGATATCGGTGCAAGAGATGTAAGTATAATTTTACAAGG